>CAZYYO010000009.1:4131-36150 GCA_964650965.1 uncultured Lachnospiraceae bacterium | reverse complement strand
GAGCATTTAAGCTTCCTGGGGCCACGCATCCGTAATCGTCACATATCCTCCAAACTAGAGACTTGCACAAGCAAATTTTACGTTTTAAGCCTATAGTTTGGGGGATTTCATGTTTTTATTATCCGCTCGCCCCAGAGCATTTAAGCTTCTTGGGGCCACGCTTACGTAATCGTCACATATCCTCCAAACTAGAGACTTGCACAAGCAAATTTTACGCTTTAAGCCTATAGTTTGGGGGATTTCATGCGTTCGTCATCCGCTCGCCCCAGAGCATTTAAGCTTCTTGGGGCCACGCATCCGTAATCGTCATATATCCTCCAAACCAGAGACTCGCACAAGCAAATTTTACGCTTCAATCCTATAGTTTGGGGGATTTCTTGCGTTTATTATCCGCTCGCCCCAGCCCACTTAAGTCTTCGGAATAACAAGTCTTGCTTATCACATATAATGTGTACTGTAACACAAAACATAGGACTACCCAAACCTTACAAAATATGCTAAGATATATGATTGTATCAGGCAATGATAAGAGAAAATAAGTTGCAGGATGAAATATAAAAAAATCACTAAGTGGGCGTAAGCTGGAGATTGAAGTTCCCAGGAAGCCCTAGAAATAAAAGGAGATAGAGAAGCATGAAATTAGGAATCGTCGGCCTGCCCAATGTAGGCAAAAGTACCTTATTTAATTCACTTACCAAGGCAGGAGCAGAATCCGCCAATTATCCATTTTGTACCATAGACCCTAATGTGGGAATTGTAGCAGTACCGGATGTAAGATTGGATAAATTAACAGAGATGTATCACAGTAAGAAGACGACCCCGGCTGTTATTGAATTTGTAGATATTGCAGGTCTTGTGAAGGGCGCCAGCAAGGGAGAAGGTCTGGGCAATCAATTTCTGGCAAATATCAGAGAGGTAGATGCTATTGTTCATGTGGTTCGCTGCTTTGAAGACAGCAATGTGGTTCATGTGGATGGCTCTATCGACCCAATCCGAGATATTGAGACCATTAATCTGGAATTATTATTTTCCGATATGGAGATTTTAGAGCGTCGTTATGCTAAGACAGAGAAGGCATCCCGTATGGATAAGACACTTCAAAAGGAAGCAGCAATGCAGAAGCGTCTCTTAGCACATATGGAGGCGGGAAATATGGCATCCGGCTTTGTATTAGAGGATGAAGACGAGGAAGGCTATTTTAAAGAATACAATCTGCTGACAGCTAAGCCTGTCATCTATGCGGCAAATGTTGCAGAAGAGGATTTATCAGATGATGGAGCAGGAAATGCTCATGTACAGGCAGTTCGTAACTATGCAGCAGATAACGGTTCCGAGGTATTTGTCATCTGTGCACAAATCGAGCAGGAGCTTTCCGAGCTAGAGGATGAAGAGAAGAAGGAATTTCTGGCAGACTTAGGAATTGCAGAATCCGGCTTGGATAAATTAATTGCAGCAAGCTATCGGATTCTTGGCTTGATTTCCTATCTGACCAGTGGAGAAGATGAGACCAGAGCATGGACGATTCATGTAGGAACCAAGGCTCCCCAGGCAGCAGGTAAGATTCATACGGATTTCGAACGGGGCTTTATTAAGGCAGAGGTGGTTCATTATAATGACCTGATGGAATGCGGCTCCATGAATGCGGCGAAGGAAAAAGGTCTGGTCAGAGTAGAAGGCAAAGAATATGTTGTTGTTGACGGTGATGTGATATTGTTCCGTTTCAACGTATAAGAATAATTGAAGTCCCTCCATCATATCATGTGGTGGAGGGATTCTTTATGCGTCTATGTGAGTTATGTGAGAAGGATGTTATTAATGTAGCTGATTGCAAATGCCTAGGACATGTGTTAGACATAGAACTATGTGAGAAGGACGGGAGAATTACGGCGTTAATTGTGCCTGGTCCTGGGAAATTTTTGGGTGTGCTAGGGTGCGATTTTGAGTATGTGATTCCCTGGTGCAAGGTGATTCGCATTGGACCGGATATTATCCTGGTGGATGTATGTGAAAAGGAAATTATCCGAAAATAAGAGTTATGTAAACCGTATAGGGGCGAAAAGCCAAGAAAAGCTTGACACTTGTCAGAAAATTCAATTATACTGAACCTAGTTATGTAATCTATGATTAATAGGTAGCATTAGGAGGAAAAAATAGTATGAAGTGTCCATTTTGCAACAGCGAAAATACCAGGGTTATCGACTCCAGACCAGCAGATGATAATAACTCTATTCGACGTCGTCGTTTATGCGATGAATGCGGGAAGCGTTTTACTACATATGAGAAGGTTGAGACCATCCCATTGATCGTTATTAAGAAGGATAACAATCGGGAACAGTATGATCGCACCAAGATTGAAGCAGGGGTACTTCGTGCCTGCCACAAGAGACCTATTTCTGCAGATCAGATTAATAAATTAATTGATGATGTGGAGACAGAAATTTTCAGCAGAGAAGAAAAGGAAATCCCCAGTGCAGAAATCGGGGAAATCGTTATGGATAAGCTGAAGGATTTAGAAGCAGTAGCTTATGTAAGATTTGCATCAGTATACAGAGAATTTAAAGATGTGAATACATTTATGAGTGAATTGAAGAAAATGTTAGACAAATAGAAGTCTTAAGTATTTAGGCGAAATGCCGATAACTATAATACAAGAGACAATAGTAACTGTAATCAGGAGAGGTTCGTTATGAATATTTCAGGAATCCGTCCCTATTCGGGATTCTACAACTACAACGAAATATCGAAAACTGAACTTGCCAACACGCAACCACAGGAGGAGCAGCTGGCAGTCAGTGCAAGTGCTGCATCCCCAGAATCTGCATCCCCAGAATCTGCATCCATAGAATCGGCATCCATGGGACAAGAGACTGATGCCTTGGCACGGCAGACCTTTGGTGCTTATGATTATGCTAACCAGTATAATCCGGAGACCACCTACGAGTTAAAGGGAGAGGAAAGCGATATTTTATCCCTGGATGTGCAAAAGGCAATCTCTGATATGCAAAAGGATCAGGTGCTGCAGCAGTATCAGTTCTTTGTGGGAGATACCCAAACGGCAGCAGCCAGTGGCCCAGAGCTTCGTGGTGGAGAGAACTTTTCCTTATAAATTCACAACGTATATTTACCCAGGGATGATTCTCTGGGTATTTTTCTGCCCTTTTCATAATCCGTTTCTTTTGCTATAATGACTAAGGAATAACAGGATGGAGGAAACATATGAGAATAAGACCAGAAGATACATCAGCAATTGTCATTGATTATCAGGAGAAGATTGTACCTGCAATGGCAAATCAAGAAGAATTATTAAGAAAATCAGTGATTCTGTTAAAGGGATTACAGGCAATTGGAATTCCAATGATTTTAACCACCCAGTATGCCAAGGGCTTGGGAATGAATCTTCCTGAGATAACAGACGCAATTGGAAGTGAAGAATATATTGATAAGGGCACATTTAGTGTCTATGATAGTCCCCAGGCAAAAGAAAAGCTTGGTACACAGCGTAAGAATGTGATTGTTTGTGGCATTGAAGCTCATATCTGTGTACTTCAGACCGTCATTGATTTAAAAGCAGCCGGATATCAGCCAATTCTGGTGGCAGACTGTATTTCCAGCAGAAGCTTGGAGGATAAGGAGATGGCTTTGGTTCGTGCACAGCAGGAAGGTGCTCTGATTACAACTGCTGAGGCTATCCTTTACGAATTATTGCAGAAATCCGGAACAGATACCTTCAAACAGATTTCAAAGCTGGTAAAGTAGGAAGGGATTGCTATGAAACGGATGTTATACCCCAATGATTGGGTGAAATCTACCTATGCAATTGATTTTGCAGAATTATATCGACAGGGATACCGCGGTGTGATCTTCGATGTGGATAATACCCTGGTTCCCCATGGAGCACCGGCAGATGACAGAGCCATTGCCTTCTTTGCAGAATTGAAGGAATTGGGTTATCAATGCATGCTGTTATCTAATAACAAGGAGCCTCGGGTTAAGAGCTTTAACGACCAGGTGGGAGCAAGCTACATTTACAAGGCTGGCAAGCCTAAGCCTGTAAATTATCATAAGGCCATGGAAATGATGGGAACCAATCAGGAGAATACGATTTTTATAGGAGATCAGATTTTCACAGATGTGTGTGGAGCCAATTTGGCTGGAATTCGTACCGTATTGGTTCACCCGATTCTTCCCTGGAAGGAAGAGATTCAGATCATTCTGAAACGCTTTCTGGAAGGAATCGTATTAATTGCCTATCGTATATATTGCAAATATGGGGACACAATACAAAAAGTACCATTGAAAGAAGGATGAAGAGATGAAAATAGCAATTGGAAATGATCATGCAGCCCTGGAAATGAAGCGGGAAATCATGGCATATCTACAGGAACTTGGTTATGAGGTAATAAATTATGGCACAGATACCAGTGACAGCTGCAACTACCCTGATTATGGAGAGAAGGTTGGAAGAGCCGTAGTTGATGGAGAGGCAGACTGTGGTGTATTAATCTGTGGCACTGGCGTGGGAATCTCCATTGCTGCCAATAAGATTCCTGGTGTGCGGGCAGCCGTTTGTTCGGATACTACCACGGCTCGTCTGGTGAAGGAGCATAACAATGCCAATATTATTGCCTTTGGAGCAAGAATTGTGGGTATCGAGGTGGCGAAGGATATTGTAAAAACTTATTTGGAAGCTGAGTTTCAGGGTGGTCGCCATCAGACGAGAATTGACATGATACATGCTATTGAGCAGAAGAATGCATAAATAGCTTGAAAAACACGCCTGTTTATTATACAATAAGGGACAGGAATGGGCTTTGCCCGCAATATAAGGAGGACAAAAGAAATGATTTCAGCAGGTGAATTCAGAAACGGAACTACAATCGATATAGATGGAAATGTATGCCAGGTTATTGAGTTTCAGCATGTTAAACCAGGAAAAGGGGCAGCATTTGTTAGAACAAAGTTAAAGAACATCGTAAGTGGTGGTGTTACCGAAACTACCTTCCGTCCAAACGAGAAGTTCCCAACTGCTTTTGTTGATAAGAAGGAAATGCAGTATCTGTACAATGATGGAGATTTATATAACTTCATGGATGTAGAGACTTATGATCAGGTTGCCTTAGGTGATGATACCGTTGGCGATGCATTAAAGTTTGTAAAAGAAAATGAAAGTGTTACTATGCTTTCCTATAAGGGAAAGGTATTTGCTATTGAGCCACCTTTCTTTGTAGAGTTAGAAGTAACTGAGACAGAGCCTGGATTAAAGGGTGATACAGCACAGGGAGCTACGAAACCAGCTACTGTGGAAACCGGAGCTGTTGTATATGTTCCATTATTTGTAGAAATCGGCGATAAGCTTAAGATCGATACCAGAACAGGCGATTATTTATCCAGAGTATAAGAGCGGTCATACCTTTTAAGGAATTATATGAAGTGAAGGTTCGTGAAAATGAGTTTAAAAGAATTACCTTTATCTGAACTGTTACAAAACAGAGAAATATTTGCAATATTTGATGATGAATTTAATAAGGAAGCATGGCTGGATGCCAGTGCATTGTTGAAATATGAAGGAACCATGCAGGATTTGTATTCAGATGGCTCCGTGCCAGAGAAAACCTTAGATAAAATATCAGAGAAGCTGCAAAGCATAGAGGCGTAATGAATTTGTAAGGGAGTGCGATGCACTCCCTTATTTTCGTACAGGAGGACTTATGGAACAGCTACAACGAAAGTATCTTCAGGTGTTATCCAAACAATATCCAACCATTGCAGATGCTGTAACGGAGATTATTAACCTTACTGCAATTCTACATTTGCCAAAAGGAACAGAGCATTTTATAACAGATGTACATGGGGAATACGAGCAGTACCAGCATATTTTACGAAATGGTTCTGGTGCCATTAAGAGAAAAATTGATGAAGAATTTAAGGATATCATTGGAAGTCGGGAAAAGAAAAAGCTGGCTACACTGATTTACTATCCGGAGCAAGCTATAGAGCAGGCACAGCGGGTGGAGGAGAATATTGATGACTGGTACCGGATTATGCTGTGTCGTTTGATTATTCTCTGTAAGAAGGCTTCCTCTAAGTATACCCGCTCCAAGGTTCGTAAGGCATTGCCAGCGGATTTTGCCTATGTAATCGAAGAGCTTCTATCTGGAAGAGCAGATGAAACGGATCAGGAGGAATACTACAATGCAATATTAGATACAGTGATTCAAATTGGAAGAGCAGATGAGCTGATTGTGGCATTAAGTAATCTGGTGCGTCGCTTTGTGGTGGATCATTTGCATGTGGTGGGAGATATCTTTGACCGAGGACCTTATCCCTATTTCATTATGGATGATTTAATGAAGCATCATTCCGTGGATATCCAGTGGGGCAATCATGACCTGCTGTGGATGGGGGCAGCGGCAGGAAACCCGGCCTGTATCTGCAATGTGATTCGGATTGCTGCGAAATATGGAAATTTAAATACCTTGGAAGAAGGTTATGGAATTAATCTGGTTCCCCTGGCTCGTTATGCCATGGATGCATATGCAAATGATCCCTGCGAATACTTTAAGGTAGATTTTCGTGAAGAGAATTATGATATTCGAGATGCTTCCATTGATGCGAAGATGCATAAAGCAATTACCATGATGCAGTTTAAGCTGGAAGAGCAGATTATGCAGCGTCATCCGGATTTTGATATGAAAGACCGCATGGTTATGCATTTTACCAATTGGGAGAAGGGGGAGATTACCTTAGAGGGCAAGACCTATCCCTTAAGAGACCAACATTTTCCAACCATAGATCCCAAAGAACCCTGGAAGCTCACCGAGAAGGAGCAGGAGGTGGTTGACCGCCTTGTGTATGCATTTGTTAACTGCGAAAAGCTGCAAAAGCATATTCGCTTCCTGTATTCTAAGGGAAGTCTGTATAAGATTTATAATGGGAATCTTCTCTATCACGGATGTATGATATTAAATCCAGACGGTTCCTTTAAGAAGGTAAATGTTCTGGGAGATACATATAGTGGAAAAGAACTTTATGATGTATTAGATGCATACGCCAGAAAAGGATATTATGCGACCGAGCCGATAGAAAAGCAAAAGGGTCTGGATATGCTGTGGTTCATGTGGAAAAACCAAAATTCCCCTGTATTCGGGAAGGATAAGATGACCACCTTCGAGCGTTATTTTATTGCAGATACAAAGACCCACATAGAAACCAAGAACCCATATTACACGCTGCTGGAGGATGAGGACACTGCAGTTCGTATTATGCAGGAATTTGGCTTGACTTCCTCAGAGTCTCATATTGTAAATGGCCATATTCCTATTGAATCTAAGAATGGAGAATCTCCTATTAAATGTAACGGCAAGCTGTTAATTATTGATGGCGGTTTATCCAAAGCATACCAGCCCAAAACCGGAATTGCGGGCTATACCTTAATTTACAATTCCTTTGGTCTTATGATTGCCGCTCACGAACCCTTCACCTCCATTGAGGAAGCTGTGGAAAATGGAATCGATGTCCATTCCCATACCTTATTAGTGCAGAAGGTGGTAAAGAGAAAGCTGGTTGCAGATACGGATATTGGCCTGCAGATTAAAGAAAGCATAGAAGAATTAGAAGCTTTACTAGAGGCATATCGCCAAGGATTGATTCCTGAGCATGGAAAAATGTGAGAAATGAAAAAATCCTAAAAAAGTGAAAGAAAAATCCAAAGAAAAATCAGATTTCATCTTGACACAACAGGAACCTTATAGTATATTAATCAAGTCGGTAAAAACCGCAGGCTGATGTGGCTCAGTGGTAGAGCACCTCATTGGTAGTGAGGAGGTCACGGGTCCGACTCCCGTCATCAGCTTAAAAAGTCCTTGAATTTCAAGGACTTTTTTTTGTACGTTATTTTATCGTGTTATATAAAATATCAGTTTAAATCAGAAAGCATGTCCTTAATAATCTGATTGGTACCACTAAGTAGCTGCTGGTAAGCAGATTGTGCACTTTCATTGGAAGTGCTGTTGCTGGAATTGGCCGTCGAGCTGTCTGTCAGCGCAGATTCATTTAACAAAGCCAGAAACTGCTGATAACTGGAATGCTGTGGGAATTCTGCCAGCAGCGTGCTAAGCTCTTGGGCAATGTCTTCTTTTGAGGCGGCGGATTTCACATAGGAGGTCTCTGGAACGGTAACTCCTTCATTATAATAAGCCGTCACCTTCTTCACATAATTCTGTGTTTCTGTAAATGGAGGAATTCCGCCATATTTTGCCACATTTCCGCTTCCTGCATTGTAGGCGGCCAGAGCAAGGCTTGTATCGCCGTTGTAACGAGCAAGCATCTGGCTGATATATTTGGCTCCGCCCATAATATTTTCATAGGGGTCGTAGGCATCTTCCACACCAAGGGACTCAGCAGTTGCAGGCATAAGCTGCATAATACCCTGTGCACCGCTGGAGCTGGTGGAATCCGGATCGAAATTAGACTCCTGCTTGGCAATGGCCTTTAACAGGTTCACATCCACTCCATAGGTCTCGGAGGCTTCCTGGAAGATTTCCTCTAATGTCATGGTAGAGCTGGCAGTACTGGAAGCTTCCGTGGAATCCAGATAGCTGGAGAAATCCTCTGTGTCGGTTGCCTTTGGAGCAATCGTGTCTGTGTATAGCGTTGTCCCATCTTCATTGGAAATGATGGATACCTTCATAATCATCCCTCTTTCGTTCTTACAACATTGTTCGGCAAAAAAACCTATATTTAACAACAGTATACCAATTACTCTCTTGAAATGAAAGAGAAAAAAAGGTAAAGTATAATCTGTACGTTAGGAGGACGATATGGAGAAAAAATCTTCTTATATAAAAGCAGTCAAAGCCGCATTTCCCTTTACCGTTCCGGTTCTTGTGGGATATTTGTTTATTGGAATTGCCTTTGGCGTTATGTTTCAGGAGAAGGGATATAATTTCCTGTGGGCAATTCTTATGAGTTTATTGGTATATGCCGGCAGTGGTCAATATCTGGCCGTAAATTTCTTTGCACCAGGTGTCAGCTTATTTTCCGTGATTTTCATGGAGGTCATGGTAAATATTCGCCAGGTATTTTATGGCTTGTCGTTGTTAGAGCGTTTTAATGGAATGGGAAAGAAGAAGCTGTACATGATTTTTTCCTTAACGGATGAGACCTATTCTTTATTTTTTGCAACGAAGGTGCCAAAGGATGTAGATGAGCAGAAATTTTTGTTTTCTATTGCCTTTTTAAATCAGTGCTACTGGGTTATTGGTTCCGCCATTGGAGCCATTGTAGGAAGTCTGCTTCCCTTTGACAGCACGGGAATTGATTTTGCCATGACAGCACTGTTTCTGGTCATTCTTACGGAACAGTGGATGGATATAAAGAATCGCTTTCCGGCAGTGACTGGAATTGTATGTTCTGTTATTTGTATTTTGATTTTTGGAACCAAGAATTTTATTCTTCCAGCGATGGTTTGCATCACCATATTGCTGCTGTCCTGTAAGAAATACATAGCTAAGGAGGAGGTAGAAAATCATGCCGATTAGTGTGGGTAGATCGCTGTTAATCATTATTTTATGTGCCCTGGCTACTTTTTTTACAAGAGCCTTGCCTTTTGCAGTATTTCATAAGGGAGAAAAGATTCCGCCCATTATCACCTATATTGGAAAGGTACTTCCTCCAGCGGTGATTGGAATGCTGGTTGTTTATTGCTTAAGAGCGGTAAATGTTACCGCATCCCCCTTTGGATTGCCGGAGCTGATTGCCTGTGTCACCGTTGTGCTGCTGCATGTATGGAAACGCAATAATTTGTTAAGCATAGGGGTAGGAACGGTACTGTATATGATATTAATACAGGTTGTATTTGTATAATAATTGACAAGAAATCAATTTTTCGCTATAGTTTAAAAATATGTAAAAACAAAGGAGAGCAGCCGTGGAAAAAACACCATTTGTATCCAAAGAAAAAGTAGAAGAAATTATAAATAAAATTCCAACCCCGTTCCATATATATGATGAGAAGGGGATTCGTGAAAATGCGAAGGCAGTGAAGGAAGCATTTGCATGGAACCCGGGATTTCGTGAGTATTTTGCAATTAAGGCCAATCCGAATCCATTTCTGGTGAATATCTTAAGAGAATATGGATGTGGTGCAGATTGCTCCTCATTAACAGAATTAATGCTGTCTGATGCCATTGGTATGAAGGGAGAAGATATTATGTTCTCCTCTAATGATACTCCGGCGGAAGAATTTATTTATGCAGATAAAATCGGAGCTACTATCAATCTAGATGACTTTACTCATATTGATTATTTAGAGCAGACCTTAGGCCATATCCCAGAGACCATAAGCTGTCGTTTTAATCCAGGGGGTGTGTATACTATCAGTAATGGCATTATGGATAATCCTGGAGACGCCAAATATGGATTTACCAGAGAACAGCTTTTCGAAGGCTTCCGCATTCTGAAGGAAAAGGGAGCAAAACGCTTTGGTCTTCATGCATTTCTGGTAAGCAACACCGTTACCAATGATTATTATCCAGCCCTGGCAAAAACCTTATTTGAACTGGTTGTGGAGCTGAAAAAGGAGACTGGTTGTGATATTAAGTTCATCAACCTCTCCGGTGGCGTAGGAATTCCTTATACACCAGATCAGACACCTAACGATATTTATGCTATTGGCGAGGGCGTTCGCAAGGTATATGAAGAAATTCTTGTTCCAGCAGGCTTGGGAAATGTAGCAATTTACACTGAAATGGGAAGATTTATGATGGGTCCTTACGGAGCCTTGGTAACCACAGCAATTCACGAGAAACACACCTATAAGGAATATATCGGCGTGGATGCTTGTGCAGTAAATCTGATGCGTCCTGCCATGTATGGTGCATATCATCACATTACGGTATTAGGCAAGGAACATGCTGCATGTGATCACAAATATGATATTACAGGCTCTCTGTGCGAAAATAATGATAAGTTTGCCATTGACCGTATGCTGCCTGAAATCAATATGGGAGATATTCTCTATATTCATGATACTGGAGCACATGGCTTTGCTATGGGATACAATTACAACGGCAAGCTGAAATCAGCAGAGGTCCTCTTAAAGGAGGATGGCAGCTTTGAAATGATTCGAAGAGCAGAGACACCAAAGGATTATTTCGCAACCTTGGATTGCTTTGATATTTTAAAGAATATGGATGAGAATCCGCTGGGATAATTTCCTTGCTGGAAGAAAATAAATAGAGTGATGAATTCCCACTGGAATGAACCAACCCACCAAAAACGTTAGAATCAAAATGATATGTATCCCCTTACTGGATTTTGTCTGGTAAAGAGGGCATATCATCCAAAATCTAATGATGGTGTGGTTGGTTTTTTTGATGGGCAAAATTGGCTTGAGAATAGGTGGTGGATTATTATTTCATTGCTAGATGTGCATGGCAGGGCAAGAAAAATCCAACTGGTACTGAGGGAAAACTAGCAAGAGCAAGGGTAAACCCACCAGGTGACTAAGGGTGCTACGGCAGACATTAAGGAACAATTCAGTAGGTACCAAGGCGACATTCTGCAAGAGCAAGGGTAAATCCGCCAGGTGACAAGAGAACTTCCAGCAGAACCAGGGAAAAACCAGCAGGTAGCAAAATAAAATCTAGAAATCTTAGTGCCTGGGGGCAGGAAGAAAAAACAACTGCAAATCCACCAATTCAGGTAGTAAAGGCAGGAAATACTAGCATTATAACCTATGCTTTGGGTGAAACATTTCAAATGTACAAGTACGATCCCAAGAAGCTTATATAGACTGGGGCAGGCGGAAGAATAATGTTGTAAATCCACCAAACTGAATCCGGAAGGATATAGAACAACCAATTGCAATCGATATTTTGGGGGAGGTAAGCAGAAAACAGAAGAATTACTCCAAGAAGCTGGAATTGTAAGTAAATAAACTTGGAAATCGAACCAGCACTGGTAGAATAACTATCTTATGAATGAGCTTATTGAATAAATGAAAGAGTATTCTATGACAGAAATGAAGCAGTATGAAGTGGGGCAAAAATGGGGCAGAGATGAGGGTGAATTTCTTTATATTATTTCACACAAAAATCCCCTGAGAGCCAGTAAAATCAATGCTTCCAGGGGATTTACTTTACGCATATTTATTTATCAATAATGCCGGCGGCGGGACTTGAACCCGCACGAGATTGCTCCCAACAGATTTTGAGTCTGCCTCGTCTGCCAATTCCGACACGCCGGCATTGGTTCGATATAACAACCGAACAAATGATATATTACCATAAGCATGAGGGAATTGCAATTATTTTTTCGCTCAGTTAGAATAAAATTTTCATTCAGTTAGAATAAAATCAGGCTACATTCGGCTGAGCTGCCAATTGCACAACAGAGAGAAGATACATTGATGTGCTGCTATATCACGGTACTGTGAAAATACCCAGGGAAGGAGGGGAAAAGGTAAAGATAAAAAATAAAATTGCAATCAGGAACACTGCACCATATAATATCCGTTTTCCTTCCAGAGCCTCCTTAGAACACACGGTATCATAAAAAGTGAGAAAGCTGATAATGACACATACATAGAAGATGGCAATATTAATAAAATCGATATAAAAGCCCAGAATGCCTCCATAGGTATAAAACAGAGAGGGAATAAACAGTAGACCCCATAAAAGACCAATAATAAGAGCAGGGGTGACACGAATGGGAAGCTTTTTCTTATATTTTGCATTTAATATCATAAGATATATCGGAGTAGGGAAAAACAGGAGCTTCATATGCTCCCAGGTTGACTCGTTCACAGGAAAGAAGAGACCAACAAAATAACTTTGTCCAGACCATTCATAAAAGAAGTGTCCCAATGTACCAAGGATGGATACGAAAATAATGCCGATAATCGTTATTTTTTTAAGCATGGTATTGTACCTTTCTAATATATGAGTTAATATAGCCAGAGAATCATAATGATTACGTAATAGTATATGAAAGCTGGAAAAAGGATATGCTTTTTATTTGTAAAAAAGTGTATTATAATAGACTTAGAAGAAATCATCCGAAGGATGCAGTGAAGAAGGAAGGTGAGCCCATGAGATTCAAGAAATTAAATGAAAATGCAATTCGTTGTCTCATTAGCAAGGAAGAAATGTATGATATGGGAGTGAATATTGATGAATTAATTGAAGACCATGATAAAGCAGAGGGATTCCTCCGTGAAATTATGGAACAGGCCAAGGATGAACTGGGCTTTGAAACCAGTGGGAATGCCTTCAATGTTCAGCTGTCCATTATGCCTGAGGGGGATGTGTCTTTGATGATTTCAGAGGATGAACATTCCAAGGCGCGGAATATGCTAGCCCAGTTTAAGGAGCGGATGAAGGAGTTCCAGGAGACCATGGGTGCTCTTGAGGAAATGAAGCAACAGAGTGCTGGAGAGGAGCCTGTGCAGGAAGCTTCTCAGGAAAAGGCAGAGGAGCAGCAAAAAGAGGCAATTGCTCGACAGTTGGAAACCCCGCTGTTTGCCAAAATGAAGGACTTGGATACCTGCATGATAGTAAGTCGTTTTCTAGTTCCCCTAGGGGAAATGGAATCTTCTTTGTATCAGTATGATGGAGCTTATTATCTAAGCATTAATCTAAGTAAGCTGGATCGAAAAGTGACGGAGGCAATCCTTACAATTGCAGAATATAGTATGGAATTAAAGCCGGAAGGACAGGGATCTGATATGGTGACAGAACACGGAAGCAAATTGCTGGAGCACCGAGCCTTGGAGATTTTGGCACAGATATAAATAATAGAAAAATTGCTGCTTTTGGCAGCAATTTTTTCTTGCATTATGTTATCATATATGATAACATAAGAGCAGTTAGAAATGATGAAGAAAGAGGATAATATCCACCAGTTGGAGGAAGCCAGTTATGAAGAATCGGTATGAAGACAATGTGGTGCCTCCAAGCAGCAGAGCCGCCCGTCAGGAGATGGCGAGACAGTTGAAGGCGGCACGTAAAAGTATGAATTTAACCCAACAGACCATTGCAGACAGAGCGGGGACTAAGAAGTCTAATATTTCTCGGTTAGAAAGTGGGACTTATAATCCCAGTCTGGATTTCATTGTGAAGGTTGCAGGCTCTATGGGGAAGAAAGTAGATATTGAGATTCACTGAATAAGGAGACAAGCATATGACGAAAAAGCCGAAATTAGATAAGCATATTAATAAGGATGTAGTTCTTTGCCAGACAACTAACCACAGAGTAAGCAATCATATGACGCAGCTTCTCCTCCAGGATTCCATCCCATTTACCAGGAACTGGAAGCGAATCCCTTTTTATAAGAGAGACGCTTATCAGGGAGCGGATCAAATATGTATTATCAGCATTAATCGCAACGAGTATGGGAAGGCTAGAAGAAGTCTTGACAAGCTGGACCGTAGATGGAGAGAACGACTGATGCTAAATGTAATTTAATAGTACCCACTTTTGGTGTGTGTGGACATCCCTCAGAAACGGAATTCTGGGGGATGTTTTTTTGATGGGGTAAGGTAGGGTGAATTTACAAGTCGGGGCTCTACCGGGTGCTCCCTCCCTAGAATCCTGTGGCAGCGATTTCTAGTATTGCAAGAACTGCATTCGTGGAGCTGGATATTGCCCTGGTCGGTCAAGCGTCGACCACCAATGGGTGGTCGCTTTGACCTCGGGCGGGCGGCTCCACTACTGCAGCTCTTGCACTACACGAAATCGGCCAATGGCTTCTGGGGAGGGAGCACCCGGTAGAGCCCCGACTTGTAAATTCACCCAAGGCTTCACATAAAAAACATATTTCCTTCAACTTAACTTCAGATTTCCTCTTTAATCTAGATGATGTAAAAAAGATATGGAGGTATGTTATGTACATCATTAAGAATGCTCTGAAGAATATCAGACGGGCAAAAGTAAGGAATATATTAATTGGAATCATTGCTTTGGTAATAGCAGTGTCATGCTGTATTGCTCTTTCTATTCGGGAGGCAGCTAATACAGCGAAAGAGGATACCTTATCCAGCATGAATATTACCGGTGAAATCACTTATGATCGAGGGACTGCCAGGGATAAGTCCGAAAGTACGGGAGACACATCTCTTAGTCTGGAGGAGCTGGAGACCTATTCTGGTGCATCAACGGTAGACAGCTTCTATTATTCCGGAACCTTGTACCTGGATGCTACTGGTGAGTTAGTGGCTTATGGAGAGGATGACAGTGATACTGCCACAGATTCCTCCACTAACAGCATGCAGCAGCAAATGGGCGGAAAAATGATGCAGTCTCAGGGAGATTTCAAATTAATTGGCTATTCATCAGATGAAGCTATGACAGATTTCCTGGAGGATGGCACACAGAGTATTAGTGATGGCGTGGTCTTTGATGAAGGTACCAGTGAAATGGTGTGTATTATCAGTGACGAGCTGGCCCAGGAAAACGGATTGGCTGTGGGAGATACCATAACCATGGCAAATCCGGAGAATACCAGTGAAACCTATACCCTTACCATTGTAGGATTATATACCAATGAAGCAGCCAGTGCAGAGGCAGGAACGCCGGACTTTGGCACAGATCCTGCCAATGAAATCTATCTTAGCTATAACACACTGCAGCAGCTTGTGGACGCATCAGCAGTAACAAATGCAGAGGACAGTGATGTAGTACTTGCGATGCAGCTGCAGGGAACCTATACATTTGCAGATGCAGAGGCTTACAATACATTTGCAGAGGAAGTATACGATATGGGCTTAGATGAAAATTATACCGTGTACTCCGCTGAGGTATCTAATTATGAATCCAGTCTGGTGCCGTTGGAAAATTTAAGCACCATGGCAACCTGGTTTCTGGTGATTGTATTCATTATTGGGGCAGTTATTCTGGTAGTCATGAATGTATTTAACATCCGAGAACGTAAATATGAAATCGGCGTGTTAACAGCCATTGGAATGAAGAAGAAAAAGGTGGCAGCACAGTTTGTCCTGGAGCTGTTTGTGGTTACATTTGCAGCCATGATCATAGGTACTGGAATTGGAGCAGTGGCCAGCGTTCCGGTAGCAAATACACTGCTTGCGGCACAAATTGAAAGCAATACCAGTCAGGCAGATGATATTCAAAATAATTTCGGCAGGGAAGCCAATGCCGGGGGAGACCGGATGATGGCACCTCAGGGCATGCTGGGAACAGAGGATTCTTCGGATGGAAGCTCCACCACAGAAGATAGCACTACCACAGAAGATAGCACCACAAGTAATTCCGCAGGCAGCTCCACAGAGAGCTCCACAGACAGTGCAAGTACTACACCGCCAGATGCAAAAGACGACAGTTTTGCTGGAAAGATGGGACAATTTAGATCCTCCGTGACAGATTATGTATCAGAGGTATCCTATTCTACAGATCTTAAGGTGGTATTACAGCTGCTTGGTATTGGAATTGTACTGACATTATTGTCTAGTCTGGTTGGCGTATCTTCTATTATGAGATATGAGCCGCTGAAGATTTTGTCTAATCGAGGTTAAGGAAAGGAAGAAAAGATATGAGTTTATTAAAATTAGAGGATATGGGATTTCGTTATCGAAACGGAAGCCCCAAGGTAATAGAACATATAAATTATACATTTGAAGCGGGCAAAATCTACGCCATTGTTGGAAAATCAGGAGCTGGTAAGACAACACTATTATCACTGTTATCAGGCCTTGCCTCCCCTACAGAGGGGGCGATCTATATGGATGACACAGATATTTTCGGAATTGACAAGTACGACCTTAGAAGCCAAAAGATTGGAGTTATCTTCCAAAGCTTTAATCTGTTACCGCAGCTTACTGCAGAGGAAAATGTTATGCTTTCCATAAATATTTCCGGTAAGACATATGCAGATAAGAAACAGCGAGCGAGAGAATTATTATTCAAGGTAGGATTAGATGAGGACGAGGTTGGTCGTAGAGTATTGAAGCTGTCAGGAGGACAGCAGCAGCGAGTAGCGATTGCGCGGGCATTATCCTATGACCCACAGGTGATTTTGGCGGATGAACCGACAGGGAATCTGGATGGAGAAACGCAGGAGGAGATTATGAAAATCTTTCGCACGTTGGCACAGGAAGGAAAGTGCGTTATTATTGTCACCCACGCTCCAGACGTTGCCAAGGCTGCAGACGAGACTTATGTATTGGAAAAAAGAGCTAAGGCATAAAAAACACATTTGACACATTCCCCCACGAGGATTACTATAAAATTATCAGAAAATCGTCAGCCCATTTGCCAAGAGGTAAAGGCCATATGGGTGAATATAAGGGGATGTACAAATGATAATTGATGTAAATGATATGCTGTTTGCCTTGTCCTATGCTTTGGACTGTGTAGAACGGGATGTAATTGGTGTCACCACCAATCATGGTAAGCGGGTGGCTTATCTTAGTGTTCTCATGGGTAGGAAGCTGGGAATGTGCCAGAAGGACTTGGATGCACTGGCAGGACTTGCGATTATGCATGATAATGCATTAACGGAATTCCTTCATGAAGAGCATGAGAAGAAGCCAGGGGAGAGAGCCAATAACAGTCTCTTGGTTCGTCACTGTATTCTGGGAGAACAGAATATTATGCGCATGCCTATGGATGGGGAGCATAAGAATATTATCCTTTACCACCACGAACATGCCAATGGAAGTGGTCCTTTTGGAAAAACCGGACGGGAAACACCGCTGGGTGCGCAGCTGATTCATATTGCGGACCAAATAGATGCGAACTGGAAGCTAGATGAGCTTTTGCCGGAGCGCCTAGAACAGGTAATGGACTGGGTTAGAAAACGTCAGAATATTATTTTTTCACAGGAGTGTGCAAGCTGTATTCTGGATATCATGGATGTGGCAGTACTGGGGAAAATGCAAGGAGAACAGTTAAATACCTCACTTCATGAGATATTGGTACCTGCGGCTAAAGAATATCAGGACCGGGATGTAAAAAATCTTGCCTCTGTATTTGCAAATATTACAGATTATAAATCCAAATTCACCAGAACCCATTCCATTGGAATCGCCCAGAAGGCAGAACGAATGGGGCAGTTCTATCATGATTCTCAAGAAAAAATCACCATGCTGTACTTGGCGGGAGCATTGCATGATATTGGTAAGCTGGCAGTGGATCGAGATGTGTTAGAGAAACCGGATAAATTAACAGATCAGGAGTACCGTCATATACAAAACCATGCATACTACACCTATGAAATTCTCAGTCAGATACATGGCATGGAGGAGATTACTAAATGGGCATCCTATCATCATGAGAAGTTAGATGGCTCAGGCTATCCCTTTGGGTTGAAGGCAGATGAACTAAATCAGGAGGAGCGCCTGTTGGCCTGTCTGGATATTTACCAGGCACTAACGGAGGACCGTCCGTATAAGGCAGGGTTTACCCATGAGAAAACCATGGATATTATGAAGGGTATGGTAGCAAAGAACCTGTTGGATAAAAAGATTGTGGAGGATATTAATCAAGTATTTGGTGCAGAAATTTAACAAAGGTATTACAATGCTTTTACCTGCAGATGATAGCAAAATCCAATCGAATTATTTATAGTCGATGTTGTGCATAGAAAATATGCCGCATCGGCTTTTTTTATTGATTAAGGAGTAGTGTAAAATAATGAAAATATATGATAGAAATAGGATGACTGTATGATGTTAGCGAAGGATGAGCTGTATACCATTTTAGAACAAAAGGCAATATATCCGGTGTTTCAGCCTATTGTTTCCTTGGAGACTGGTACGGTATTAGCCTATGAAGCATTAAGTCGTATTACCATAGACAGCCATTTGAGAATTGATGAACTGTTTCAGATAGCAGAAGTGGAAAAACAGGTATGGCGGCTAGAGGAAATCTGCAGAAAAAAAGGCATCAAAGCAGCTGCTGGACAGATTAGAAATTGTAAGCTTTTTCTGAATGTAGACCCTGAGGTGCTTCGGGATGAGAAATTTCAGCGGGGAATGACAGAGGAATATTTGAAGAAGAACCAAATGGAGCCGGAACAGGTGGTTTTTGAGGTGACGGAGCGTACCTCCATTAAGGACCCGGAGGTGTTCTGCAAAATTGTGGAGCATTATAAGAATCAGGGATATCAGCTGGCCATTGATGATTTTGGTGTGGAATACTCCGGAATTGGACGGGTCATGTCGCTGCGGCCCCATTACCTTAAGATTGATATGTCTATTATTCAAAACATTGATAAGGATAGTGTGAAATATAATATGGTGAAGAGCTTTGCAACCTTTTGTAAAAGCTCTAATATCTTGTTAATTGCGGAAGGCATCGAAACCTATGATGAATTGTCTACCCTCATTGAACTAGAGATACCATTTGGTCAGGGCTACTATCTTCAGCGCCCAGACCGGTGTATTCGGGATATTTCCTCTAATATAAGAAATGAAATCAAACGTCTGCACAAGGTACATGACAAGGAGAATCATCAGGTACTGGTGTGGGACCGGGTAAGCGATATCTGCGAAAAAAATCCTTGCGTTACACAAAATCAGAAAGCAGAGGAAGTATATGAATATTTTCATAAGCATAGAGAATGTCGCATGGTTACAGTGGTAGATGAACGGGGGTATTCCATAGGGGTAGTTACTAGAAGCTGTGTTAATGATTTGTTTGGTGGTCGATATGGTTATACCATTAATATGAAGAAGACGGTGGAGAAAATAATGGACCGAGACTTTTTAGAGGTGGACGGAGATTTCTCTATTGTGCTGGTATCCCAGCTGGCGATGGGACGGGATGAAGACCATATTTATGATGAGGTGGTAATAACAGATCATAGAAAATGTATCGGCTGTGTCAGCGTCAAAAAGCTTCTCCAGGCTTCCATTTCCATTCAGGTGGGAATTGCAGAGAAGAAAAATCCTCTCACCGGTCTTCCTGGTAACAAGTCTATTGAAGAACGTGTCAGCCGCTGTATTAATGCCGGACAGCCCTTTTCCATTGCCTATCTGGATTTGGATAATTTCAAGGCATACAATGATGCCTATGGCTTTAATAATGGGGATATTATGATTAAGAAGGTGGTTTCCTGTATGAAGGAATATTGTGTTCATGAGGAATTTATCGGACATGTAGGGGGAGATGATTTTGTGATTATTGCCAACCACTATGAGCTAGAAGAGAAGTGTAAGCAAATTCAGAAATTATTTGCCAACCAAATCGGAGAACTTTATTCCAAAACAGACTGGGACAGAGGGTACATCGATTCTAGAAATCGAAACGGCTTATCAGAGACCTTCCCGATTGCATCCATATCTATTGCGATTATAACAAATCGGGAGAAGTCCTTTGGTACCTTAGATGAATTCTCCAAAAAGGTGGCAAAGCTGAAAAAAGCTGCAAAGAAAGAAAAAGGAAACAGTATTCAAGTAATATAACACAATGCGTGTTCAAATAATCGTACACCCCGGATGCTAAATTAAGTATAACAAAGAAACGCAAATACTTAAGAAAGCATACGGGGTGTTTATTATGAAGGGATATCATGTAGAAACAGGTTATATGGGATTGGTAGAAGGAAGATATATGCTGTTTGCAGATGAGAATGATTATCAGGAGTATGTAGCTGCTTGAGAGGAATCTGTGGTCTTATGAATGCCACAGGATGCACTGGATTTATAATAGTTGTGGAAAATATGTCCTGCCAGTGATAAACTAAGAACGTATTATGTTTCATGGACAAAGCACACTGTTTTGTCAGGAAAGGATATAGGAATCAGCTATGAGTCATACTACCATTGACGAAAGAATCCAGCAGCTTCGCATTTTAATGCAGCAACGAAAGATAGATATCTATATTGTTCCCACCTCAGATTATCATACCTCTGAATATGTGGGAGATTATTTTAAGGAACGGGCATTTATCACAGGCTTTACCGGTTCTGCAGGATGCGCTGTGATAACAGAGGATGAGGCAGGACTTTGGACCGATGGAAGATACTTTATCCAGGCGGCCAGACAGCTTCAGGGAACCCAGGTAAAGCTTTTTCCCATGGGGGAAGAAGGGGTACCTACCGTTTTGGAATATGTGAAGGAAAAGTTGCCAGAACACGGCTGCATTGGCTTTGATGGACGATGCATGAATGTTACCGCGGCAAAAGGCTATGAGAAGATTGCCAGAGAAGTATCAGGCAGACTGTATACCTCAGAGGATTTGATTGATATCATCTGGGAGGAGCGACCACAGCTGCCCGCGCAGCCTATTTGGATTCTTCCCATGGAATATGCCGGAGAGAGCGCAGAAGATAAAATCAGAAGAATCCGTGAGAAGATGAAGCAGGAGCATGCAGATGGTCATCTGATTAATTGCCTATATGATATTGCCTGGATTTTGAATCTAAGAGGCAATGATATTAGCCATGTGCCGGTGTTTCTGTCCTATTTGTGGATATCCTTTACAGAAGTAATTCTGTATGTGGATGAACGCTGTCTTTCCCAGAAGGTGACAGATTATCTCACCGAATGTACGGTGAAGATGAGACCATATGCGGCCATTTATCAGGAGCTTCCAACGCTATCAGGACATCACATACTGTTAGATGAGCATATTATCAATGAACAGCTCTTTGAACATTTGCCTAAGGATGTGGAAGTGATTTCCAAACCCAATCCATCAGAGCTGATGCGTTCTGTGAAAAATCCGGTGGAAATTGCTAACACAAAAAAAGCTCACATACGAGATGGTGTAGCATTTACCAGATTTCTGTATTATGTAAAGCATAAAATGGCACAAGCTGCAGCGGATAATTCTCAAGAAGAAAGACTAGATGAATGGTCAGCATCAGAGTATCTCCTAGAATGCAGAGCCAGTCAGGAGCATTTTATAGATGTAAGCTTTGATACCATCTGTGCATATGGAGCCAATGGAGCCATGATGCATTATAGCGCAACCCCAGAGCAGTACAGTGTCCTGGAACCTACAGGATTTCTGCTGGTGGATTCCGGCGGTCATTATCTGGAGGGAACCACAGATATTACCAGAACCATTGCACTAGGCACCTTAACCCGTGAAATGGTGGAATATTATACCACAGTACTTCGCTGCAACTTAAGGCTGGCAGCAGCCAAGTTTCCAGTAGGATGCTGTGGACAAAACCTGGATGTGCTGGCCAGAGGACCGGTATGGGACATGGGTTTGGATTATCGTTGCGGAACGGGACATGGTGTGGGACATATTTTAAATGTACATGAAGGCCCCAATGCCTTTCGGTGGAGGATTCCCAAGGATGGAGATACCACACCTATAGAGCCGGGCATGATTACCACAGATGAACCAGGGCTATATATAGAAGGAGCCTTTGGAATTCGTCTGGAGAATGAGCTGCTATGTGTCCTGGATGAAAAGACGGAGTATGGACAGTTTTTGTCCTTTGAACCTCTGACCTTTGCTCCATTTGACTTAGATGCCATTGATAAGAACCTGTTAAGTGACAGGGAGCGACAGCAGTTAAATGCATATCACAGCAGTGTATATGAGAAAATATCCCCTTATCTTCCCTTGGAGGAAAAGGCTTGGTTAAAGGAGATAACAAAACCAATATGAAGAAATTATTATTAATTGATGGACACAGTATATTAAACCGGGCATTTTTTGGACTGCCTGATTTAACCAATTCAGAGGGACTTCATACTAATGCAGTTTATGGCTTCCTTAATATGATGTTTAAGATTATGGAAGTGGAGCAGCCGGATTATTTGACAGTAGCCTTTGACGTTCATGCTCCTACCTTTCGCCATAAGATGTACGAAGCTTATAAGGGCACCAGAAAACCTATGGCACCAGAGCTTCGGATGCAGGTTCCCATGATGAAGCAAATGCTAACGGCTATGGGAGTTACCATTGTGGAGAAGCCAGGTTTTGAGGCAGATGATTTGCTGGGCACCCTGGGAAAACGGGCAGAGGAGATGGGCATGGAGGTTACCATTGTGTCCGGTGACCGAGATCTGCTACAGCTAGCCACAGAGCATATTAAAATCAGCATTCCCAAAACCAAGAAGACAGGAACCGAAATTGAGAATTATTATGCCAAAGATGTGCAGGAACGATATCAGGTAACACCCACGGAATTTATCGATGTGAAGGCATTGATGGGAGATACGGCAGATAATATTCCCGGCGTTCCGGGAATTGGTGAGAAGACGGCAACGAATATTATTGCCAGCTATCATTCTATTGAAAGTGCTCACGAGCATGCTGCAGAATTAAAGCCACCAAGAGCCTCTGCCAATCTTCAGGAATATTATGACCAGGCTGTGATGAGCAAGGAGCTTGCCACCATTAATGTTCACAGTGAAATAGACTATGACCTGCAGCAGGCCAAGTTGGAGAATTTATATACCCAGGAAGCATATTTGCTGTGCAAGGAATGGGAATTTAAGAATTTACTCCCCAGATTTGATATGACATCTCCTAGCAATGATGCGGAGGAGCATTTTCAAATTGTAAATGATTTTGGAAAGGTAGAAGAGATTTTTGACAAAATGCAGGGAACTTTTGGCGTAGGCATCTATCAGGAACAGGAGAAGTTCTATGGTATATCTGTGTCAAATGGAGAAGATACCTTTCTGATATATGCCATGGGATTTGTCACCAAAGACTACCTTGTCCAAAAGCTGTCAGATTTGGTGGCCAAGGGCAATATGCTGTGTACCATGGATTTGAAGAAACTGCTGAAGCTGGTGCCTATTGACCAGAAGTATCGCAGTAACACCTTCGACGCAGGAGTGGCAGCTTATCTGGTAAATCCCTTAAAGAACAGCTATCCGGTGGATGACCTTGCCAAGGAATATTTAGGGCTGATGGTCCCGGATTTCGGAGATTTATTTGGTAAAATTTCCTGGGACAAGGCCTGGGAAGAGAAGCCTGAGGAAATGTGTACCTATTGCTGTTATGAAGCATACACAGCCAGAGCTTGTCAGGAGAAAATCTGTGAAGAACTGCAGGAAATGGGCATGTACCATTTATACGAGGAAATTGAACTTCCACTGATATATACGTTAAATGACATGGAGCAGGATGGTATTGCAATGGATGCTGCGGCTTTGACAGCTTATGGGGAGAAGCTTTCCATTCGTATTCAAGAACTGGAGAAGACTATCTATGAGCAGGCAGGGGAAAGCTTCAACATTAATTCTCCAAAGCAGCTGGGAGTCATTTTGTTTGAAAAGCTTCAGCTACCTAACGGCAAGAAAACCAAAACAGGATATTCCACAGCAGCGGATGTATTAGAAAAGCTGGCAGGAGAATATCCTATTGTATCGGACATCTTAGAGTACCGTCAGCTGACCAAGCTAAAATCTACCTATGCAGATGGATTGGGAAACTGTATCCAGGAGGATGGAAGGGTGCACTCCACCTTCCAACAAACGGTAACCGCCACAGGAAGAATCAGCAGCACGGAACCTAACCTTCAGAATATTCCCATTCGAATGGAATTAGGGAAGCTGATTCGTAAGGTATTTCTTCCAAAGCCGGGATATGTCTTTGTAGATGCAGATTATTCCCAGATTGAGCTAAGGGTGTTAGCTCATATGTCAGGGGATGAGAATCTGATTGATGCTTATCAGCAGAACAAGGATATTCACCGCTCTACGGCAGCACTGGTATTCCATACGCCCTTTGAAGAGGTTACAGACCTGCAGCGTAGAAATGCCAAGGCAGTAAACTTCGGAATTGTATATGGAATCAGCTCCTTTGGACTGAGCCAGGATCTGAGCATTACAAAGAAGGAAGCCCAGAAATATATTGACGATTATTTCGTGGCATATCCTAAGATGAAGGTGTTTTTGGATACCCTGGTTAGTGATGCCAAGGAGAAAGGATACGTTACCACATTATTTGGCAGGAGACGTCCGGTACCGGAACTGTCCTCCAGCAACTTTATGCAGCGTTCCTTCGGGGAACGTGTGGCAATGAATTCCCCCATTCAGGGTACTGCAGCAGATATTATTAAGATTGCTATGGTGAAGGTTCATGACCGCTTAAGGAAGGAAGGCTTAGCCTCGAGATTAATCCTGCAGGTGCATGATGAACTGCTGATTGAAGCCAAGGAAGAAGAACTTTCTAAAGTAGAACAAATCCTTCAGGAAGAAATGGAGCAGGCAGCAGACCTGGCGGTTTCCCTGGAAATTGATATGCATACCGGGTATGACTGGTATGAAGCAAAATAGATAGAAAATAATCAAAGGAGTATGTACAAATAAGCTACATACTTCTTTTTTTTTACCAAAAGAAATGGTATAATGCATTTACCTATGTATTTGTGGAGGGAACATGAAGTTTATTGGAATTACAGGCGGCGTTGGAGCAGGGAAAAGTGCAATATTGCAATATTTGCAGGAACAATATAACAGTGTGATTGTTCAGGCAGATGAGGTGGCAAAGGAACTGTTGAAATCGGACAGTATTTGCTTCCCGGACATTGTTGCTGTGTTTACCCCATCTTCAGAGAACAATATGTCCCATGGAATTCTAGACGCATCCGGTGAGATTGATAAGGCTCGCATGGCAGCAGAAATGTTTGCAGATCCGGATAAACGGCTTCGTGTGAACCAGATGATTCACCCGGCAGTGAAACAGCAGGTACTAGAAATGGTAAAACAGGAAAAAGCAGAAGGAATACATCCATATTTCTTTTTAGAAGCGGCACTTTTGATAGAGGAGCATTACGACCAGCTCTGTGACGAATTATGGTACATTTACACCACAGAGGACATTCGCCGAGTGCGTCTAAAGGAAAGCCGTGGATATTCCCAGGATAAAATACAGCAAATTTTAGATAGTCAGCTGTCTGAACAGGAATTTTTGAAGCATTGTAAAAGAGTCATTGATAACAGCGGCTCTATCGAAGCAACCTATGCTCAAATTGATAGATTGATATTGGAATTGGGAGAATAAGACATGAGTGGAGATAATCAATTACAGGATTTTGTATTTGGTCTGGATATTGGAACCAGAAATGTGGTTGGGACCGTAGGACAGCTAACAGAAGATGGATTTCATGTAATAGCTCAATGCAATGTAGAGCATGAGACCCGGGCTATGATTGATGGGCAGATTCATGATATTCATCGTGTGGCGAAAACCATCGGTCAGGTGAAGCAGCAGCTGGAGGAACAGATTGCCATGCCTCTTAGCCAGGTGTGCATCGCAGCCGCTGGTCGAGTGCTTCGTACTATTACCACCAAGGTATCATATGAGTATCCGGAGGAAACGGTGGTAAGTGGGGAAGACCTGCATACCCTGGATCTTATGGGAGTAGATGAGGCACAGAAGCTTCTGCGAGAGGAATCCAACGATACTTACAAATTCTATTGTGTTGGATATTCGGTGATGAAGTATTACCTCAATGGAGAGCTTTTTTCCAGCCTGCAGGGGCATAAAGCTACCAAGATAGAGGAAGTTATTATTGTAACCTTTCTTCCGGAGGATGTAGTAGATGGTCTGTATTCTGCGGCGGAACAGGCAAATCTGCAGGTGGCAAATCTTACGTTGGAGCCAATTGCAGCAATTAACGTGGCAATTCCGGAGAATTTCAGAATGTTAAATATTGCCCTGGTGGATGTGGGAGCAGGAACCTCTGATATCTGTATTACCAGAGATGGAAGCATTATTGCTTATGGCATGATTCCCAATGCCGGAGATGAGATTACCGAGACCATTGTACAGGAATACCTGGTGGATTTTGCAACTGCAGAGCAGATTAAGCGAGATTCCTCCAATCAAAATGAAATCACTTATGAAGATATTATGGGAATTAGTCATACCATGCCTGCAGCCCAGGTATGGGAGCTGGTGAATCCGGTGATGGAACGGATTACCACAGAGGTGGCAGATAAGATTAAGGAATTAAATGGAGATAAATCCGTTAGTGCAGCCTTTATTGTTGGTGGTGGCGGCAAGGTTCATGGATTCACCCAGTCACTGGCAGAAAAGCTGGAGATTGTACCGGAACGTGTAGCTTTACGAGGGGAAGAGGTAATGAAGAATATTACCTTTGAACAGAAGGAAATCAAGAAGGACCCTCTCTTAGTGACACCAATTGGAATCTGTATGAATTATTATGAGCAGAAGAATAATTTTATCATGATTCATTTTAATGATGAAATGATGAAGCTGTATGATAATGGTCATTTGACGATTGTGGATGCAGCAATGCAGGCAGGATTTTCTACCGAAGAGTTATTTCCAAGAAGAGGCAGCGAATTACAATATATGGTAAATGGAATCTCCCGCATGACCAGAGGAACAGAGGGGGAGTCGGCAGTGGTTACCATGAATGGACAACCAGTGGGAATGAATACCCGCTTAGAATCCAATTGTGATATTACCATTTCCCCATCCACGCAGGGAGAGGATGCGGTATGCACCATTGAGCAGCTAGAGGAATATGCTTCCAGCTATGTGACCTTTATGGTATGTGGTCAGAGGATTTCCTGCCCAAAATTCGTTGAAGTAAATGGAAGCTTAGAACCAGGAAGCTATCAGATTAAACAACAGGATGTCATTGAGACCAGAAGCTTCTATACGGTAGGTCAGCTGGCAGAATTTATGGATGTAATCGTGGATGAGAATCATGAGATTTTGGTAAATAACCGCCCAGCTGATTTAGACACCTTGATTTATGAGAACTTCTCCATTGATTGGACAGTAAGTAATCATTTGCCGGAGTTTCCGAAGCCAGAAGCGGAACCCGCGACGAGTGCTTCGGTGGGAAGTGTGATACAAACCCCACAGCCTGAGACAGCAACAGAGGAAGAAACACCAATATCTACAGAGCCTGCCAGCAGCTTCTATGTAAGTGTAAATGGAGAAGAAATTCTCTTGCAGGGGAAGAAAGACTACATATTTGTAGATGTATTTCCAATGATTGATTTTGATATTCATAATGGAAATGGAAGAGCAATTATAACGAAAATAAATGGAATGGATTGTAATTATTCCTCTCCATTACAACCGGAAGATAAAATTGAAATATATTGGGAAGAGATTAGATAATGGAACTATTTAGTGTAGCAAGCGGCAGCAGTGGCAATTGTATCTGCATTGGAGATGATGAGCACCACGTTATGATAGATGCCGGAATTAGCGGCAAGAGAATTGAAGAAGGCATGAATGCCATGGATCTTACCACAGGAGATATGGATGGGGTGTTGATTACCCATGAACATTCCGATCATATTGGTGGATTAGGAGTTATTGCCAGAAAATATGGACTTCCAATTTATGCAACCCAGGGAACCATTGATGCCATTCGAAGCAGTAGCTCGGTGGGAAAGATTGACGAAGGTCTGTATCATGTGATTCGACCAGATGAACATTTTACCTTGGGAGGCTTGGATATCAAACCCATTCATGTGAGCCATGATGCAGCCGACCCGGTGGCATATGTTGTATCTAGTGGCAACAAGAAAATTGGAGTTATTACGGATTTAGGTAAATATGATGATTATATTGTATCTAACATGCAGGGGCTGGATGCACTGCTGTTAGAGGCAAACCATGATGTGAATATGCTTCAGGTGGGAAGCTATCCCTATCCGCTGAAGCAAAGAATATTAGGAGAGCGGGGACATTTGTCCAATGAGCTTTCCGGACAACTGTTGGGGGAAGTTCTCCACGATAAGATGCAGCATATTGTTTTAGGGCATCTCAGCAAGGAAAATAATTATGACCATCTGGCTTACGAGACCGTTCGCCTGGAGGTAACTCTGGGGGATAATCCATATCGGGGAAATGATTTCCCCATTACGGTAGCAAAAAGAGACCAGGTAAGTGAACGAATTGTGGTATAAGGGGAACAAAGGGAAGGAAATCCTCCCGAAGACCCATAGCATATAAATGGAACTAAGGAACAAAGCACCTTACATCAGGGTGTTACAGCAAGGAAAGAGGAAAAGGAGAATTACATGAGCACAAAATCACAGAAAACCATTATTACCGTTGTTGGAAAGGATACCGTAGGAATCATTGCTAAGATTTGTACCTATCTTGCAAATAATCACATTAATGTCCTGGATATTTCCCAGACAATTGTTCAGGATTATTTCAATATGATGATGATTGTTGATATTAATCATTCTGACAAGCCATTTGCAGAATGCCAGAATGAGCTGTCACAGATTGGAGAAGAAATCGGTGTTGATGTGAAATGTCAGCGGGAAGAAATCTTTGAGAAAATGCACCGTATCTAGGAAAAGGAGACAGCTATGATTAACATTTGGGAAGTAAATGAAACAAATAAAATGGTAGAGCAGGAGAACCTGGATGTTCGTACCATTACCATCGGAATCAGTCTATTGGATTGCATTGATTCTGATTTGGAGAAATTAAATAAGAATATTTATACCAAGATTACTACCGTTGCCAAAGACCTGGTGAAGGTGGGAAAAGAAATCGAGCAGGACTATTGTATTCCTATCGTAAATAAGAGAATTTCGGTTACTCCGATTGCCATGATTGGAAGTGCTGCATGTAAAAGCTCTAAGGATTATGTTACCATTGCAAAGACCTTGGATGAAGCGGCAAAAACCGTGGGTGTGAATTTCATCGGTGGATATTCGGCACTGGTTTCTAAGGGTATGACTAAGGGAGATGAGAACTTTATTCGCTCCATACCTGAGGCTTTGGCATGTACAGAATTTGTGTGCAGCTCTGTAAATGTTGGCTCTACTAAGACTGGTATCAATATGGATGCAGTTCGTCTCATGGGAGAGATGGTAAAAGAAACTGCAGAATATACCAAGGAAAATGATTCCCTAGGATGTGCCAAGCTGGTGGTATTTTGTAATGCACCAGATGATAATCCATTTATGGCAGGAGCTTTCCATGGAGTCACAGAGGCGGATGCTATTATTAATGTAGGTGTTAGTGGTCCTGGTGTAGTGAAAACTGCATTGGAGCAGGTTCGTGGAGAAAGCTTTGAAGTATTATGCGAGACCATAAAAAAGACGGCATTTAAGATTACCCGTGTAGGACAGCTGGTTGCTAAAGAGGCTTCTGCTCGACTGGGAATTCCCTTTGGTATTATCGATTTGTCTCTGGCACCTACCCCAGCCATTGGTGACAGTGTAGCAGGGATTTTCGAAGAGATGGGATTAGAGTATGCAGGTGCTCCTGGAACTACCGCTGCACTGGCACTTCTTAACGATCAGGTGAAAAAGGGCGGCGTTATGGCATCCTCTTATGTAGGCGGATTAAGTGGTGCATTTATTCCTGTCAGCGAAGACCAGGGAATGATTGATGCTGTGCAGGCCAATGCATTAACCCTGGAAAAATTAGAGGCTATGACCTGTGTGTGTTCCGTAGGTCTTGATATGATTGCCATTCCTGGAAAGACAACCGCTGCAACAATCTCTGGTATTATTGCAGATGAGATGGCAATTGGTATGGTGAATCAGAAAACCACGGCTGTGCGATTGATTCCGGTGATTGGCAAGGATGTAGGGGAAATCGTTGAATTCGGTGGATTGTTGGGATATGCTCCTGTTATGCCGGTGAATGAGTATTCCTGTGAGGCATTTGTAAATCGTAAGGGAAGGATACCGGCTCCGATTCATAGCTTTAAGAATTAGACTAGAGAGGGACGCCCCAGGAAGCAACAGGCAGTCTCGCCGGGGGCTGTCTTCTGCTAGGAACCGAAGGGAAGAGGGACAAGAAATTTACGTATCCTTCCTTTGATCAAATTTGGATTTCCCCAGCCCTTGCTTCTTAAACGGTTCCCCACTTGCATTGTCCAGAAATACGGCACGCTTAATGGCATCATCTCCGAAGCGGGAACGGACAGAGTCGATGGCGGAATCCAATTTCTGGAATTTCTCGCTTTTGCCCATGTCGAACATGTTTAGCTGCTGGGAGTCGTTGTCATCTACTTTGCTGGTGGATACACCAATGAGACGTATGGGGGCGTGGTTCCACAACTGGGCGAAGAGCTGTTGGCTCACTTCGTACAGCTTCTGGGTACTGTCGGTGGAGGTGTACAGGGAACACTGCCGGCTGGTTTTGTTGAAGTTACAATCGGTGAGCTGCACGGCAATGACGGTGATTTTGGCGTGGTCTGCCCTAAGACGGGCGGCTACGGTTTCACATAGAGACAGCAGAATCAGGTTGGCTTCTTCTGGGGAGGTTACGTCGTGGCTTAGGGTGACGGAATTGCCATAGCCCTTGTGCTTCTTGTGGTGGACCATTTGGTCCGCTACCTCAATGCCATTGGCATATTTGTACATAACTTCTCCGTGTTTTTTGAAATGCAGGGTTAACAGAGCTGGGTCACATTTGGCCAGGTCACCGATGGTGAGAATTCCAAGACTGTTTAGCTTTGCCTTAGAGGATTTTCCTACAAAAAACAAATCGCCCACATCTAACGGCCACATTTTTTCAGGAATTTCTTCTGGAAATAACGTATGTACACGATCGGGCTTCTGAAAATCAGAGGCCATCTTGGCTAACAATTTTCGGTCAGAGACACCAATATTCACAGTAAAGCCCAGAGTGTCTCGAATTTCATCCTTTAGCTTATGGGCAAATGCTACCGGGTCTCCATAGAGAGCGGTAGTTCCTGACATATCACAAAAAGCCTCATCAATAGAAAATTGTTCTACTGATGGGGCATATTTTTTTAACAAATCCATAAGCTGGTTGGATTTCTTAACATATAAATCAAAATCTGGAGGCACCACGGTAAGAGCGGGGCATTTCTCCATTGCTCTTACCAGTGGCTCTCCTGTCTGGATGTGGTACGCTTTGGCAGGTGTGGATTTGGCCAGAATAATGCCGTGCCGCTTTTCCTTATCACCACCAATGGCAGAAGGTATGTCCCGAAGATCGAGGGCATTCGGGTCAACCGCAATACGGTGAGCAGCCGACCAGCTAAGAAATGCTGAATTAACATCTACGTGATAGAATATCTGCTGGCTCATTTAATTATCCTGTTCGTCATCCTCTGACATGGAGTATACCTGACGCTTACGTGCCAT
>CAZYYO010000009.1:0-4031 GCA_964650965.1 uncultured Lachnospiraceae bacterium | reverse complement strand
AATTATCCTGTTCGTCATCCTCTGACATGGAGTATACCTGACGCTTACGTGCCATTTCATCACTTTCTAAGTATTCGTCATAAGTGGTGATTTTATCCACCATAGCTCCATTTGGAAGAATTTCCATAATACGGTTGGCTGTTGTCTGAACAAACTGGTGATCTCTGGAAGCGAAAAGGATTACACCAGGGAATTTTACTAATCCATTATTTAATGCAGTAATACTTTCCATATCCAGGTGATCGGTAGGCTCGTCTAGGATTAACACATTAGAGCCTTCAATCATCATACGGGAGAGAAGAACACGAACCTTCTCACCACCGGAGAGAACACGCATCTTTTTTACCCCGTCTTCACCGGCAAACAGCATACGTCCTAAGAAGCCTCGAACATAGGTGGCATCCTTAATCTCAGAAAACTGTGTCAGCCAGTCAACAATAATTAAATCGGTATCGAAGATTTCTGTATTATCCTTAGGAAAATAGGATTGAGAGGTGGTAACACCCCATTTATAGCTTCCTGCATCCGGCTCCATTTCTCCGGAAAGAATCTTAAATAAAACGGTCTTTGCCTGCTCATTTCCACCAACAAAAGCAACCTTGTCTTCCCGGTTGATGATAAAGGAAAGGTTATCTAATATTTTCACACCATCGATGGATTTGGTGAGTCCCTCGACGGTAAGAACTTCATTTCCAATTTCCCGTTCCGGTCTAAAATCAATATAGGGGTATTTTCGGCTGGATGGCTTAATGTCGTCTAACTCAATTTTCTCCAGTGCCTTTTTACGGGAGGTAGCCTGCTTGGATTTGGAAGCATTGGCAGAGAATCGGGAGATAAAGTCCTGCAGCTCCTTGATTTTCTCTTCCTTCTTCTTGTTGGCTTCCTTCATTTGCTTCATTAACAGCTGGCTGGATTCATACCAGAAGTCATAATTTCCAGCGTACAGCTGAATCTTGCCATAATCAATATCTGCAGTATCGGTACATACCTTATTTAAGAAATAACGGTCATGAGATACAACAATGACAGTATTTTCAAAATTAATTAAGAATTCTTCCAGCCATGCAATGGCATCCAAATCCAAGTGGTTGGTAGGCTCATCTAATAATAAGATATCAGGATTGCCGAAAAGAGCTTTGGCTAACAGAACCTTGACCTTTTGTGCACCATTTAAATCCTTCATAGGGGTGTAGTGGAATTCTGTTGCAATCCCCAGACCATTTAAGAGGGTAGCAGCATCACTTTCTGCATTCCATCCGTCCATATCAGCAAATTCCCCTTCCAGCTCGCTGGCACGGATGCCGTCCTCGTCGGTAAAGTCTTCCTTCATGTAGATAGCATCCTTTTCCTTCATAATATCATAGAGACGCTGGTTGCCCATGATAACGGTATCTAATACGGTATATTCATCATATTTAAAATGATCCTGCTCTAAGAAAGAGAGACGCTGTCCGGGGGTAATAATAATATCCCCATTGGTGGGCTCTAATTGTCCAGAGAGAATTTTCATAAAGGTAGATTTGCCGGCACCGTTGGCACCAATTAATCCATAGCAGTTTCCTTCGGTGAATTTAATGTTAACGTCTTCAAATAATGCTTTCTTACCGAGACGCAGGGTAATGTTACTTGCTTGTATCATAGTTATCTCCTTTTAGTTCTTTAATTCTTCTATATAAATGTGTTTCGTCGCAATCGCTTTCTATTCTACCTTATAATGGCGATTTTGCATAGTATCATTTTGTATTCAATTTTGAACAGAATTTAAGAAACAGTTTACTTTACACCTTATCGACAAAATGCTAAAATGATGTCAGTACACAAAATACGACAAGTGCGTGTTTTGTTATTAAACAAAGTACTCTTACCTATGAGAATGTTGTAAAGCAGCCATAGGCTCAGAGCAGATTATGCTTCAAAGAAGCGTAATACAATTAAGGAGGAGAAAGAAATGGCAAGACAAAAACAATCCATGGATGGAAATACCGCTGCCGCTCATGTAGCATATGCCTACACTGAAGTTGCTGGTATTTATCCTATCACACCATCCAGTCCAATGGCTGATTCCGTTGATATGTGGGCAGCAGCAGGACAGAAGAATATCTTCGGAAATACCGTTCGTGTTGTAGAGATGGAATCCGAAGCAGGTGCAGCTGGTACCGTACACGGTTCCTTAGCAGCTGGAGCACTTACCACTACATTTACAGCATCTCAGGGACTTTTACTAATGATCCCTAATATGTATAAGATCGCTGGTGAGCAGTTACCATGCGTATTTGACGTATCCGCTCGTACCGTTGCTACACAGTCTCTGAATATTTTCGGTGACCACAGTGACGTATATGCTTGTCGTCAGACTGGTTTTGCTATGTTATGCGAGACCAACCCACAGGAAGTTATGGACTTAAGCCCAGTTGCTCATTTAGCAACCTTAGAAGGCAAGGTTCCGTTCATTAACTTCTTTGATGGATTCCGTACCTCTCATGAAATTCAGAAGATTGAGAAGTGGGATTATGAAGATTTGAAGGAAATGTGCCCAATGGACGCTGTTGAAGCATTCCGTGCACATGCTCTTAACCCAGAACATCCAGCAGCTCGTGGCTCTCATGAAAATGGAGATGTATTCTTCCAGCATCGTGAAGCATGTAACACTGCATATGATGCGCTTCCAGCAATCGTTGAGAAGTACATGGGTAAAGTAAATGAGAAGCTTGGAACTAACTATGGCTTATTCAACTACTACGGTGCTCCTGATGCAGAACGTGTTATCATTGCAATGGGATCTATCAATGACGTAGCAGAAGAAGTTATCGATTACTTAACAGCTAAGGGAGAGAAGGTTGGTTTAATTAAGGTTCGTTTATATCGTCCTTGGTCTCCAGAAGCATTATTGAAGGTTATTCCTAAGACAGCTAAGAAAATCGCTGTATTAGACAGAACAAAAGAGCCAGGATCTCTTGGTGAGCCATTATACTTAGACGTTGCTACCACACTTCGTGAAGCAGGTATGTGTGATGTTACTTTAGTAGGTGGACGTTATGGTTTAGGTTCTAAGGATACACCTCCTTCCTCTGTATTCGCTGTATTTACCGAATTAGAGAAGGATGCTCCTAAGAATCGTTTCACCTTAGGAATCACAGATGATGTTACCAACTTAAGCTTACCAGAAGTTAAGCCAGCTCCTATTACATCTGCTGCTGGAACAAAGGAATGCAAGTTCTGGGGACTTGGTGGAGATGGTACTGTTGGTGCTAATAAGAACTCAACTAAGATTATCGGTGATCACACAGATAAGTATATCCAGGCATACTTCCAGTATGATTCTAAGAAAACTGGTGGTGTTACCATTTCTCACTTACGTTTTGGTGACAACCCAATTAAGAGCCCATATTACATTAACCAGGCAGATTTCGTAGCATGCCACAACCCTTCTTATGTAATCAATGGTTACAAGATGGTACAGGATGTTAAGCCAGGTGGAGTATTTATGATCAACTGCCAGTGGTCTGATGAAGAATTAGATCAGCATATGCCAGCTGAATCCAAGAAGTACATAGCTGAAAATAATATTCAGCTGTACACCATCAATGCTATTGATAAGGCAATTGAAATCGGAATGGGCAAACGTACCAATACCATTTTACAGTCAGCATTCTTTAAACTTGCAGAAGTAATGCCTATTGATCAGGCAATCGAGTACATGAAGGCAGCTGCTAAGAAGTCTTATAGCAGAAAGGGTGATGCTGTTGTAGAAATGAACTACAAGGCAATTGATGCCGGTGTAGACGCAGTACACAAAGTAGAAGTTCCGGATTCATGGAAGAACCCAGCTCCAGATGCTCCAGCAAAAGAATTAACTGGTCGTCCAGAAGTTGTTAAGATGGTAAAAGATCTCTTAGAGCCAATCTCTAAGATGGATGGTGACAGCCTTCCAGTATCTGCATTCATGGGTAACCCAGATGGACAGTTTGAGACAGGTGCATCTGCATATGAGAAACGTGGTACAGCAGTTATGGTTCCAGAATGGAATGCTG
>CAZYYO010000008.1:0-51431 GCA_964650965.1 uncultured Lachnospiraceae bacterium | reverse complement strand
ATGGTGCGTCCATAGTAGTACTGATCCAGTGCAAGTGGAATCACAAGCGTCGGACAGCCTGCACGTATTCCAATTCCATTGGTGGTACATCCACCATGATGAACAACTGCTTTTACCCGTTCAAACAACCACTCATATGGAATATTGTCAATAAAATACAGATTTGCATTCTGCTTCATACTGTCTTTTTTATCCGTAAGATTTGCCTGAACCACCGCCTTGATTCCAAGCTCCGTCACAGCTTGAATTGCCATATTTTGTAGCTGCGCCAACTCTTCGGATTCAGCTTTGCCGAAACCAAGAAAGATAGGTTTTTCACCTTCTTCCAAAAAAGCTTTTAGGGAATCCTCCGGTTCAAATATTTCATTCTGTTTGGGATGATACCAGTAGCCGGTTACATGAATATGACTTCCCCATTTTGGATCCCGGGGCATGAGAATTGGGGATACCGGATAGAACGTAAGGATTGGCTTCCCATTCATTTGTCGATAATCATCTGTCATACGCCACTTTCGAAGGCCACGAGATGTTCTCCAGTCGTTCATCAGTTGTATCGTCAACAGGTTCATTCCAGGCTCTTCCGAAAGATAGGTAAGTCCCACAGCAGGAGAATTATGTTTATCTGTATAAAGAGAATATAGATTTGTTCGATCAAATGGGCTATAAAACACCCGAACGCAGGGGATGTGATGCAATTCACAGACATGATACGCAAACCCGGCCAGCATGCCATAAATCACCACATCTGATCCTAATACTGCCTTCTCAATCTGCTCCATGATTCCCGGAACACTTCGAAAAAAAGTCTTACTTCCTTTTAAAAAATCGGTACTTTTCACATAATCTGTAACAAGTAATTTCATAAGTAGATCTGCATCTCCATCCAGATGAATAAACGGAACATCTTTTTCTTCCATCAGTCCTCTGAATTTTTCCAAAGAGGCAACTGCGTAATCGTGACCTCTTCTTCTCATTTCTACTCCCAGTTCTACTAAGGGCTGCACATCTCCTCTGGTTCCAACTGCTACTGCTGTGATTTTCATTTGTAATTACCTTCTCTCATTGATATAAATTATTCATAACCACTTTTCAAATAAATTTCTCCTTTTTAGTTAGTCAAAGCTAACTAAAGGTGAAAGAAAAAAGAATTCATCTGGAATTCTCTTAATTAAACAAATATCGGACCGTCTATGCATTTGTTTGTTAGTACATCCTAACATCAATGTGATAAAAAAGGAAATATCTACTATTTCCTTTTTCATAACTTCTAATTAATATTAACAAAGCGAACTGATGTTGTCAAATATTTTATAAAAAAGTGTGTATATTACATACGATCTGGTGCACGAAAACCAAGCAAATCAATACATTTCTCTAATACACTCTTCGTCAATACCAGCAATGCAATATATCCTGCCTGCTTCTCCTCGTCCTGTTCTGCCATAATTTTCGTCTCATGATAGAAATGATTGAAAGCATTGGCAAGGTCATAGATATATGCACATACCTTGTGTGGTGCAGTCTCATCGAAGGCTCCACGAATAGCCGCATTGAACTTGGATAATTCTAACATCAGTGACTTGGCACTCTCTGTCTCAGCTGGAAGTACTACTGCAGCACTGGCATCCTTACCGGATTCCTTATATTTATTCAGAATCGACTTAATACGAACGATGGTGTACAGGATATATGGACCTGTATTACCTTCGAAGGAAGTGAAGCGGTCGATATCGAAGATATAATCCTTGCTTGCCTGGTTGGAGAGATCTCCGTACTTGATTGCAGATAAGGCTACGATCTTGGCTGTCTCTCTAGCCTCTTCCTCTGTCATGGTATCATTTTCAATAATCTTCTCATACATCTTCTCATTAATCTGAGATACCAGACTTTCCAGACGCATAACACCGCCTTCTCTGGTCTTAAAGGGCTTGCCATCCTTACCATTCATGGTACCAAAGCCCAAGAATTTCAGCTCTGTATCCTCATCTACAATACCTGTCTTTCTGGCACAACGAAAGACCTGGGTAAAGTATAATTCCTGTCTCTTATCTACAACATAAATAATCTTGTCTGGATGATAATCTTCCATTCTCCATACTAAAGTTGCAAGATCTGTTGTATTGTAGAGGGATGCTCCATCGGATTTCAAAATCATACATGGAGGAATTTCCTTGGTATCTGTATCTTCTTTTACATCAACAACCAGGGCTCCTTCACTGATATGAGCATAGCCATCTTCCTTCATCTTCTCAACCATCTTAGGAATATAAGGCTGTGCATCAGATTCACCCTTCCACAATTCAAAGGATACATTTAAATTCTCATAGTTCTTCTTTAGGTCTGTCACACTCACATTCAGGATATGACCCAGAAGAGCCTGATATCCTTTACGTCCATGCTGTAATTCGAAGGTTGCCTGCATTGCTGCTTCCTTGTAGGATGCATCTTCCTTAGATTTTCCACTGGCCGTGGGATAGATTTCCTCTAACTCACTGATGGTAAATGGAGCCTCTGCCGGATACTCTCCCACAAAACTTTCATCAAAGTAACACAGGTCAGGTTTTCTTAATCTTAGTTCTGTAATAATCAGTCCCATCTGAAGACCCCAGTCTCCCAAATGAACGTCACCAATACACTTGTGTCCAACAAATGCTCCAATACGCTTTACACTTTCACCAATAATGGCAGAACGCAGATGTCCCACATGGAGAGGCTTGGCTACATTAGGACCGCCGTAATCAATCATTACTGTCTTAGGGTGCTCTAAAACATCCATACCAAGACGTACAGTATCAGCTTCCATTTCATTTACATAGCTGCATAGAAATGCTTCCTGCAGCTTAAAATTCAAGAAACCTGGCATAACTGCCTCTACGCTGGCGAACATATCATTACCAGCCAGGTCTTCTGCCACTTTATTAGCAATCATGATTGGTGCAACCTTGTATTCCTTGGCAGCTGCCATGGCACCGTTACACTGATATTCGCAGAGATCTGGTCTGTTACTAACCGTAACTCTTGCATACTTCTTGTCATATCCACAATGGATAAAACTCTGGGTTACCTCTTCTGTGATTAAATCTAAGATTTCCTTCATCTTATATCCTCTCCTGTGATACTATCACTATCATTGATATCTATTTCTAAAATGATTCTTCATTTCCAAAAATAGTCTGGCGATACTTCCATAATACCTTCTTCAAAATCACACCAATAATGCAGATGGAAATAATCTCTCCAATCGCAATGGTGACTACCAGATACCAGTAGGCATCTCCTACACCATATACATAACGCAGTACCAATGGAACAACAATGGTGTTGGCCAGTACGGGTGGCAAGGTGTATGCGAACTTCGTATGACGAAGCAGGTAGGTTCCAATGGCTCCAATCAGGGTGGCAATACTTCCGAATACCACATCCAATACCATACAGCCTGTCAGTATATTACTTAACAGACATCCAATAAATAATCCTGGAATTGCTGCCGGGGTGAAAATCGGTAGAATACATAACGCTTCTGAGATTCGCACCTGGATAGCTCCATTGGCCAGCCCGAAGGCATTGATAAAGTAGGTCATTACAACATAAATGGCCGCAATCATTGCAGCCCTTGTAATGAATAACGCACTTTTGTTATTCTTTTTCATTTTCTTACACTCCTTAGTTTTGTTTTACGTGTGGATGGTTTCGAACACACGTGTCATTACCACATCGTAGCAATTACTACGATATGGTATTTTAACACACTTCCCTCAAAAAAGGAAGTTATAAAATCAGAATACATACTGTCCGCTGCCCACTTCTTGTATGGTTCCGTCGGCTAGTATCACCTGTGCAGTAGTATTGCATGGAACCGTCAATTCCATCTTGCATATTTCATTCACCTTACGCCAATGAATACAAATATCTCCATAAATAGATGTATACTTTAGACTAGATTCTGATAATGATTGATCTGGTCTTGGGTATACTCTGAATCGCTTATATCCTGGTTCCAGTGCTTCTAGTCCTCCAATCATTCGTATCATCCAATCTCCTACACATCCAAAAGCATAATGATTGTAAGATACGCCGGCAGGATTCTTTCCATCCTGTATAGCGTTCCATGATTCCCATATGGTCGTCGCTCCATGCTGAATCTCATACAACCAACTGGGACATTTCGTCTGATACAACAATTCATATGCCATATCTTTAAGACCATATCTACATAACGTATCCATTAATAGACCTATAGACAAAAAACCTGTATCAAGACATCTATCGTTCTGAATAATATGATTTTTTAAAGCTTCAACCGTTTGATCAATCCACTCTTTTGGAACGAGATCAAAGGCCAGTACCATTACATATGCCCCTTGACTGTTACAATTCAGTTCTCCCAATTCATTGAAATAACGTAATCTAAATGCCGCCTTGATTCTCTCATATAGCTTTGTATATCGTTTTACATCATCATTCTCTCCCAATATTTCTGCTGTACTAAGCATGAGACGTACCGTATTTGCAAAATATCCAGAAGCAAATATCTCGCTTGTAGCAAACATATTCTTAAAAATAGGAATAAAGTTCTCTGACGCACTGCTACTTGGAGCAAGCCAGTCTCCATAATGCATCCCAGTATTCCAGAGGTACTTCATTGCCTCACGATAATCTTTATCTTTCCTATACGAATAACTGTGTCTTACCTGGAACGGTTGATAGCTTCTGGCTTGTTTTTCTACATAGGCAGTCCATTTCTTCATACTATCATAGGATGATTTTAGAATCGATATGTCCCCATACTTTTCATACAATGAATATGGAACAATCACTGCAGCATCTCCCCATCCGGCAATTCCCTGGGTTTTGCTGCTCATTCCATCGTGCTGCAGCTGAAGTGGGGAATCCACTGGAATTCGGTCCTGAACACTACCATTCTCCCTTTGTTCTAATCTAAGATCTACCAACCATTTTTTCACAAAATTTCGAACATCCTGGAACATAGAAGCTGTGCTGATATATACTTCCATATCCCCCGTATATCCTCCACGCTCCCTCTGGGGACAATCCGTTGGAATAGATACAAAATTACCAACCTGACTCCAATATATGTTATGTATTAATTGGTTCAAATCAGAATTAGATGTTTGAAAATCCAGTATTTTGTTATTATCAGAAGCCACAACATTCACAACAAAATCTTCAATTGCAATATCCGTAACTCCTGTAATCTTCACATACCGAAATCCGTGAAAAGCAAATGTTGGAGTGTAAGTCTCTCCTTCCATTCCACTACAAACATAGATATCTTTATGCTCCATATTTCTTCCCGTAATACTGTGTAAATAGTTACCTTGATTATCCAGTGTCTCCGTATGCTGTAATGTAATGATTGTTCCCTTCGTAGCATGAATCTTCATGGTTAACATTCCGTGTATAATTTGCCCAATATCCAATACCAATTCACCCTTTGGAGTTCGTATTATCTTTTGCGGTACAAATCGTTCTATAATACGAACCGGTTCATTTTCCTGGGGACACAATGTTTCATTCTTATAATCTGCAAGATGCGTGTTTGGCCATATCTGATGGAACTGGATACGATTCCACCCCGTTGGTTCTAGATCTGCAACATACTTTTCCCCAATGAAGAAATCAGAATATATGTATGCACCAATACCATATTGAAATGAATCATCCGATATAATGGTTTCTGTGGTTCCATCTTCATACCAGATTTCAATTTGACTCCAAAGTCCATGTTTATCTCCAAAAAAACAACTAACACCAGATGCTGAGATTCTGCCACACCACCAACCATCTGCCACAATTGCTCCAAAGGCATTCTGCCCCTTCTTAAGTTCCTTGGTTATATCATATGTTTGAAATAAAATACGTTTCTGATAGGCAGTAAATTCCGGTGCCATATAACGATTATCAACTTTACTTCCATTAAGATATGGAACATAAAATCCATGGGCAGAGGCATAGAGCCTTGCTCTACGCACTGTGCCCCTTACATTAAATTCTTTTCTGAAGTATGTGGCTGGTCTAAGCTTTTCCTCTGGATCACTTATCTTCTTAGAAGGAAACATTGTTGCTATTACTGATGTTTTCCTTTCCAATGTTGCAGCAGGCAGATTGGTTTCTATCCAACGTCCTTTCAATTCCCTTCCCTCTGGTGCTGTCTCAAAGGAAGAACGTTCACATTTGGCTGCCTCATCATTGTTATCTGTCACCTCAACCTGCCAATGATATATGCATTTCCCCCTTAATTGCTCTCCGTCATATGGAATATAAGTTGATGTGTCCGTAGAAACAAGACCACTATCCCACACAATACAATTCGTCTCATCCCACACATATATCTGATATGTTTTCTGATGAACATTTTTCTCATCAGATTCCAGTTTCCAGGAAAATTGTATTCCGTCTCTTCCAATACCCACAGGGTTGATTCGATTTTTCACCCTGGCATCTATTACTTGTAACATATAATTTCTACTCCTTTTCCACACGAGCAATCCGAACAATATTTCCTGCACATTTGCGAAGCTCTGTTTCAGATAGCGTCCCATTCTTTAAAGCATTACGAAGGACTTTCTTATCATTTTTTGTTCCAGGCATTAATAGATCATTCCCTGCAGATATCGCCAGTGAGGCATCAGCTGCCATCTTACCCGTTGCATACCAATCCGTCATTACTAATCCGTCATATTTCCATTCACATCTTAGTACATCCTCTAGCAGTTCCCTATTGCAATTGTTGTATAATTGATTACATTTGTTGTATGAAGTCATGATTCCCTTAGGTTTACTTTTTTTGATGGCAATTTCAAATCCTTTCAAATAGATTTCCCTCATAGCTCTTTCGCTAACATTTGCAGACATAAGCCCTCGTTGTTCTTCCTGAGAATTACAGCAGAAATGCTTCAATGTTACATAGGTACCCTTCTTGCTTTGAACACCTTTTGTCACTGCAGCTGCCAGCATTCCTGATAAAAATGGGTCCTCCGAATAGTACTCATAATTTCGTCCATTTAATGGATTTCTATGTATATTCATTCCAGGTGCCAACCAAAAATGAATACCATATTCCCTCATTTCAGCACTAACAGCATTTCCTTCTTTCTCTAACAAATCAGTATTCCAGGTCTGAGCAATCATATTTCCTACTGGAAATGAAGTTGTAAACTGGTACAGCAGTTTACTCTTCTTAGCATCAGCATGCATCATCCGAAATATCCAATGAGGCAGATAATTAAAGATATCCCCCATTGCCTCTACCGCTTTGATACGATTCTTCTTTAGAGCATTTACTTTCTGAATTCGCAGTCCTGCCGGTCCATCAGAAAAAATAAGTAGGGGAATTCCCTTCTTTACAAGCTCTGAGGTTGTATAGCCAACAGCCCCAGGGCAAATATAATCATGAGGTTTGCCCATAAGATCCAGTCCATCTCCAACAACCAACTGAATACACTCATCCACATTCATAGCTTCAATGATTCTTTCCGTTTCAGTATCCAATGCAGGATATGGATGTTCATAATCAAATTCTGTGTTACTCATAGGATTTAATGAGACTTTATAATTGGGAACATGCAGGTTATCCCATTCCTCCTGCTCCTGTGCATGTAACTCCTCAAATCCTATTTTATTCATCTGTAATCCTTTATGTATACTGATTACGATTTCATCCTCTAATTCCAGCGTTCCGCAAACATATGTATTTTGACTGGAATCTCCAATTCGCAATACATACTTTCCCGGCTCTAATGCCGTGACGGATTTTTCCGAATAATAACTGCCGAAATCCATTAAGTCAAAAGAAATATGAACATTTTCAGACTCTCCGGGACTTAGCATCCTTGTCTTTGCAAATCCTGCCAATTGTTGATATGGCTGTTCTATCCTTCCCTGGGGTTTTGATAGATATAGTTGAACCACCTGTTTTCCAGCATATTTTGTTCCAGAATTCACAACATTCACTGTAACATTTACTTTCCCACCATTTACAACTACTTCACTTGTATGTATTACAAAGGAAGTATAGGATAATCCATACCCAAAGGGATATTGAACCGGAATATGAAAGGTATCATAATAGCGATATCCCACATAAATACCTTCTTGATAGTTCTGCTGAAGTGCATCCTTGCTCATTTTTCCGAATTGTCTTCCAAATGGCACATCATCATATGACTTTACCCAGGTCTCCGTTAAATGACCACTTGGAGTTACATCGCCACAGACAACACTGGCAAATGCATTTCCTGCTTCGCATCCCAACATTCCCATATAAAGAATAGCTGAAATTCCAGGAATCTCATCTAATTTAGAGATATCCATACTTGCACCAACATCTAACACAACAATCATGTGCTCATAATGGGCTCCACAGAACCGAATATCATCTAATTCCTTATCCGTCAAATGAAACATAAAGCTATCTGGATTGCGATCCATACTTTCCCCACACTGTCTGGAAATCACATAAAAACATGTATCTGTACAGCTCTCTTTATAATCCTTTCCTGTTACGTTTCTCCCATAAGGATATTCATAGCTCATTCCAAAGGCATCACTGAACTTCGCCATATCTAAATGGGTAATTGCTGTGGTAAGTGATTGCTTGACACTTCTTGCAAAATTTTCTTCTCCTTGTATAAACTCACGTTCATAATCATCCAACCATCCCTGAGAGGTAATTTCTTTTCCTGCATTTTGCATCCCCTCATAGATAGATACCACGTGTCGATCATGGACTTCTCCACTTCCAGTTCCTCCTTTAATTGTTCTTGTTACACCATTGCCATATAATGCAACCTTTTTTGATGTAATAGGTAAAGAACCATCATTTTTTAGAAGAACCATACTCTCCAATGCGATTTCATAAGATACTTTTCTATTATTTTCTTCCAATGGTGTTATGCGATCGTCACTATGTGCCCCTGTTATAACCATTTTCATCACCAGCTCCTATTTTCAAAGTTTTTCAATTGCTTTTTCCACATCCATCATTGACAATAAAATACCGATAACAATCTGGAACACTAATGGAGCAAATGCAAAAATAGCTGTAATCATTCCCAAAACATTATCAGGTTGAACTGCCAATGTTCCATCATAATGTACGATTGACAACAGAAGACCTACCAAAGCAGTTCCTGCAGCAGCACCGATTTTATTGCCCATGGTATTGCAACTACTAACAGTGGCCTCCACATTGATTCCATCCTTCTTTTTTGAGTATTCACATATTTTTCCAACCAAAGCTCCCAAGGTACCTAAGTATGGTCCCTGACAAACAAAAAACAGTAATTCAAAAATAAGTATCATGGAATAGTTATTGGAATAAACACCTACTATCACACCTGCATATACAACACATGTTGCAATTCTAGTATATAGATTACATTTATACATTCCCATTTTTTTCATAAGGGATGGTGCAAACATCAGTCCGATAATAACGCCAGAGCATACAAGCACAAGCCATGTTTGTGTTCCTCTGGAATTATCTACATCTCCTAACACGCGCATACAATAGTAAGGAACTACCGTACCAAATAAAATCGTTCCACAGGTATAAAGTAAATAAATGATGAATTGCATAACAAAGAATCTATTTTTCAATAAAAATTTAATGTTATTAAGTAAATCTCTCCATACACTTTTTGAGCTTTTTTGTTTCTCATCATCTGCTACCGGCATTTCCTTTGTAAAGAAAACAAAAATCATTTGCAATACAAAAAAGATTGCAGCATAAATAATGGAAACAATACGCCAGCCAGTTACTCCACCGCCAAATTTGTTAATAAGGGAAAGGTAACTAGCTGAGACCACCATACTAGAAACAACATTTCCTAATTGCATCATCATGCTTAAATAGACTCTTTCCTGACTGTTATCTGTCATTGACAATGTCATGGTGTTATCAGCTACAAAATACATTGTGTAAAAAACATCATTATACAATGTATAGAAAATAAAGAAATACAGATATTTAACAACATCTGAGGCACCCGTTGGATTAAAGAAAAACAATACAGATGCAGCTACCATAAAAGGAGCCATACGCAGTACCCACACCCTTGCTTTTCCAAATTTACTGGTTGTTCGGTCAATAATAGTACCTGCAAGAATATCTGTGATACCATCTAATACCTTGCTTACTGCAATTAATCCAGCAACAATTCCAGCATTCATTCCCATATAATCGGTCATAAACAGCATACCGAAATTTGATATAAAATTAATCAAATTCCAGCCGCAATTACCCAGCCCGTAGGCCACGATATTTCTTTTTTTCAGTCTTTTTGTTTCATTCATTACTTCTTCCTCCTGATTTTTTCTTAAGTATAAAACGCCTGACGTATAAATGTGTCTTTTTATTTATAATCTTTTTAATATTTGTCTTTTTTATCACACTGTTATATAGTAATATCACAAGATAATGCAGCATTTCGAATAAGGTTGTTTACCAATGGAGGACAAATGAGAAAACAAGAAAAATCCAATGTAGTTTTATCCACGAATGATTCCAATCTATACCAGTTGATTCAAAAATATTCTCCCAAGCAATGTTTCCGGAAACAAATATTAATACACTTAGTGTAAAAATCATTAATTTTACTTCAAAAAATGAAGTGATTGTTTCCTACGCAGATTATAAATCTGGAGGAATCATTACCGGTTCTCTAAACCAATTATTTGATAACACCCAAAGCTCCCCCCAATTTCATGAAGGCTTCGAGTTGATTTATGTAATGAATGGATCCATGTTTTTTAAAGATGAATCAGAAGAATTTTCACTTGCTACTGGAGACTGTATTATAATGAATCCATTTTATAAATGCATCTTAGACACGCCTTATCAGACAAGAGATCAAGTACTTCTTTTTTCAGTTAGCATCACCTTATCCTTTCTTGAAGCATTTTTGAAGGAAAGCAGTAATTTTAATCAATTTTCTGAGCAGATAAGACGTTTTTTTACCTCCAGTATGTCTTCCTATTACAAGGACGAAGAATATTTGACCTTTCAATGCAAAAACCAACTTCTAACACCTTCTCTATCCTCCATATTACGTCAGCTTCATGATGAAATCCGAAAAAAAGAACCCGGATTCAACCAAATCATTCCTGGTCTATTTATCCGAATTCTACATTATCTATCTAATGACTCTAATTACCTTATAACCAACCAACAGATTCCCTATTACGGAACTGACGAGCTGGTACGACGAATGAAGGAATACCTTGACGAACACAAGATGAAAATCAAGTTAGAAACACTATCGCAAGTATTTCACTTTCATCCAAACTATTTAGAACGAGCCTTTATATCTAAAATGAACCTGACAATCACAGAATATAATCGCTCTGTCTATATGCGGGAGGCCTGGCATCTAATCAAATCAACCAAGCTTCCTGTATCTGAAATCGCCACTATTTTAGGCTTCGAGAGTCGTTCTCAATTCTACGCTGCATTTAAACAATATCACCAGTTGTCTATTAGTGAAGTTCGACATTCCAAATAAACACGCTGCATATTTTCTAAGATTTCGTACATCCTATAAGAAAAGGCAAGGAGATTACTCATGGCATCTTATAAGGTTGAAATCTGTGGCGTGAATACTGCAAAGCTTCCCCTTCTCACCGAGGAAGAAAAGAAGAATTTATTTACAAAAATAAAGCAAGGGGACATGGAGGCCAGAGAAACCTATATCAAAGGAAATCTTCGTCTGGTATTAAGTGTGTTAAAGCGGTTCTCCTCTCATAGCGAAAGTATGGACGACCTGTTTCAAATCGGATGCATTGGATTGATGAAATCCATCGACAATTTCGATCCAACCATGGATGTAAAATTCTCCACCTATGCCGTTCCTATGATTAATGGAGAAATCCGACGTTACCTAAGAGATAACTCCAATTCCATTCGGGTATCCCGTTCCTTAAGGGACACAGCCTACCGGGCAATTGTTGCCAGGGAGGAATTATCCCGAAGAGACTGTAAGGAGCCTACCTTAGAGGAAATATCCAAGGCCTCCGGTATTTCCGTGGAGGATATTGTATATGCCTTAGATGCCATGCAAAATCCCATGAGCCTATATGACCCTATCTACAGTGATGGCGGAGATACCTTGTATGTTATGGACCAAATCAGTGACAAAAAAAATAAGGAAGAGAATTGGGTGGAACATCTCTCCCTTAATGATGCATTAGCAACCTTGGATTCCCGGGAAAGCCGCATTATTAAAATGCGTTTCTTCGACGGGAAAACCCAAATGGAGGTTGCTGATGAAATTCAAATTTCTCAGGCTCAGGTATCAAGACTAGAGAAAAATGCCCTGAAATCCATGGAAAAATACCTAAGCCTGAAGAAATAAATATTACCGACTTTCCCATTTATCGCTGATTGCATTAATCTGGTCTGCAAATTTTGCCAGATCCTTGTTCGGCATACCCTGAGACTTATCAATAACCCGAAGCAGCCGCTGACCTGCGGCCAATAGTCTGGTAAATACATTAGATACTGTCCCAGTACTTCTTTTGGTGGTACTCTTAAGCACATGGTTGCCTTCTTTTATCTTCTCTCCTGTAAGCAAATCATAGGTTTCACCGGAATATGGTGCGGTGGTATCCAGTCCCAGCTTATCATGAGCCTCCTTGGCAAAGGTATCGCATACCAAATCCTCTCCATGTACCACGAATACCTTTTTCGGCTTCTTTTCAAATGCACCCAGCCACTCTAACAGCTTGTTCTTATCTGCATGTCCACTGATACCTGGAAGATTTTCAATGGTTGCCCGTACCTCTATGGTCTCACCAAACAGCTTCACTTCCTTGGCTCCATTTAACAGACTGTGACCTAAGGTTCCCGGTACCTGGTATCCTACAAAGAGAATGGTACATTCCGGACGCCATAGATTGTGTTTTAAATGATGACGGATTCGGCCAGCCTCACACATTCCAGATGCGGAAATGATGACCTTGGGCTTATTGTCAAAGTTAATCATCTTAGATTCATCTGAGGTAACGGCTACCTTAAGTCCTTGAAATCCAATGGGATTCTTTCCCTGTTGTACCAGATCATAGGCTTCCTTACTATAGCATTCTGTAACATTTTCATGGAAAATATTGGTTGCCTCCACTGCCAGCGGGCTGTCCATATATACCTCAAAATTATCAAAGCCCGGCAGCATATGCTCTTCTTTAATGCGACGGATAAAGTAAAGCATTTCCTGGGTACGTCCAACGGAGAAGGCCGGTATGACCAGATTTCCTCCGGACTGGAAGGTTCGTCTTAATACCAGTGCCAGTGCCTTGGCAAAATCCGGAGGTGTTTCATGAATACGGTCTCCATAGGTAGATTCCACCAGTACATAATCTGCATCCTTAATATATTCCGGATCTCGTATCAGAGGCTTATTGCCATGTCCGATATCTCCGGAAAAGACCATCTTAATTTCCTTATCATCCTCCCGCAGCCACACCTCAATGGAGGAAGATCCCAGCAAATGTCCTGCATCTACAAAGCGAATGGATATCTCCGGACATACATTAATAATTTCCCGATAAGGGCAGGGACGAAAATGCTCCAATACCCCCTGGGCATCGTTCATACTATATAATGGAGTAACTTCCTTGCCTCCGCTTCTTCTTGCCTTTCGATTCTTCCACTCTGCCTCTGATTCCTGAATATGTGCACTGTCCTTTAACATGATGTTGCACAATTCACTGGTGGCTTCTGTGGCAAAGATTTCTCCTCGAAATCCCCGCATATATAACAGTGGAAGTAAGCCGGAATGGTCAATATGTGCATGGGTAACAAATACATAATCAATATCCGAGGCATTAACCGGAATATCCTGGTTCTCATAGATATCTGCCCCCTGCTCCATACCGCAATCTACCAGAAATCTTTTTTCCCCAACCTGCACAAAGTGACAACTGCCGGTAACCTCATGATCTGCGCCTAAGAATTCTATCAGCATAACAAAACCCCCTTGTTTTCTACGCTGTCTTGAACCATTCAAGACAAGATTCATTTGTATCTAAATTCATTATAACACTTATTCCTGCTTTTGGATTTCCTTATTTAAACGTATCATAATCTTCTTCTCCAAACGGGAAATATAGGATTGAGAGATTCCCAGAAGATCTGCCACCTCCTTTTGGGTCATTTCCAGTCCTTCCTTATTGGTTAAGCCAAAGCGAAGCTCTATAATTGTTCGTTCCCGCAGACTTAGCTTCTCCATGGCATGCTTTAACAGCTTCACATCTACCTCTGTCTCTAAGTCTTTATATATAATATCCTCCTCTGTTCCTAGAATGTCAGATAACAGCAGCTCATTTCCATCCCAATCTACATTCAAAGGTTCATCAATGGACACCTCCAAGCGGACCTTACTGTTCTTTCTTAGATACATAAGAATTTCATTTTCAATACACCGGGAAGCATAGGTGGCAAGCTTAATATTCTTGGATGCATTAAATGTATTAATTGCTTTCATCAGTCCAATGGTTCCAATGGAAATCAAGTCCTCCACTCCTACTCCTGTATTGTCGAATTTCTTGGCAATATACACCACCAGCCTAAGATTATGTTCGATTAATTCCTGCCTTGCCAGCTTATCCCCCTGGGTATAAAGCATCGTGATGCACTCCCGCTCCCGCTGTTCGCACAATGGTGGTGGAAGAACATCAGAACCACCAATGTAGAATACGGAATTCTGTTTTCCCTTTAAGAACCTCATAATGATTTGCATCATGTTTTCCTCACTCCTTTACCTTTCCTATTTGTTCGAAGTACCTCTGGAAGAATAATCTGGTATTCTTTTCCTTCAAATATATTTTCTGTGGTAAAAGCAATGGAAACAGGCATAATCTTTTCCTGGTCATTGATTGTCATCTCTGAAATGGTAGCAGCTTCCAGCATATTCTTATTCCCAGCTACTGTAGTAACAAAAAGCAGTCTAATATCTTCTGGAAGAATTCCCAGCTTCTTTTGCACATCTGCACTGGTAATTGACACTGGCCGATGAAAATATGGATCTGTTAATAAATTCCCCGAATCCCATAATCCCCGTAAATGAACTGGGTCATGTTCCTTTCCCTGTAGCGTCACCTGACAAAACAATTTCTCTTCTTTTCTTTTGTGCTGTATCCATAGACAGAGGAAGAAGGTAAGGAGACAGGCACCTGCCATAAGCCATAACATAGGGATACTCTCAGGCACCACATTATTAAGCCATTGTACACACCCTCCAAGAAGAATATAAATGATAAAGCAAAGCATACAACGCTTGCAAAATCGAAAAGTCCTTTGTCTGGCATGCTTATCCATTTCCATTGAGAGTCCTGTCATAAATGGTATCGTGCCAAGCATTTCGATTACCAGATATAGGATATAATTATGAATCAACAGGAAATTCAGCACACCCATAATGGTTCCCATAATCCCAGCAAAGAAGATTTTCCAAAGGGATTCCCGCCGTCCACCTACCATCCATAAAATTCCCAAGGTCACTTCATTTAACAACAAATTTTCTAATATCAGTTGATCTATGTATACAACGTACATAAAAGAAGCCACCTCCCTGTCAAATACTATTATAGGAAAATGGCTTCTTATATTTTGTCGAAGGAACTAACGTTACCTTAAATTATTTTCTTGTGTTCTTAAGAAAGTCAGGAATCTTAATATCCTGTTCTTTCACTGTTGGTGTCGGCTGGGTCTTCTGAATACCACCTGGATATCCAACAGGAGTTGATATGGTATTTGGGGCAGAAGGTCTAGAGGATACTCCTCCAGTTGGCTGGTGTACTGGATTAAAGGTAGATGTTGTACCTGTTGCATACTTCATTCCTGCTAGCGCACCAACGGGTGTTGCTGCTTTTGGCTGCTCTAATCCGGTTGCAATTACCGTAATCGTTGCTTCATCGGTCATAGTATCATCATACTTGGCACCGAAGATAATATTAGCAGATTCTCCAGCAAGATCCTGAACATAGCTTGCTGCATCATTGGCATCCATTAAGGAGATATCTCCTGAAATATTAATAATGACATGAGTCGCACCATTAATGGTTGTCTCAAGTAATGGACTAGCAACTGCCAGCTTAACAGCTTCAATTGCTTTCTCATCTCCCTTGGCAGCACCTATACCAATATGTGCCATACCCTTGTCCTTCATAACGGTCTGAACATCTGCAAAATCCAAATTAATCAGTGCAGGCAGGTTAATTAAATCAGTAATTCCCTGTACCGCCTGCTGAAGAACTTCATCCGCTTTCTTTAATGCATCTGGCATAGAGGTTCTACGATCAACAATTTCTAATAATTTATCATTTGGAATAACAATTAAAGTATCTACACTCTCCTTTAATCTTTCCACTCCAGAAAGTGCATTTACCATTCTTGTCTTAGCTTCAAATTTAAAAGGCTTTGTAACAACACCAACGGTAAGAATTCCCTGTTCCTTTGCAATTCTTGCAACAACTGGTGCAGCTCCGGTTCCGGTTCCGCCACCCATTCCACAGGTAACAAATACCATATCTGCTCCCTTAATTGCAGCAGACAGTTCTTCTGAGCTTTCTTCCGCAGCCTTCTCACCAATCTCAGGCTGTGCTCCTGCACCTAACCCCTTGGTAAGCTTCTCTCCAATCTGGATTAATGTAGGTGCTTTGCACAATGTCAAAGCCTGTTTATCTGTGTTCACACCGATAAACTCTACGCCTCCAATATTTTCTTCTATCATTCTATTAACAGCATTATTTCCAGCTCCTCCAACACCGATCACGATTATTTTCGCACTGGAATCTGCTTCGTTTGTCATAATTTCAAGCAAGGTTATATCCTCCTTCTAACTTCCTATTAAACCCATATAACTTATAATATAGTTTTTTCATGAATTTATCAACCATTTTTTGAAAAGAATGTTGATTTTTATCTACTATTGTGAAACTTTCTTAAACACAATATCTGTCTGATTCTCAGACCAATTTTCTAAATGTAGTGTTCCAGCCATTCCTTCCAAGTTTGGAAGTACATAAGGCAGGCGCATAACCTTCTCTGTCAGGTTGTCCGAATTACCCAGATCAATTACAATATTTCCCCACTGAAGATTCATGGTGTGATCTGCTTCAAAGGTAATAGCAGAAACTAGTATTTGATATTTCTGCAGCGACTTTATCAAGGCTAGCAGCACCTTCAGTGTAGATTCATCCACCTCCAGTGTGTTCCCTTTCTTCGCATTCTCACAGGATAAACCGTTGACTTGTGTCACACCTTCTATCAGCTTATCCGATACCTCCAATACATTACCGTCATCATCAAAGTAAGCATAGGTTCCATCGCTTAACATTAAATATCCCAACAGTGTTTTCTCCGTAACCGCAAGCTCAATACTGTTTCTTCCAGTAATCTTTATTTGAACCGATTCCACAAAGGGAATATCCTTTCTGGGCTTTATTAGATTCTTCACCAGTACATATACCCCATTATTGGAATATTTATCATTTAATACGTATGCTTCCATCTCTTCTGCTGTATACAAAGTATTTCCTGTAACCGAAACGGTATTAATATGAAACAGAAAATATATCGCCATCACCAGCAAAATAAGGAAAATAATAACTCCCAAAAGGATATTCAAAAAATAATAACGAAATTTGGATACCTTCTTTTTTTTCTTATGTGTTCTCTCTTCTTCTTGATTTCTCATGGACTTCATCCTATACATCAAACTGAATTTCTTTGGATACCCCTAAGGCAATTCCCATTTCTGAAAGTAAAATAGCAATGGAAGTACCTCCATAGCTGATAAAGGGCAGAGTCACTCCCGTATTGGGGATGGTATTGGTTACAACAGCAATATTTAAAATCACCTGTAATGCAATATGTGTCATAATGCCAATGACCAAAAAGGAGCCAAACATATCCTTGGCATTCATGGCAATGACCATAAATCTCCAAATCAACAAAATAAACATCAGTATAACACACATCGCTCCAAACAAACCTAGTTCTTCACAAATGATAGAGAAAATCATATCATTTTGCGCCTCTGGTACAAATCCCAGCTTTTGAATACTCTCTCCTAACCCCTTGCCAAACAAGCCACCGGAGCCAATGGCATACAGACCCTGAAGGGTCTGATACCCTTTATCAGAGCTGGTAGGATCCAACCACACATCAATTCTTCCCCGACGATAGGAAGCCATCATAATAAACATAATAATTCCAATCGCTGCAACAACCAGAATTCCAAGAAAAGGAGCATATCTGGGATTGGCCACAAACACCATAACCGCTGCGATTCCAAAAATAATAATAGCGGTACTTAAGTTGTTATATGCCACCACTCCAAAGATAGGAATAATAAACAGCATGGCCTTTACAACATTACTAAAACTGCGCAGCTTCTTTGGTGCCCTGCTGATAACCGCCGCAAAATAGATAATAACAGCCACCTTCGCCAGCTCTGATGGTTGAATGGAAATGGGACCAATGTAAAGCCATCTAGACTGTCCGTGAGAGCTGGTTCCCACGAAAATAACTGCAGTACATAATACAATTGCAGCCCCATAAATCAATGTGGAGAATCGTTGAAAAAAATGATAATCCATTTTGGCACAAACTGCCATTCCAATAAAGCCCAAGGCTGCTGCAAATGCCTGCTTTCGCAAATAAAATGCGGAATTTCCGGTTTTTAACGTAGCCGTATAGGCACTGGTACTATATAGCATAACAAGACCAAAACCCAGCAGAAAAATCACAATAAATAACAGGCTGTAATCAAAATATTTAATTTGCTTTCTTTTACTGACCGTGGCTTCTCTTGCCTGCTTTCCTCTTGCCATAGACTACTCCTTTAGATTTCTAACATACTCTTTAAATATTCTTCCACGCTCTTCATAATTAGGGAACATTCCCCAGCTGGCACAGGCAGGTGACAGTAATACTGCCTCTCCTTCCTCTGCCTTTTCATAGCATATATCAATAGCCTGCTCTAAGGAATCAGCAAACACATAATTACAAAATCCATGACGTTTGGCACAGGCAGCAATCTTCTCTCTGGTCTGTCCAATAAGAACCAGCAGCTTCACTTTATCGCCAAAGCTTTCTATCCATTCATCATAGGTAGATTCCTTATCATATCCCCCACCAATCAGGCAGGTTCTGCGATTCATGGCAAGAATCCCCTTAATGGCTGCGTCCGGATTGGTTCCCTTCGAGTCATTATAGAAACGGACACCATGCTTCTCACATACATATTCAATGCGATGCTCTACTGCCTGGAAGGTTCGAAGCACTTGACAGATGATATCCATTGGAACTCCCATATGATCTGCCATGGCAACTGCCGCCATAACATTTTCATAATTATGAGCCCCCAAAATATTCAGTTCATCTACCGCGATAATCTTCTTTGTTTCACCATTTCTCGCCCAATAAATAGACTGGTTCTCATAATACAGCCCTTCCTCTAACACCTGTTGGCTGGAAAAATAAACCACCTGACAGGACAGGGTTTTTCCAAAGTCCCGTAATACCTTATCTTCATAATTTAACACACAGGTATCCTCTGGCTTCTGATTTCTTGTAATACTCTCCTTGGCTGCAATATAATTGTCCATAGTATGATGACGATTCAAGTGGTCTGGCGTAATATTAAGAATTGCGCTTACCTGTGGTGCGAAGGACTGGATGGTTTCAAGTTGAAAGCTACTGATTTCCGCAGCAATGACTGTATCCTTTGTAGTTTCATCCACCACCTGAGTATAGGGGATTCCAATATTTCCCACAACAAGGGTATGGGGAAAATAAGCTGCAAAGATTTCTCCTAACAGGGATGTGGTTGTGGTCTTACCGTTGGTACCGGTAATGGCAGCAATGCGACCCCTGCCAAATTGATAAGCCAATTCTATCTCACCCCAGATGATGACTTTTTTGTCCCTTAGACGCTGAACCATAGGAAGATCCGTAGGCACCCCGGGACTAAGTACCGCAATATCTCCCGCTTCCACACAGTCCTCTGGAATATCTCCAAGAATCACCTTAACATCCTTAATTTCCGGAGCTTTTTCCTTTAATGCTTCTACATTCAGTTCTTTATTTCCATCTACCAAAATCACCTGGCACTTATGCTTTTTTAATAAAGTACATGCTGCAATACCACTGACTCCTGTTCCGATGACCAGAAACTTTTTATCATGAATTTCCATTGTTATTCCTTTCTTCCAATACAACTTTCAACCTTTACTTCTACATTGCTGCATATCCCACAAGACACAATAATGCAGTAATAATAGAAAATACCGCTACCACTCTGGTCTCTGACCAGCCACCTAATTCAAAATGATGATGAATGGGTGCCATACGGAAAATCCGTTTCCCATGGGTAAGTTTAAAGTATCCCACCTGAAGGATTACAGAAAGTACCTCTATAAGATAAATCAGACCAACAATGATAATAAATAAAGGCATATTTAACATGTATGCTGTGGCTGCAACAAAGCCTCCTAAAGCAAGAGAACCTGTATCTCCCATAAAAACACTTGCCGGATATACATTAAACAGCAAAAATCCTAAAAGAGCACCTACCACAGCACAGGTAATTGGCTCAATTCCAGATGCAGTTCCTACCGCTACCACGGAGAAAAACACGGCAACTAACACTGTAACAGAAGAAGCCAGGCCGTCTAGACCATCGGTAAAATTCACTCCATTAACCGTTCCAATCACAGCAAAATATAATACCGGAATAGCTACCCACCCCAAATCCAGATACTTGCCTCCTGAAAATGGCAGCAGCATGGTAAGAGAAACATCGGTATAGTGAGTTAAATATACAGCAAAAATCGTGGTTACAACAATCTGTAAAAGCATCTTCTGCCAAGCCAGCAGGCCATCAGACCGTTTTAAAACCACCTTTAAATAATCATCAAGAAATCCAATGACCCCAAATCCTACGGTAACAAACAGAATCGGAATAATTTTTGGATAATCCTTAATATAGAATGCAGACGTTATAATAATTGCAGCTAAAATAATAATACCACCCATGGTAGGAGTTCCAGTTTTTACCTGATGGGATTCCAACTCTTCTCGCTCTGTCTGCCCAATCTTCAGTCTTCTTAGAAATGGTATTACAATTGGTCCAAGAAATGCTGCCATTCCAAAAGAAAGTAGAATGGGAAGTAAAATTGTCGTTGTCATTTGATACACCTCGTTTATTATGCTTATGCATTTTTCTTATAATTATTTCAACCTTTTTAGTATATGTGATTTTCATTCATTCTGCAAGGTTGCCCCATCATGAGATTCTTCTACTTCTTTGGTTTTCGTAATTCCCAAATAAAGTAAAATATTGGAAAATAATTTTCCAGCAACAGGTGCTGCAATGGTTCCTCCATAATATATTCCCTTTGGCTCGTGAATAATCACCAACGCCAGAACCTGGGGCTGATCGGCTGGCGCAAATCCTACAAAGCTTGCAATATATTTTCCGCTGCCTCTAGGCAGGGTCTGAGAGGTAGCTGTTTTTCCTCCAACAGCATATCCTGGTACTTGTGCATTTTTTCCTGTTCCATCGGAAACTACCTGCTCAAGAAGCGACTGCAGGGTTTTAGAAGTTTCGTCACGAATAATTTGCTGGTCTTGACTGTCCTCTAGCTGCTTGATTAGCGCTCCGTCGGCAGATCGAACCTGGATTGCCACGTGAGGCGTAATACGATATCCTCCGTTAATCAGGGAGCTTACTGTAGCAGCTAATTGCATGGGCGTAATTTGAAAGGACTGGCCGAATGCCATGGTGGCCAGTTCAACCTGACCAATGTTTTCTTTCTTATGCATAATGGTTCTTGCTTCTCCAGGGAGATCTACTCCTGTCTTATTTAACAACCCAAAGTGCTGAAAATAATCATAAAAGCGATTGGCTCCTATCCTAAGTCCCAGCTGAATAAACACGGGGTTACAGGAATTCTTAATTCCATCTACGAAGGTTTCTGCCCCATGCCCGGTTGTTTTGTGACACCGGATGCGCGTTCCCTCTACCGTAATAGCACCTCCACAGGAAAATCGGTCTTCCAGGGTAACAACCTGTGCTTCAAATGCTGCGGCTGTAGTTATAATCTTAAAGGAAGACCCTGGCTCATAAGTGTCACTGACACAGGGATTGCGCCATATCTGATTCAGAATGTTCATATCCGTCTGGGGGCTACCATTTACCACAAACGGTTCATTCAGATTAAATTCCGGTACATTTGCCATTGCCAGTATCTGCCCATTTTGCGGATTCATAACCAATATTTCCACTCCACTGGCTCCATGCTCAAGCATGGCAACTTCAGCCAGCTGCTGGGCATAGCTTTGAATATTATAATCCAGGGAAAGATAGATATCATTTCCAGAAACCGGCTCCATTCTGCTTTCCGCTGCATTGGTTATTTCCACCCCTCTTGCATCTGTAAGTGTCAGTATCTTACCATTCACTCCCGCAAGATATGAATCATAATAGCTTTCCAGTCCTATAATTCCCTGATTATCTCCGCCAGTAAAACCAAGCACTTTGGAAGCTAATTCTTCAAAGGGATAATACCTTTTATAATCCTCATCAATCTTAACTCCGGCCAGGCCATACGAACGAATTTTGTCTCCAGTTTCCTTGGGTACATTTGTTTTTACACGTTCGATAGAGCTTCGTTTCATGACTCGTTTCGTGGCCTGTTCTGCACTAATTCCCAGTTCCTTGGTCAGCATGGAAATCACCTGTTCAGGCTCTTTTATTTGACTGTGAATAACGGATATGGTGCATACACTGCGGTTGGTAGCAAGAATTTTACCATTTCTGTCAATTAGCTTTCCCCGTGCAGCTTTAATATCCCGCTCTCGTTCTTCCACCTGTAGCGCATATTCGCTATAATAAGCGGACTGAAACACCATAAGGTAAACCAGTCTGCCCATGAGAATCATAAAGCATATTAGAAATATTGTAGCAAGAAACACCACTTTCTTCGTAGAATAACATTTTCTCCGTTCCACATTATGCTCCAGCGGCTTTTATATTATTTTATTGCCCTGGCTCTGTGGATATACGGGATACATTCATATAGGGAAGAATTTGTTCAAAAATATTGTGTGCAATCTGCTGTGCATAGGAGCTGTGTGCCTGATCTGCAACGTTAGGTTCATCCACAATTACATATACCAGAACCTGTGGATGTTCCTGAGGCACATAGCCGATAAAGGATACCAGATATTTCCGGTCTGTTCTGGGGATTTTCTGGGCAGTACCTGTTTTACCACCAATATCATAGCCATCAACTCCAGCTGTCTTAGCTGTACCATCTGAAACTACGGCTCTCAGATATTCCTTCATCTGATTACTCACATCCTCTGAAACCGTTTTCTTTTGAATCACAGGTGTAATTTCCTCTACTGTACTTCCGGAATCATCTACAATCCGTTTGACAACGTGAGGCTGATACATATCTCCTCCATTCACCAGAGAAGAAAATGCACTGGCCAGCTGCACCATGGTTACATTAAAGTTCTGACCAAAGGAATTGGTAGCAAGGTTGATGGTTTTTTCCAATGCAGCTTCATCATATAACAAACCAGCGGTACTTGCTTCCCCAGGCAAATCAATCCCTGTCTTTTGTCCAAAGCCAAAAATAGATTGAAATTTACTAAAATTAGAAGCTCCTATACGATAGCTCATCTGCATCAGCGCATCATTGCAGGAATCCATTAAGGAACCCGCTACCGTTTCTGTTCCATGTCCTCTGGTATTCACACAGTTGACATGAGATGGTCCAATCTGCTCTCCACCATCACAAATAAAGGTTTCATCTCCTGTTAACGTTCCTGTCTCTAATCCAGCAGCCACAGTAAACGGTTTAAAGGTCGAACCCGGCTCGTACGTATGTGTTACGCAAAAGTTTTGCCAAATACCATTTAATACATTTAACTGATCCTCTTCTGACATAACAGATAGCTGCTCCGGCGTATAATACGCGGAAAGGTCTCTTGGATTATTCAGGTCAAAGGTTGGATAATTGGCCATTGCCAGAATCTCAGCATTCTGCGGATTCATCACAAGAACTGCCGTATTCTTGCTTCCTAAATTGCCATCCGCAGCATATTGCTGATTGAAATTTAAAATTTCCTGTTCTACAATCGTTTGAATGTTTACATCAATGGTACTTTCAATGGTGTTTCCATTTTTTGCTTCAATTACTGTTTGTTCTAAGTTATTATCATCATTTAAATAGCCATAGCTTCTTCCGTTAACGCCATTTAGTGTACTGTTATACTGATTTTCCAAGCCAATGACACCGGTATTTCCCGTAGCAAACCCAATGAGAGAGCTGGCCAGTGCATTGTATGGATATTTTCTCTGATACTCCTTTTCAAACCACACACCTGATATGGTCTTTTTTGTCTCCTCTGCATCCATGATTTTTTGGAATGCAGCCATTTCCTCATACGGAACCTTCTTCGCCAGCACCTGATACTGGCTATCCGGCTTATTTTCCAGCGTATCCTTAATCTTCTGTGAATCCAGCTCTGGAAAACAAGTGGTCAACGATGTAATGGTACTTTCAATATTATCTGGATTCTTATTTAACACCTTACAATCCAAAATAATATTATAAACATCCACACTGGTTGCCAGCACTGTCCCCTTGGTATCTACAATATCTCCTCTTTGATACGGAATAATCTTACTGTCAAATTCCTGTTGGGACAATACAATTTTTTCATACTTCTCTCCACTGGAATATTCAATAAACATTAATCTTCCAATGAGACCAACAAAAAGAACGCAAACCACTCCAAATACTACCCAGAGCTTTCTTTGCATTCTTTTTAATATTTTCTTATCTTCTTTTCTTCTTTTACGTCTTCTAACCAATTTCTGCACCTGCTACTTAAGGAATGTCATTATACTGACTCATATAATCTGTGTTCTCCATATCATAATACACTATTTGATCTGCACCTGCATAGACCATTCCCAAATTATTTACTGCCTGGTATTTCACATCATTTAAATTGGTTGCTGTATTAATTCTGCTGGTAGCAGCACTGTTATCAGCCTTCAACTGGGAAATCTGGCTCTCCAGAGAAGAAATGTAATCCATTCTGGTAGTGATGCTGTTTTGAAGATTCACATATCCCACAAGTAATCCACAAACTACAACCAGTGCAGAAACCAAATATACCGTATATAAACGATGCTGACGCATAGCCTGGGCTTTTCTTCTTGCTCTGGCCCGTCTTTTTTGTTCCTGTTCCTTTTGAATTTCTCTTTGTCTTTCAATCTGATAATCCGGTACGGCTTCAACCAGCTTCCTTGCTGCATTGCCTTCTTCATAATAGAATGTTTTCATTTCTCTCATACTCTTTCTCCTTACGTCCCTGTAATATCCGATCTCTTATTGTTCTTTCATCACTTGTCTCTCAAAAACCCTTAACTTGGCACTTTTTGATCTGGAATTTTCTTCCAGTTCTTTTTCACTAGGAAGAATGGGCTTTCTGGTGATGACCTTTCCTTTCGACACCTTATGACATACACATACCGGAAAATCCTTAGGGCAGGTGCATGGATCCTGGTTCTTTCGGAAAATATTCTTAACAATACGATCCTCTAAAGAATGAAAAGTAATAATACATATTCTTCCTTTATCATCTAGCAAATCAATCATATCGTTTAGATTTTGTTCTAACACATCTAGCTCCCGATTTAGTTCAATACGAATGGCCTGATAGGTTCTTTTTGCAGGATGACCTCCCGTTGCCTGAATCTTTTTTGGAATACTTCTTCGTATAATGGCATTCAGTTCTCCCGCAGTTTCAATTGAATGTTCTTCTCTGGCTTTTACAATATTTCTTGCAATGTTTCCAGCAAATCGATCCTCTCCATATTCGTGAATCATCCGATACAGCTCGTCCTGAGAATATTCATTTACAATCGTCTTAGCGGTCATAGGATTTCTCTGGTCCATGCGCATGTCTAAAGGTGCATCTTCTTCCATATAAGAGAATCCCCGCTGAGGGGTGTCTAGTTGAAAGGAAGAAACCCCTAAATCCAAGATGATGCCATCCACATGTTCATATCCTAAGGCATGTACCTCTTTTACCATGGATTCATAATTACTTCTTACAATGGAGACATGCTCCATATAAGGCTCTAACCGCTGGCTTGCTGCACGAATAGCATCCTCATCCTGATCGATTCCAATCAATCGGCCGGTAGTAAGCTTCTTTGCAATCTCACTGCTGTGTCCTGCCCCACCTAAGGTTCCATCCACATAGATTCCATCTGGTTTTACCTGAAGCTGTTCAATTGTTTCGTGAAGTAATACGGAGTAATGATTAAATTCCATGTGTTTATCCTTTTATTCAATGATTGTTTGTATTAAATGCTAAGTCCTAAATCTGCCATATGCTCTGCAATCTCGTCCATATCATCATAGGTATTAGACTCTTCCCACTTCGCTTTGCTCCAGATTTCAATTCTGCTTAATACACCAACTAGAACTACATCCTTCTCAAGCTGTGCAAATTCACGTAAATTGCCAGGAATTAAAATTCGTCCCTGCTTGTCCACTTCACATCCGGCTGCACCGGCGAAGAAAAAACGGGAAAACTTTCTTGCATCCTTGGTAGTCAGTGGAACTTCTCTAAACTTCTCTTCGATGTGATGCCATTCTTCCTGGGGATATACAAATAAGCAACCATCCAGACCTTTGGTAACAACGAACTCTTCACCAAGCTGCTCTCTGAACTTTGCTGGCACAATGAGTCTGCCTTTGGCATCTACACTGTGACTATATTCACCCATGAACATGGCATTTACACCTCCTTTGCAAGTTTTCCACTGTGGCTGATTCCCTTTTTGGTGTTATCCACAAAGTAATCAACTTATCCACCACTTTGTTACACTTCCCACCACTTTCTACCACTTTTAACTATATTTTAGCTCAATGGAATGTAAAAAGCAACTAGTTTTTCCTGTAAAATCAAGCTTTTTCAGCAAGTGGGACGTAGTGGAGGAAAATCACACAAATTGTGGTAGACGGAACCTTTTTTCATACAAGATACGGTTTAAGCAAAAAAATACCACCTAGTCCTTGTTAGACCAGATGGTATTTTTTCTTTTCCTTTATTCACTTTTTCATCTCATTCTATTGATCAGATACATACACGGCAATTAACTCGTCTAGATATGTGCTAATCTGATAACAGCTTTCTCCGGATACGTTTTTCTCTGCTTCTTCGTTTAGCAATTCTCTTATGTACTCAATTTCCTCCAGCAAATCGCAATTCGTTTCCATACAGTGTACCCTCTTTCTCCAGAATTCTATTTCTCCTGTTGAAGCTTTACCTGCTTTCTCCCCATACGTAATCCTCTGGCAATAAAAATTGCTGAGACTACAACCAGTACACTCGCCAATAGCATGGATACCGGGATTCCAGTATTCCCAATACGCAATTGATCCGTGCGCAATGATTCAATCCAAAATCTTCCTATTCCATAACCAAACAAGTAGGTCAGAAAAATCTGTCCTTGAAATTTCTTGTGCTTTCTAAGATATAGTAAAACGAGAAGAACCATAATGTTCCACATAGATTCATATAAAAAGGTGGGATGGACCTGAATATAGCTGATTCCGTCTATCACCTGCAAATGATCCATCATCTGTGCTGTGATATCTCCAGAGGAACGGACTGCATCCACTGGAATCTGCATGGCAAACAAACTGTCCGTATACTGTCCAAAAGCTTCCCGATTAAAGAAATTCCCCCATCGTCCCAGAATTTGTCCTACCGGCAATCCAAGAATTGCAGTATCTGCCACTAATGTAAATGGCATTTTCTTAATACGGCATACAATAAATGCAGTGACAATTCCAGCAATAACACCACCATAAATCGCTAGTCCACCCTGGCGAAGATTCAAGATCTGTAATAAATTCTCCTTGTATAAATCCCAGGAAAAGATTACATAATACAATCTGGCTCCGATAATGGCAAATATAATGGTATAGATGCATAAATCAAGGTAATTATCTTCACTTTGTCCAGTGCGTCGTGCCTCATGTAAAACCAGCATAACTGCAAGAATCATACCAATTGCAATCACAATACCATAATATGCAATGGAAATTCCAAACACTTGAATGGACTGGCCAACATGGTCCAAATAAATATGAAGATGTGGAAAATTAATATTCGTATTCATTCTTTATCCTCCGTATATTTCATATTGTATAACAACAACTTCTTTTTTTCTACCTTACATGACGCAATATTTGTTTCTCTGACCTTTTCTCGACAAGAAATGACCTTTTTCCATGTTTTTCTCTCAAGAAAAAAAGAGACCCTGTGGGGGATCCCTTTTTTATCACTATCGTACTTCAAATCGATCACATTTCGTCTGGCCATTTTCTCCCGTATTACTATGGAGAATGTCAATACTTTCTGCTGCACATGCTCTATCATCATTATATTTACAGGTTAAAACATCGCATCGAATATTAATATGGCTGGATGGTTCCAAAGAGGCATTTCGGCAACACGAACCATGTTCTTTCTCATAATTACCGCAATAGGTTTCATCCTTCTCTAAGGCTTCATTTCCTTCCACTGTAATGCCGGCTCGGCAACACAGCTTCTCCTCATTGTATATACATTCTTTGGCGGTACAGTCTACTTGTGTCACAGCGGTTATCTCCTTTCATTTTCCATAGTATGCGTAATGAAAGGATTTTTATTCTATGAGATTCTCTTACTTACCGTCCTCGTTAAACATTTGATAAATCTGAATTTTTAAGGCATCGGTATCTGTCATTCCAATGAAAATACAGCCATACTTATATCCGCCCTCTTCTTCCTGAACACGGACAATTTTCAGTACAACATCAATTACTTCCTTGGTCCAGATTTGAATTCTCGCATCATAAAATTCATCTGTCTCCATTTTCTGACTGCATCGAAATGCCAGTCCTGTTTTGGAAATATCTGTAACTTCTACCGTAGCATATTTGATGGTCGTAACTTCCTTCTGGTCAATGCGGCTTAACTCAATACGAACTGATAAATCTAAACGTTTACTTTTTCTTTTTTCATCCATACCAGCTTCTCTCCTTATAATAAATCTACATTTACTGTATCCGGCTGTTTATTACTACCTTTATTATATACCTTTCTGGTAAAACCTCAACGATATATTCTAGGTCTTTTCCTATTATATGATAAGCATGGCATCTCCAAAACTAAAGAAACGGTATTTCTCTTCCACCGCAATCTGATAAGCATGAAGCACATGCTCTCGACCAGCCAATGCAGAAACCAGCATCACCAGCGTAGATTCTGGCAAATGAAAATTAGTAATCAATCCATCAATTACTTTAAATTCATAGCCTGGATAAATAAAGATTTCTGTCCAGCCACTTTTCTCCGTTAAGGTTCCATCCGGTGCAGAGGCTGCTTCCAGTGTTCTTGTACTGGTAGTTCCCACGGAAATTACCCGGCCCCCATTGGCTTTGGTCTCATTAATGATATCTGCTGCTTCTTGGGTAATCTGGTAAAATTCAGAATGCATATGATGCTCCAGCACATTATCCACCTTCACTGGTCGAAAGGTACCTAACCCTACATGTAAGGTTACCTCTGCAATCTTTACCCCCATATCACGAATTTCCTGTAACAGCTCCTTAGTAAAGTGTAAGCCGGCGGTTGGGGCTGCGGCAGAGCCTTCATACTTGGCATATACCGTTTGATACCGGTTCTTGTCCTTTAACTGATGGGTAATATAAGGGGGAAGGGGCATTTGACCCAGCTGGTCTAAGATTTCCTCGAAGATACCTTCATATTGGAATTGTATCAGACGATTTCCCTCTTCTACTATATCAACTACTTCTCCAATAAGAAGTCCCTGTCCGAAAATAATGCGGGTTCCTATTTTTGCTTTTTTCCCTGGCTTCACCAGAGTCTCCCAGATGTCATTTTCTTTTCGCTTCAATAGAAGAATTTCTATTTTCGCCTGGGTTCCTTCTTTTTCTCCAAACAATCTGGCCGGTATCACCTTAGTGTTATTAATTACCAGGCAGTCTCCCGGTTTTAAATATTCCTTCACATCATAAAAATGGCGATGGGTCACATCGCCACTTTCTTTGTCAAGGACCATCAATCTGGAATTGGACCTTTTCTCCAATGGATCCTGTGCAATCAGCTCCTGGGGAAGGTCATAATCAAAATCTTTAACGTCCATTTCTGCTCCTTATTTACGTAACTGAATTCCCATTGCTTCTAAGGCTTTCAGAATTCGATTCATTGCCATGGTAATATCCTCTTCTTCTAAATTCTTATCCTGGGCACGGAAGGTAAGAGAATATGCCACGGACTTGTGTCCCTTAAGAATCTGATTACCTTCGTAGATATCGAATAATTCAAAGCTTTCTAAGTATGCGCCGCCCTTTGCTTCAAATACCTTTTCAATATCTCCCACCAGAATATCCGATGGAACTACCATACTAATATCTCTGGTTGCTGCAGGGAATCTGGCAATGCCCTGATATTTCTTATCAAAGTTCGCCCGTGCAACCACCTGTGGCAAATCAATTACAGCAAGATATACTCTATCCTTAATGGCATAATTAGCACATACCTGTGGGTGTGCCTCACCAAGATATCCAATCACTTCTCCATCATACACAATATTGGCCTGACGTCCCGGATGAAGGAAATTCTTGCCAGCCTTGGGGTCATATTCCACTCTGTCATTCATACCAGTCTTCGCCAGGAATTCTTCAATTACGCCCTTCATGGTGAAGAAATCTCCTTCTCCATAAAAGCCTAAGGTAAACTGCATTCTTTCCTCTGGAAGCTCTGTTAATGGAAGTGCCTTAGGAAGATAAATATTGCCTAATTCATACAAACGCACATCCTTATTTCTTCGATTATAATTGGTAGACAAAGAGGTGAGCATTCCATTTAAGGAAATGGTTCTCATAATACTAAAGTCCTCTCCTAATGGATTGGAAATAACAATTGCCTGTCTTGCCTTATCATCTGCATCTAATAGCAGCTTATCGTACACCTTGGGACTTTCGAAGGAATAGCACATTCCCTGGCTAAAGCCACAATATTCTGCCACATCTCCTGCAATATTTTCAATCTCATGCTTAAAGGAGCGCTTACCAGCAGTAGCCTCTCCGGAAGGAAGGGAGGTTGGAATCTTATCATAACCAAAGAATCTTGCCACCTCTTCTGCCAAATCTGCGTAGGATAACAAATCCTGTCTCCAGGATGGAATCAGCACCTGATTGCTTGCCTTATCATAGCCCAGTTCCAGACGCTGGAAATATTGCAGCATATCCTCTGGGCTGATATTGGTTCCCAGCATTTGATTATATTTATCCGGCTCAAATGGCAGGCTTCTTCCCTCCATCTTCTTGCCATAGATATCAACCGTGCCACCTACAACGGTACCAGCTCCCAATTCTTCTACCAGCTGGCATGCACGATTCATTGCAAGAATTGCATTGTTAGGGTCTAATCCCTTTTCAAATTTACCGGAAGCATCTGTACGCAGTCCGATTTTCTTAGAGGACAGACGAATATTGGTTCCATCGAAGCAGGCTGCTTCAAAAAGCATGGTGCTTACATCATCTGTAATCATAGAGTTTTCTCCACCCATGATACCAGCCAAGCCAATCGCCTTCTTGCCATCACAGATGGTAAGAACAGAATCATCTAACAGCCGTTCCTGTCCATCTAACGTTACAAAGGTGTCTCCCTTAGCTGCACGTTTTACCACAATCTGTCTATCCTCAATGGTATCTAAATCATAGGCATGCATTGGCTGTCCATACTCTTCCATAACGTAATTGGTAATATCTACAATATTATTAATAGGACGGATGCCCTGTGCCCGTAATCTTCTTTGCATCCATTCAGGAGACGGAGCAATTTTAATATTCTTAACAACTCTTGCTGTATATCTTGGACACAGCTCAGAATCTTCCACACGAACCTGAATCATCTGATTTACATCTTCCTCATTTCCGGTTTCTGTTACTACCGGAGGAACAAATGGCAGCTGGAAGGTTGCTGCAGCCTCTCTTGCAATTCCAAGAACAGAGAAGCAATCCACACGATTGGAAGTGATTTCGTATTCTACCACTGCATCATCTAATCCCAGAACCTGCACTGCATCAGCTCCCACCTGAGTATCCTCAGGGAGAATATAGATTCCATTATCCGGAGCCAAAGGGAACATATCCTTGTTAGAACCCAACTCTTCAATGGAGCACATCATACCATTGGATTCAATTCCTCTAAGCTTGCCCTTTTTAATTTTAATTCCGCCTTCTGTCTTGCTTCCATCATGTCCGCCAGCCACACGGCCACCATCAAGAACCACAGGAACCTTATCTCCAACCGATACATTTGGTGCTCCTGTTACAATTTGAATGGTTTCCTGTCCAATATTTACCTGGCACACAATCAGCTTATCTGCATCCGGATGTTTTTCAATGCTATCAATTTGACCTACTACAATCTTCTCTAAGTCGGCATTCATCTCTTCGAAGAACTCGCCCTTTGAGCCTGACAGGGTCATTGCATCCATATATTCCTGTGGGGTAGCCGTAAGACCTGGCACCATATCTTTTATCCATTTTAATGAAGTCTTCATTTTCTACTTTCCTTTCCTTAGAATTGTTTTAAGAAACGCTCGTCATTTTCATAAAGCAGGCGCATATCATCAATTTCATGTTTTAATAGTGTAATTCTCTCCAAGCCTACACCAAATGCAAAGCCCTGGTATACTTCCGGGTCAATACCACTCATTTTCAGCACCTTAGGATGTACCATTCCACAGCCTAAGATTTCAATCCATCCTTCGCCCTTACAGAAACGACAGCCCTTGCCCCCGCATTTAAAGCAGGTTACATCCATTTCAGCACTAGGCTCTGTAAATGGGAAATGATGAGGGCGGAACTTCACTTTGGTGTCTGCTCCGAATAATTCCTTTGCAAATACCTCTAAGGTTCCCTTTAAATCTGCAAAGGTTACATTTTTATCAATGACCATACCTTCAATCTGATGGAAGGATGGAGAATGTGTTGCATCTACTTCATCTGCACGGAATACTCTTCCTGGTGCCAACATACGAATTGGCAGATTGCCCTGTTCCATTACACGAACCTGAACCGGAGAGGTTTGTGTACGAAGCAGAATATCCTTATTAATGAAGAACGTATCCTGTTCATCCTTTGCCGGATGGTTGGCAGGAATATTTAATGCCTCAAAGTTATAATAGTCGTATTCAACCTCTGGTCCTTCAACCACCTCATATCCCATTCCAATAAAGATATCTTCTACCTGCTTTTGTACACTAGCATTGGGATGACGATGACCAATCTTATTCTTCTTTGCCGGAAGGGTTACATCAATAACCTCCTGCTTCAGCTTCAGTTCCATAGCCTCTCGTTCCATCTTAAGCTTTGCTTCCGCAAGCTTTGCTTCAATGGCTTCTCTGGTTTCATTCACCAGCTGTCCCACCTGAGGACGGTCCTCGGGTTTGACATCCTTCATGCTTTTTAATACAGCTGTCAGTTCCCCTTTTTTTCCTAATATCGCAACTCTTACATCATTTAAGGAATCCAGTTCTCCTGCAGATTCAATCTGTTTCATTGCTTTCTGTCGTATTTCCTGTAGCTTTTCTTTCATTTTACGATTCTCCTTCCTGAATTACATAAAAAAACTCCGTCCCCATATAGGGACGAAGTATCTCCGCGTTACCACCCTGATTCCAGGCATTATGCCCGACTCTCATATGCTTAACGTGCACTACTCGTCACAGCCTACCTGTTATTTGCTCAGCCATGCAGCTCCTGCGGGAAATTCATATCTCACCTTACCTTAGAACCACTCTCAGCTTCTAATGGTTCCTCTCTGTAAAAAGTATGACATACTACTGTACGCATTCCATGCCTTTGATATTTACTCTGAAAAACATTCTAGCACAGGCCAGGTAAAACTGCAAGACAGGATTTTTCTCTTTTTATTCCTTCTTCTGCTTCCTTTGGTCTATAAATTCTGTAAAGATTCCTGAAAAATATACATTCACCTGAGCACACAGCAACATAATATACATATCAAAATACAACCACAGCATCAAAAGAACAATGGTGGTTAAGCTGCCATACATGGAGAATCCATGAAAATAATTCACATAAACAGATAGTCCCAGGGAGAAGACAAACCATGCCAGAGCACATAACACTGCTCCCGGAATCTGGCTTCGAAAGGTAAGCTTCTTATCCGGCAGTGTTCGAAACAAAATGGTAAATAACAGGATTAGAATCCCAAACAAAACCAGCCCCCGCACCAACGGCTGCATGCCATTCCAAATGGAAAACACGCCCAGTCTGTTTTGAACCAGCTGTTGGATTCTACCGGTAAATATCACAAAAATCAAAAGAATAATCATCGTTGCCACCAGAATTAATGTATATAAGATGGACCAAAGTCGTACCATCAGCCAGTTTCTGGTCTCATAGATTCCATTTACCGCATTGAGTCCGGTGGTCATATATTGTAATGCCTTCCCTGCAGCCCACAGTGCTACTACCGCAGATACCGATACCACTCCTACATTCTTCCCATACACCTCCCCCATAATCTGAACCAGCAGAGGAGAAATGTAATCCGGCAGCACACTTTGAAACAATTCCATTACATCCTGCTGGGATACCGGAGTAAAAGGAAGCAGGGAACAAAACACCATTAAAAATGGGATGGCAGAAATCATAACAAAAAATGCTGCCTGAGCTGCAAAGGCACCAATATGATCCTGTTTACATTTATCCATATATCCCAGCACATATCCTGTTATTTTTCGATTCATCCTGTTTTCTCCTGTAATCAATTCTCTCTCCCTTAAGGAAGCCTTGTAATGTCTTGAAGTGTTACTTCTTTATAAAAGAAGGAAAGAATCTGGTCAAAGGTCATTCCATGGGCTGCCAGGGCTTTTGCACCGTTTTGGCTCATACCGGCTCCATGACCGAAGCCTCCTCCATATAGTACAAAGCTTTCCCCTTCCTTTTGGCATACAAAGGCACTGCTGTACAAGACGGCAGCGGCAGGATTTACCCTTTCTGTGGTTTGGTCGTTGAAGCTTACCTGATTCATCATAGGTCCTAGAAATTTACGTATTTCCAGTTCCTCTTCTATTGTTTTTTTCTCTTTTTCAAATTTCACCTGAAGCTTCTCTATATCTCCACCGGGGTTTCTTTTCAGGCATTTCATGCTTTTTAAGGTACCATAGGAATCCTTATATGCCTCCGGATTCAAGGTTACTTTCCAGCGAAAATATTTCTCCTGATTCTCATAGGCATGTTCATCCCCTGCTGTAATATAGGTGTCAAAGGACAAATCAGGAGCACTATCCCCTACATATACCGGTGCCAGATAAGAAGCATCCTTGTGAAAAATCTCTCCACTCATAGTATAGCCACAGCTTGTGGAATAATACAATGCTTCCACTAGCCTGTCATCCTTCATAAGAACCAAATGAGTCGTTTCTGCTACTGCCTGATTGGACAGGTCATTTTGCATTTTCCTGTTATATACCTGAAATGCAGTACTGTCATCGATGCTGGCATTCACCTGGGGATAATTTGTCTCTCTCGCCTGCACATATACATAGCTTCTGGCACAAACCGCCTGTGCCTTCAAAGCCTCCAAGCCATAGCTTTGGGGCATTTCACTGGGAAGAACTCTTGTAAGATATTCTTCCAGCGAAACCTGATTTACTACCATAAGTCCCTGATCTGTTTTATGTATCTCAATGGTTCCCGGATAAGCAATATCTCCACATGGCTTTTCCCCCTCCCCTAGATAAACAGGAGCATTCTGGGAAGAAATGGTGAGCATCTGTGGATTTTCTCCCCAGTTCTCCTGAGTATAGGTTATTTCCTCACCAGCACTACTAACATGAACCCCATTCCAGATGCTGTCCTGATCTTCTGATAAAAGAACCACGCGAATCTGATCTATGGGACCAATGGATTCCTGGATTTCCGGTGTTTCCACCGGTTCCTTCTTATTTAGTTGAGCCAGCCGTTCTTTTAAAGATTCCATTTTCCCTGAAACCAGTAATATAGCAAAAAGCAATCCGATAACACCTAGAAAATAGAACATCAGCATGGAGTTATTATTTTTTTTATTCTTTTGTTGATAATATGCTCTGTACTTTCCTGCCATATTCCTTCCTTTTTAACTTGCTATATATAATACTTTTTTCACTTGTGACACTATATCATAATATGTGTTTTGTGACAAAAAAAGAAGCTGATTTCTCAGCCCCCTTGTCTATCATACAAATAAATTCCATTTTACATTATGTAAAGCCCAAAATGCCGGGCCTAATATTTTGACTCCTAGCAAAGCTAGGTGGGTAACCGCAACCAGCCTTCTGCCTTCCACTGCACAATGATGGCCTGACATCCAGATGGCAATATAAGAATCCCGTTTAAAGTAAATGTAGGTTCAAAACATTAGGTTGAATCGAACATTTCAGGTTCTTTACTTGTAAATGTATTATACTATTTCATACATCTGAAAGCAATATGAAAATAATTGGAAATTAAAAAGAGACCTACCATTTCTGATAAGCCTCTTAAAATCATTGCTAGATACAAGCAATCGCTAGTCTTATAACTGAGGACCAGCTGCAACTAAAGCTTTTCCAGCCTCGTTTCCTTCATACTTAGCAAAGTTCTTAATGAAACGTCCAGCAAGGTCTTTTGCTTTCTCTTCCCATTCAGAAGCATTTGCATAGGTATCACGTGGATCTAAAATGTTCGTGTCAACTCCTGGAAGCTCAGTTGGAACTTCAAAATCAAAGTAAGGAACTTTCTTCGTTGGAACATTTGCAATGCTACCATTAAGGATTGCATCAATGATACAACGAGTATCTTTAATAGAGATACGTTTTCCAGTGCCGTTCCATCCTGTATTAACAAGATAAGCTTTTGCACCGCTCTTTTCCATTCTCTTAACTAATTCCTCAGCATATTTTGTAGGATGAAGCTCTAAGAAAGCCTGTCCGAAGCATGCAGAGAAAGTAGGTGTTGGCTCTGTAATTCCTCTTTCTGTACCAGCTAATTTAGCAGTAAATCCGGAAAGGAAATAATACTTTGTCTGTTCTGGTGTTAAGATTGATACTGGAGGAAGTACTCCAAATGCATCTGCGGAAAGGAAGATAACATCCTTAGCTGCTGGCGCAGAAGAAATTGGACGTACAATATTGTCGATATGATCGATAGGATAAGATACACGAGTATTCTCAGTAACGCTCTTATCATCAAAGTCAATTTTTCCATTTTCATCAATGGTAACATTTTCTAATAATGCATTACGTCTGATTGCATTATAGATATCTGGCTCAGAATCCTTGTCAAGGTTAATAACCTTAGCGTAACATCCACCTTCGAAGTTGAATACGCCATTATCATCCCATCCGTGCTCATCATCACCAATTAAGAGACGCTTAGGATCTGTAGATAATGTGGTTTTACCTGTTCCAGAAAGGCCAAAGAATACTGCTGTGTTCTTTCCATCTAAATCTGTATTAGCTGAGCAATGCATAGATGCAATTCCCTTAAGTGGGAGGTAATAGTTCATCATTGAGAACATACCCTTCTTCATCTCTCCGCCATACCATGTGTTAACAATAACCTGCTCACGACTGGTAATATTGAACATAACTGCTGTTTCAGAGTTAAGTCCTAATTCCTGGAAGTTCTCAACTTTTGCTTTTGAAGCATTGTATACTACGAAATCCGGCTCAAAATTCTCAAGCTCTTCAGCAGTTGGCTTAATGAACATATTTTCTACGAAATGTGCCTGCCAAGCTACTTCCATAATGAAACGTACTGCCATTCTTGTATCTGCATTAGCACCACAGAATGCATCAACAACAAATAATTTCTTACCGCATAATTCATTAATTGCGATTTTCTTTACTGCTTCCCAAGATTCTTCTGATGCTGGATGATTATCATTCTTGTATTCCTCAGATGTCCACCATACGGTATCTTTGGAGTTCTCATCCATAACGATAAATTTATCTTTTGGGGAACGTCCTGTATATACGCCAGTCATTACATTGACAGCGCCAAGTTCACTTTCCTGACCAACTTCAAATCCCTCAAGCTCTGGTCTCATTTCTTCTTTATATAACTCTTCATAAGAAGGGTTATATACAACTTCGGTTGCTCCGTTAATGCCATACTGAGTTAAATCAATTTTCTTCATGCTGACTAATTCCTCTCTTCTTTTAATTGTATTGGAAACAAGAAACAAATTTTCCTAAGTACCACTATACTATAAGTTATTTTTTTGTCAATCGTTTTTCTGATTATTTTCCATAAATTTAATAATTGTTTTCTTATTATTAATATCCCTTTACTATTTTTTTCTTGTTTTCGAATCCATACAATGATAATATATAGGAGTTAGATAAGACTTATCCCCCAGGGGATAGGTACGACATAAAAAGTAAGGAGGTTCTACATATGACTAGTAATTCATTTAGCGAAATTACTCCAGAACTTGTGAAATTAGCCGAATTGTCAAGAAAATCATCTTATATTGATCCGGATTTATACTCCCAGTATGATGTAAAAAGAGGCCTGCGTGACCTGAATGGAAAAGGTGTACTGGTTGGTATTACAGATATTTCCGAAGTAAACTCCAGCAAAATTGTGGATGGCAAATCTGTCCCTTGTGATGGACAGTTGTTTTATCGTGGATATAATGTACAGGAAATCATAAAAAATATGGATCCAGAAACCCATTTTGGATTTGAAGAATGTTGTTTTCTTCTTCTGTTTGGAAAACTTCCCAACAAGAAAGAATTAGCAGATTTCTGTGATATTCTTGGAGAGTATCGCTCTCTTCCACCTAATTTTGTAAGAGATGTGATTATGAAGAAACCAAGCCGGGACATGATGAATACCTTAGCAAGAAGTGTACTCACTTTATATTCCTATGATGATCATGCAGATGATACTTCTTCTCCTAACGTATTACGTCAGTGCCTTCAGCTGATTAGTATGTTTCCTCTTCTTTCCGTTTATGGCTATCAGGCTTTTCGTCATTATCATAATGGAGAAAGCTTGATTATCCATCCGACGAAGAGAGAATACTCTACTGCAGAGAACATCTTACACTGTTTAAGAGACGACAGTAAGTTCACATCCTTAGAAGCTAAGCTGCTAGACGTGGCATTGATTCTTCATATGGAGCATGGTGGTGGTAATAACTCCACCTTCACGACCCATCTGGTATCATCCTCTGGTACCGATACCTACTCTGCCATTGCTGCTGCAATCGGAAGCCTGAAGGGTCCGAAACACGGTGGTGCTAATATTAAGGTTGTGAAAATGTTCTCTGACATGAAGGAACATCTCACCGATTGGACCAGTGAAAAAGAGGTTGGGGATTACCTGCGGGCACTTCTTAACAAGGAAGCCTTTGACCACGCGGGACTTATCTATGGAATGGGTCATGCGGTATACTCTCTGTCTGATCCTAGAGCTGTCACCTTCCATTCTTATGTAGAAGAGCTGTCTAAGGAAAAGGGCTACCAAAAGGAATTTGCTTTATATACCATGGTGGAGAAATTAGCCCCTCAAATCATTGCAGAGGAGCGCAAAATCTACAAGGGTGTTAGTCCTAATGTGGATTTCTACAGTGGCTTTGTATATGAGATGCTTGGTCTTCCTTTAGAGCTGTATACACCTATTTTTGCAATTGCAAGAATTGCCGGATGGAGTGCTCATCGCATGGAAGAAATCTGCCACAATGGCAAGATTATGAGGCCTGCATATATGACCGTTTGTGAGCATAAGGAATACGTTCCTATGGAAGAGCGAAATTAATTTTCAGTCCCGATTTGGGATGTAATAAAAAAAGGATTTTCATCTTTGTTGATGAAAATCCTTTTTTATTACAATTCTTCCTTTACCGGCAACTCAAACCAGAACAAAGCACCCTGCCCACTGTTACTGATTACTCCATAAGCTGCATGATGTAAATCCAAAATCTTCTTTACAATGGAAAGTCCCAGTCCGGTTCCCTGAATGGCTCGCTTATGTTCTTTGTCAACCTTATAATATCGGTCCCATACATAGGGGATGTTTTTGGATTCAATCCCATCTCCTGTATCCTCTACCTCCACTCTTACCATGTCGTTATGAAGGATTTGCCGAACCATAATCCGCTTATCTTCCCCGGTATAATTTATGGCATTGTTCATTAAATTATATATAACCTGATATATTTTATCTTCATCCGCTGCAATTATTATTTCCTTTTTGTATTGGAATTCAAAAATATATCCATCCTGCTCTTTGAGCTTATGATATCTCTGCAAGACCTTTCTGATGCTGTCTGTAAGATTGTAGTCAGCTACCTGAAGCTCCACGGTTTTCGCCTGCAGCTTGGAGATATCTAGCATATCATTCACCAGATTGGTTAATCGCTGTGATTCGTCAATAATCACCTGTACATTTTCCGGCGTATTTTCTCCCGGAATATCCCGCATTACCTCAGAGTATGCTTTAATCATCGTCAACGGCGTTCGCAGGTCGTGAGATACATTGGCAATTAATTCCCGGCGCAAGTCCTCTGTCTTCTTTAATTCTCCGGCCGCGTAATTCAAGGTATCTGACAGCTGGGCAATTTCTCTGTAATCTCTGCCATCAAAGGATATGTCAAATTCTCCCTGGGCCAGCTTTCTTGCAGAGGAATTCACCTGAATAATAGATTTTGAAATCCATCTGGATGCAATAAGCGCAGTAATAACAGCAAACGCAAGCATCGTAAGCGAGATAACAAATAACTGGACCTTCAGAGTAGAGACGGTAGCATCTACTGGGGTAAGTACCGCATTAACCATAAGAACTCTTTCCTGTTCCTTAACGGTAATGATTTTAATATAAATAACACTTTGCGCTCTGTCCATGCCACGATTTTGAACAAATTCCTCCGGAAGATTCTGATACACGTTCTCTCCTTCTGAATTTGTGGGTTTATCAGGGGGAACAACAGAATCATCCCCTAGCATATCCTTCATTTTACTTCCCTGATATTCAACCACAGTTTCTCCACCATTTTCCAAAGCACTTTGATAAAACAAATCAAATTGCTCCTGGGTTAAAGACCCCATCCTGGAATTAGGTATGTACTCTGCATTAAACAGAGCATTTCCCTGGGCATCTGTAACATATACTGCCATACTGTTTTGAGCAGCAAGCTGTTCAATATCCGTGGTAACATCATCGCTGTCCTTTAGAATATCCTCTGCCTCATCAAGAACCTTTTCTGTTTCACGTCGTTTAATCAGCTTGTAGAAATCATCTAGATAAACAATTTGAAATAACCAGACAAGGAATAACAAAACTCCGGTAAATGCCAGCAGAACAAAAAACACCTTCCATTTTAAACTAATTTTATCTTTTCTCTTATTGGCTTTCAAAACGATATCCTACTCCTCTTAGGGTGACCAACAGCTTTCGATACTCTCCTAGGCTGTTACGAAGCAGCTTAATATGGGTATCTAAGGTACGGTCATCCCCGTAGTAATCATATCCCCAGACCTGGGTGATTAATTTTTCCCGCTCCAGGGCGATATTTCGATTTCTTACCAGATAAAATAACAATTCATATTCCTTGGGAGACATATCGATTCTTTTTCCGTCTACGGACACCGTTCTTGCTGTAAAGTTTACTTCCAGTCCCTCATAGACATATTTTTCTTGTTCCTGCTGTGTCTGGTTGTAGCGTGCCATGACCACCTTCACCCGCATCATTAATTCCTTAGGAGAAAAGGGTTTCACAACATAATCGTCCACACCAGATTCAAAACCATGGATTCGATCATATTCTTCCCCTCTTGCAGACAGCATAATCACTGGAATATCCTTGATTTTCTTAATCTCCCTGCAGGTAGAAAAGCCATCTAGCTTTGGCATCATTACATCCAAAATCAGCAGGTCAAAATCTTCCCGCCTGCACTTAGCGATGGCATCCATTCCATCTGTAGCTTCCTGCACCTGATAGCCCTCGAACTCTCCATATTTACGAATAACGCTGCGAATTTTATCCTCATCATCTACCACTAATATCTTATTCATAATTAATCATCCTCCACTGCACTTCTCAATAATACCCCGCCAATGTGATAGCTGTGTGATGATTTTTATTTAAAATATTTATTTTTTCCTTTTCGTAGTTCGAAGGAAAACCATCCCCAGGTTCCAATGAAAATAACCAGAGCAACTACCTTTACCCAGGTTCCTAAATCATACAGCAAATCATCCACGAGACCCTCAATTCCAAAAGCCGCGGTAATCAGTCCGAAAATCATTGCTCGCTTTGACAAAAACGCGATAAACGCTTCCGGATTTAGACATTTTTCAATCTCCTGAGGTGCCACATATAATGTACTTATTTTCTGCTCTCTTCTCATCTTCCACGTTGCATATAATTCGTAAACTCCTAATGCTAAAATAACAATATCAAAAATTACCATATAATCCATTTTCTTGTCTCCTATCTACTATTTATTAGAACCATTATATCCATTCTTTCTGTTAAAAGTAAACTTCTTAACTAAAATAATTGAATAATTATGTTGCAAGGTGTAAAATTAAGATACATGTAAATCACCTCAAGGGAGGAACCCCATATGAACGAATCAAATGAAAAAATTTTAATATGCGACGATTCTATACTAGCAAGAAAACAGTTGAAAGATATTGTCACTGCGTATGAACCTTCATCGGAAATCATCGAAGCTACAAATGGTCAACAGGCCATCGATCAATATAAATCTCATCACCCATCTCTTGTTTTTTTAGACATTGTTATGCCGGAAAAAAACGGAACTGACGCAGTAAAAGAGATTGTAGATTTTGATGAAAATGCTGTGATTATTATTGTATCCTCTGTTGGTACCCAATCACAGCTGCGTCAGGCAATTGAAGCAGGTGCTAAGGATTTTATACAAAAGCCTGTGGATGCTGCTCAAGTTGAAAAAATCATTAAGACCTATTTTGAAGGGAGATAACACTGCATGTATGCACAATTTTTTGGAAGTTATCTGTTAAATAAAGAGGCGGTAACCGCCCCAGAATTAATTGATGCCATTTCCCGCTTCTCTAAATCTCATATTAAGCTTGGACCCTTGGCTATTCACCATGGCTACATGACTGCACAGGAGGTAGATGAGGTATGTTATGTTCAAACTAGAGAAGACAAGCGTTTTGGCGAGATTGCTGTAGAACGTGGCTATCTAACTCGTGCACAGGTGGAAGCTTTGTTACAGGAGCAGACCCCGGATTATCTTCTTCTGGGTCAAATATTAGTAGAGCAAAAGGTTCTAACTCACTCTGATTTAGAATCATTAATCCTGGACTATCAGGCACAAAACGAGCTTTTAGATTTAAATGAAAGCACCTTAGATGAAGACCGAGTTTTGAGTCTGGTGAAGAATTTCTTCGTAGATATTGAGAAACCCATTACAGACTACTCTTTAATGTACATGAGTCTTCTCTTTAACAGTCTGACACGTTTTATTGGGGAAGATTTTACACCTCTCCCGCCCATTGCCTGTCAGGAATATCCCGTTACTTACTGTGTTAAGCAGAAAATCAGCGGAATGTTTGACTATCTTTCCAGTATTGACATGCCCCAGGACGTTGCCATTGCCTTTGCCAGCCGCTATGCCAAGGACAACTTCCAAGAATTTGATGAATATGTACAGGCATCTATTGAAGACTTTCTCAATTTACATAATGGCTTGTTTCTGGTAAATATGTCCAATGACTACTCCATTGAATTGGAATTATCTCCTCCTGAAGTAGAAACCCAGGATGTGGTAACGCTAGCCAAAGATACCTTTGTTATTCCTATTGTATATCCCTTTGGAACCTTTCACTTAATTATCACTTTATAGAGAAGAAGCCTAGCAGATAAGATTGAAATCCAATGCTTATCCGCCAGGCTTTATTTTATACCCTGATATCATTTCAATTTTGTTCTAGATTCCCAGAAACTTCTTAACCTCATCCTTCATCTGAGATACTTCGCAAACCGTGTTGTGACGTACCTGAGCATTTCGAATTTCTTCAATAGCATTTGGCACCTTCACATTTGCGATTTCGCTTAGCTTATCTACCAGATCAAAGTCTTCCATAGCATCATATTCACTACTGATAGCACTCATCACACTTCTGGTAAATTTAAATGGACTTGCTGTAGATGCAATGATGGTTTTCGTCTGATCTCCAGTTTCCTCTTTATATTTATTATATACTCCACTGGCAACTGCCGTATGGGTATCAATGACATAGCCTGTCTTCTCATATAAATTGCGAATCACCTGAGCTGTTTCCTCTTCACTGGTATAATTACCATAGAAATCAGCCAGCTGCTGCTTCATTTCCGGAGTAATTTCATATTTTCCCTCTGTAGTCAAGGCTTTCATAAATGCTGCATTTTTCTCATCACTATTTCCTGCAATACGATAAATCAATCGTTCTAAGTTGCTGGAAATCAAAATATCCATAGATGGGGAGTTGGTAAGAATAAATTCTCTGTTTCTATCATAAACACCCTTCTTGAAGAAATCGAAAAGCACTTTATTCTCATTGGAAGCACAGATTAATTTCCCAATAGGCAGTCCCATATTCTTTGCATAGAATGCAGCAAGAATATTTCCAAAATTTCCTGTAGGAACCACTACATTAATCTTCTCTCCCTCTTTAATTTCTTCATTTTCCAACAGCTTTGCATATGCATATACATAATATACAATCTGAGGAACAAGACGACCGATATTAATAGAGTTGGCACTGGAGAACTGATATCCATTTTCATCCATTTCTTTTGCCAGTGCTTCGTCAGCAAACATCTGCTTTACACCAGTCTGAGCCTGATCGAAATTTCCATGAATTCCAATCACATGGGTATTATCCCCCTTCTGGGTTACCATCTGTTTCTCCTGGATGGCACTGACGCCATTCTTAGGATAAAATACTACAATCTTGGTTCCCTTCACATCTGCAAAGCCTGCCAACGCTGCTTTTCCTGTATCTCCAGAGGTTGCTGTAAGAATAACGATATCATTTTTTACCTGATTCTTTCTTGCAGATGTAATCATAAGATGTGGCAGGATGGATAACGCCATATCTTTAAATGCAATGGTTGCACCATGGAACAGCTCCAAATAATATGCACCGTCACAGGATACCAACGGTGCAATCTCTGTGGTATCAAACTTCTCATCATAGGCACTGTTAATACAATGCTTTAGCTCTTCCTCTGTAAAGTCCGTAAGAAACAGCTTCATTACCTGATATGCGGTCTCCTGATATGTCATATGAGCAAGCTGGCTTGGCTTTACATCCAATTTAGGAATTTCTGTTGGGACAAATAATCCCCCTCCATTTGCCAATCCCTTTAGAATTGCCTGACTTGCTGTTACCTTTTCATTTTTGTCTCTTGTACTTACATAAAACAGATCCATGCTATTTACCTCTTGTTTCTTTGCTATTTTTCCTTTATTGCCGTTGTCTTACATTATACGGTATCCCCGAAAGATATGTCAATCTCTCCATCCTGTGCTTTTCAAAAAAATCCAGGTATGCTACTATTAAATTCAGAATAACAGGAGGATTTTCTATGCTGCCAGGTGTGTATCAGACTACCAAAAAAAATGGTCAAACCTATTATCGTTCCAGCTTCCATTATAAGGGACGTCATATTAGCCTGGGCAGCTTTTCCACCGAAGAACGCGCCCACAGGGCTTATCAGGAAGCCACCCGTATTGTCGCTGACCTAGACCGCACCTTAGAGCAATGTGTAGCCTGCACGTTTTTGTCCTTTGAAAAAGTGGTTTCCATTGTGAATTATCGGGACAACGGTTTCTATATCAAAAACCCTATTTATTTGCAAAAGGGTTACTTTCAATATTATTTATCTCCAGAACAGTTTCTTCTTTTTGATAACGATGATTTATTCTATTACTCCCAGCATAAAATCATATGTCGACAGGGTCATATGTTTGTAAATGATTATGGTATGCAGTATAACATTCTCGCCCGATACGGCATCAAAAACTATGGGGTTGCTGAAAAGGATTACACCTTCGCCAATGGAAATCCTTGCGACTATCGTTATTCTAATATTATTGTTATTAACAAATATCACGGAGTATCCCGAAAGATAAGGAATAATCTTCCCATATTTGAAGCAAAGCTTCATCTCAACGGAGAGCTTCTCATTGGCCGGTATAATACACAAGCCCAGGCTGCCATTGCCTATAACAAAGCAGTGGATCTTGCCCGAGCTTATGGGATTCATAAGAATTTTATCGAAAACTACATTACCGAGCTTTCTCCTTCAGAATATGCCAGTGAGTACCAACAGGTTGCTGTGTCAGAAAGCTATCTTGCATATTTAAAAAAGCGTGCCGCCTCTTCTACTGCTGATTAATGTAATTAACTAATCCTTCACATGCGATAATCTTTTGCATAAAAGGTGGGAATGCCTGTCCCTGATAGGTGTGCCCTTTGGTCTTATTGGTAATCACACCACTGTCAAAGTCAACTTCCACTTCATCTCCATTATCAATGTCAAGGGACGCTTCCTTACATTCAATAATAGGCAGTCCAATATTGATGGCATTTCGATAGAAGATTCTTGCAAATGTTTCTGCAATGACACAGCTGACACCTGCAGCCTTAATTGCAATAGGTGCATGCTCTCTAGAAGATCCACATCCAAAATTCTTGGTTGCTACCATCACATCTCCCGGTGACACCTTCTTCACAAAGTCCTTATCAATATCTTCCATACAATGGGTTGCCAATTCCTTAGGATCTGAAGAGTTCAGATATCTTGCTGGAATAATAACGTCTGTATCTACATTATCTCCATATTTAAAAACCATTCCATGTGCTGCTTTCATCTTCTACATTTCCTCCTGTGCCATTACTTCTTCCGGTGCTGAAATCTTTCCTGTGATTGCACTGGCTGCTGCCACTGCCGGGCTTGCCAGATATACCTCTGACTCCACATGTCCCATACGTCCAACGAAATTTCGATTGGTAGTAGAAACGCAACGCTCTCCCTCAGCCAAAATTCCCATATATCCACCAAGACATGGACCACAGGTTGGTGTACTTACAATAGCACCGGCTTCAATAAAGGTGCGGATAAATCCTGCTTCCATGGCATCTAAATAAATCTTCTGGGTGGCAGGAATCACAATCACTCGCAGCCCCTTCTTTACCTTCTTCCCCTTTAAAATACTAGCCGCCATCTTCAAATCGTCAAATCGTCCATTGGTACAGCTTCCAATAACAACCTGGTCAATAGCAATGTCTTGTACTTCATCAATGGTTCTTGTATTGTCTGGTAAATGTGGAAAGGCAACGGTAGATTTCAGGGTACTTAAGTCAATGGTATATTCCTCATCATACTGTGCATCCTCGTCTGCCTGATAAATCTTGTAGGGACGTGTAGAATGCTCCTTCATATATTCCTCTGCCAGAGCATCTACCGGGAAGATTCCATTCTTTCCGCCAGCTTCAATCGCCATGTTAGCAATGGTAAAACGGTCATCCATGGTAAGGTATTTCAGTCCTTCTCCTACAAACTCCATGGATTTGTATAACGCTCCATCTACACCAATCATTCCAATAATATGTAAGATAACATCCTTACCGCTTACATATTTGCCTGGCTTTCCAACAATGTTAAACTTAATTGCGGAAGGAACCTTGAACCAGGCCTTGCCTGTTGCCATTCCAGCAGCCATATCCGTACTTCCTACGCCAGTAGAAAATGCTCCCAATGCTCCATAAGTACAGGTATGGGAATCCGCACCAATAATTACATCACCCGCAACAGTAAGGCCTTTTTCCGGAAGCAGGGCATGCTCAATTCCCATTTCTCCCACATCAAAATAATTGAATATTTCATTCTTACATGCAAATTCTCGTACACATTTACAATGCTGTGCTGACTTAATATCCTTATTTGGCACAAAATGATCCATAACCAGAGCAATCTTATCCTTATGGAACACTCCATCCACCTTCATTTTCTCAATTTCATGAATGGCTACCGGTGAAGTAATATCATTTCCCAGTACCAAATCCAAATCAGCTTCAATCAGCTGTCCGGCAGTTACGGTTTGTAATCCTGCATGTGCTGCAAGAATTTTTTGAGTCATTGTCATTCCCATGACGGTTCCTCCTTTATTTTCATAGATATTTTTTTGTCTGTATTGCAATCATAACATAAAATGTATTATAATAACAATACATATTAAATATATATATTATAACTTTTAGTTATGTCGCCACATCATCAAGAGGACTTTCATGACAGAAACTTTATCCAGCTATCGTATTTTTTTTGAAGTAGCCAACGCAGGTAACATTTCGAAAGCTGCCAATGTATTATTTATTAGTCAGCCAGCCATCAGTAAATCCATCCAAAAGTTAGAGGACAGCCTGGGTACCAAGCTGTTTCTTCGCAATTCCAAAGGGGTCGTGCTAACTGCAGAAGGCGAGCTTCTGTATGAGCATACAAAGGTTGCCTTCCAATCATTAGATCTTGCAGAGGAGCAGCTAAAGCAAATGGTTCAGTTAGGTGTTGGCTCTATTAAGATTGGTGTCAGCTCTACCTTATGTAAATATATGCTCCTCCCTTATCTAAAGGAATTCATCAAAGAAAACCCACATATCGGCATCAGTATCTCCTGTCAGTCCACCAACGAAACCTTGAAAATGTTAGAGGACAACAAAATAGATATTGGATTAATTGGTCGTCCTGAACACTTGCGAGACATTCACTTTCATTTTCTGGATGAAATCGAAGATATCTTCGTGGCTACAGAATCCTATCTGAAAAATATGAAAGAACGGGGGGTATCTGATAACTCCTTACTAGAAAGCTCCACGCTGATGCTATTAGATAAAAATAACATGACCCGACAATACATTGATGATTATCTATCCCATAACAAAATCCATGTGAAGGATGTCATTGAGATTTCCAGCATGGACTTATTAATTGAATTTGCCAAAATTGGTGTGGGTGTTGCCTGTGTCATTAAAAATTTCGTCTCTAAGGAGCTGATATCTCATCAGCTTACAGAGATTTCTCTAAATATCCCCATACATAAACGTCAGGTAGGGTTTGCATATAAGGACTCTCATTTACAGAATCCTGCCCTTGTAAAATTTATTGATTTCTATGAGCATTTTCAGCAATAATATGTTTTCTGTAAAAAGACCTCCCAAAGAATGGATTTTAAATCATCCAGCTTCTGGGAGGTCCTTTTGTTTTATTCGATAATTACTACATCCTTAGAGCCTCTGGTTAATCCGGTCAAACCAGTTCTTGCCAGTTCTAAAATTTCATAATCTGCCAGCATATCCAAAAATGCCAGAAGCTTTCCCTGATTTCCGGTTAATTCAATCACCATGGAATCATGAGTAACATCTACAACCTTCCCATGGAAGATATCCGTAATGCTAAGAACCGACTGACGGTCTGTATTCTTGGCACGAATCTTCACCAGCATTAATTCTCTGGTAACCGATGCCCCTTCCTCTAAAATCTTAATATCGACTACGTCTTCCAGCTTGGACAGCTGCTTCTCAATCTGCTCTAGAATCAGCTCATCTCCACTGGTAACAATGGTCATTCTTGTAAATCGAGGATCTGCTGTCACCCCTGCGGAAAAGCTGTCAATATTATATCCTCTTCGGCTGAATAAGCCTGATACATGACTTAATACACCGGATGTATTCTCAACTAATATAGATAAAACCTGCTGTCTCATATCTTACCTCTCTCTCAATTGCAATTACATATTATTCTAGCATATTCCCTTTCTTTGTCAATTCCCTGCTAAGCATCATCCCTGCTGTTTCTCCACCAGGGCAATGATATGTTCCCCCTCCTGCCATTGGGATATATCATAAGAATATTCATCGAAATAGCTTCCATGCCTTTCGTCCTGCCAGACAATATCACAATAATTAACCTTAGAAATCACATCCGTAAGCTTTGTTCCCAGGGCCTTTGTCATGGACTCCTTAAAGGTCCATACCTTTATAAATCGAAGGCTTCTCTCCGACTCATCCACTGCATAATCCATAATCCATTTCATTTCCTGCTCCAAAAAGAAGCGATTCCCTACCCGTTCCTTCCCGGATTGTATCCGTTCCACATCAATTCCTACCGGCTGATGGGATACGGCACATACTGCTTTTTTTGCTGTATGGGAAATAGAAAAGAGCAGCTGTAGGTTTTCTCCTGTAAGGAATGGTTTACCATGTTCTCCCAATTGATAGGTAAAGGGCGGCTTCCCACCGGCTTCTCTTAGCATTTCTTCTAACAAAAATCCCGCGTATAGCAGCTGTCGTCTGCGACCTTCATTGGCAGCCTGTTTCACCTTATCTCCACGAAATGAACTAAGGCTGGCAAGCATCTGGGATTCCTTATTGGTTGGATGCTGTGGGATGGAGATACTGTTTGTTATAAGCATGTGATTTCCCTTCTCTTTAAAGTACTGTATCAACTGTCTTTTGAAATGGCAGAATGTACACTGGCTGAATTCTTCATATGTCTCCTGTGAAACACATTTACCATATTATATACATTGTAGAATAGAATCTCAAGAAAAAAGAGATTGCCGCAAAAACGACAATCTCTTATAAACCTTAAAAAGATAAGACACTTATCTGGAAATTGCTTAGAATTTACCAGCGTCTGCAGCCTGCTGTACACCTACAGCTACTGCTACGGTAGCTCCTACCATTGGGTTGTTACCCATTCCGATAAGTCCCATCATTTCTACGTGAGCAGGAACAGAGGAAGAACCAGCGAACTGTGCATCACTGTGCATACGTCCCATAGTATCAGTCATACCATAGGAAGCTGGGCCTGCACCCATGTTATCTGGATGAAGTGTACGTCCTGTACCACCACCGGAAGCTACAGAGAAATATTTCTTACCCTGCTCGATGCATTCCTTCTTGTAGGTACCTGCTACTGGATGCTGGAAACGAGTTGGGTTGGTTGAGTTACCAGTAATGGAAACACCAACATTCTCGTGATGCATGATTGCAACACCTTCCTGAACATCATCAGCGCCATAGCATTTTACAGTTGCACGAAGTCCCTTAGAATAAGCTTTTTCGTATACAACATTTAATTTTGCTTCTTTATAATCGTATTTTGTCTCAACAAATGTGAAGCCGTTAATACGAGAAATAATCTGAGCTGCATCTTTTCCAAGTCCGTTTAAGATAACACGTAATGGAGT
>CAZYYO010000007.1:0-52060 GCA_964650965.1 uncultured Lachnospiraceae bacterium | reverse complement strand
CAAGTAAAAAAGCCCAGTAAAATCAAGGGTTTGTGGCGTTTGTAAAACGCCTAATAACTGAATAAGTAAGGAGAATGTGGAGTGTATGAAGGAATCCTTTCTTGCCCTGCCTTTTCCTTAGTTATAAAAAAGAAAAGGAGAAATGTATGGGAAAGAAAGACATTACAGAAAAGAACCTTGTAGCCTATAATGATGTGTTTGCCGATATTTCCAATGTGTTGCTGTTTCAAGGCAGGCAGGTAATCGAGGAAAACTCATTGGTTGCAAAAGAGACAAATTTTGTATACAAAGACGACGGAAAGCTTCATGAACAAATCAGGGACGTGTCAAAATTCTGGACACAAGGTAAGACAAGGCTTGCAGTGCTGGGGTTGGAAAACCAGACACAGGAAGATGCCTATATGCCAATGCGAATCATTGGATATGATGGAGCATTGTATCGCTCCCAGTATCAACACAGTGCGTATCCTGTAGTAACTATGGTGCTTCACTTTGGAACTGAAAGAAGATGGAGTAAAGCAAAGGATTTATATGGATGCCTGAACATACCCGCGGAGCTGGCACCCTATGTAAGCAATTATAAGATTCATGTATTCGATATTGCATTTTTACCAGAGGAACAGATACAATTATTCCAAAGCGATTTTCGAATTGTGGCAGATTATTTCTCCCAGGTGAGAAAAAATAAGGATTATGTTCCCAGTCAAGAAACCATACAGCACGTGGACGCAGTGCTGAAGCTGATGTCAGTACTTACAGGAGATCAGCGATTTGAAGAAGCTCAGAAACAACAAGGAGGTGTTATAACAATGTGTGAAGTATTAGATAAGGCAGAGAAACGTGGTGTTGAAATTGGAATGGCTCAAGGAATCGAGCGTGGAATAGAGGCCTTGATTTTGGATAATTTAGAAGATGGAAAATCAGAAGCAGTAATTCTCGAGAAATTAAAGAAACGTTTTCAGTTAGATGACGCAAAAGCCCAGGCATATTTTACAAAGTATGCATACCAAAATTCTTTATAGAACAGTAAGTAGAATATAGCGGCACACCTAAAAAATCACCCCCGTTACTAGACGACCAGTAATGGGGGTATTTGTTATTCCTATGAAATTGTAAAGCTTCTCATATCGCAGTCAGCACTGCCCAAAAAGGTAATGTAGAGAGGTGCCGTACCTTCTTTGGTTTGTATCTGTCCACTGACCGTAGTCCAGGTATCACTCTTTATCTTAACTTCCATGGTTCCCAGCTCACTGCCCTTTGGAGTGGTTCCAATAGCAATTTCACCCTTACATTTTCCACGTAGTTCCAGAGTCAAAGTCTTCTGTCCTGAGGTGAAATGGAAATATTTATAACCTGCTGTGGTACCCTTGGAAATATTTGCAATATACTGCACTGGCTCTGACAAATCAGAGGCTTCAAATTGCTCTGGTGTCATATCCGGGACTTCCTGAGTCAGGTATGGGAAACGGTTCCCCATAGCCAGTGGATGGGAAAATGTAGTGCCATGCTTTCCTGTTAGATGACAGCAAATATAAGCAGGATAAGTTCCGGTTCCTTCCAATGGTCCATCATTTAAGCCGCAGCTGGTAATCTCCGGCTGGGTGATACTGCCATCACCTGCAATGGTTATCTTCTCAGCACAGCCCTGGCGGCTATACTGGGTACGATTGGACTGACGATGATAAAATACATACCACTGTCCATTGACACATTCAATACCACCATGGGTATTGCCAATATTCATCACTGCATCCTTAGCTTCTCTTCCATCTAAGTACACATCTCCGTTATCAATTAAAGTACCTCCATAGACATAATCCCGATCTGGATACTGACTGGTGCAATAGCACAATTCATGGCTATTAATGGAGGAATACACGAAATAATAGGTTCCATTTATTTTGCGAATTGAGCTGGCTTCAAAAAATTCGTGACCTTCAAATCCTGTACCTTGGCTATTTAACACCGTTGGAATCAGCGGCTTAGGTTCCTGATCTATGGTAAGCATGTCTGGCTTTAAGGTCATAACAAGAGATGCCTTATCCCCATCATCATCCTTCGCCTTCATTGGTGCGTTACCGGAATACAGATATATGGTTCCATCTTCCTCTACATAAACCCCTGGGTCAAACTGTATGGTGTCACCTTCCCTATTTCCTAATGGTGTTCCATCTTCGTGCTGAACCATACCATAATACTGAAATTCTCCTGCCGGCGTATCACACACTGCCACACCGATTTCCCGTAAGCAGTCAAAGCAGTAATAGAGATAATATCTTCCATCCGGGCCCTGGGCTACGTCTGGTGCAAACAGGGCATGGATGCCTGCCGGATTTAAATCTGCCTCTGTATATTTCTTAGGAGCAGCAAAGCCTCCCTTAGGTTTCGGTGCATCTGCTGGAATGTTCTGATTTCTGGGGTCCTTCTCCTTCTGGAAGATAACGCCTTCATATTTCCAATCGGTCAGGTCATCTAAAGGTGCAGAATAGCAAACGTAGTCATTGAGGCAGAAATCCGCACCACCTGCACGGTCATGGCTTCCATAAAGATAGATTCTGTCTCCGAATACATGGGGTTCCCCGTCCGGCACATATTCGTAGGATGGTAAATATGGGTTATAGGCTTTCTTTTTCATAGTAATCACTTCTCCTTATATTGTTTTACATAATTAGCTATATTTTATACGAGAAAACATAGGTCTTCAATACGTAAATTGGCTATCCTTTATGATTTTTGTACTGTTTTCGTAGGTTTCCACTCTCCTAGAACAGCACCTGCAATAATAAGAATTGCACCAAAAATACGCAGGAGACCCATCTCTTCATGGAGAATGACAAAGGATAACAGGATTGCTGATACCGGCTCTAAATATCCGCAGATTGCTACTGTTTGCACTGGAAGCTTTCCTATGGATGAAAAATACAGGTAGCATCCGATTCCGGTATTGATAAGTCCCAGCCACAAAACCGGTAAATAGTCTGCTGGTGCTATATGCATAGCCAGCCCCTGTCTCCACAGCTGAAAAATCACAACCGTAATCATGCAAAATACCATCTGCATGGTTGCATTTTCAAAGCCTGTAACCTCTTTGGATTTCTTATTACAGATAATCATAGCTGCATATGCAAATGCAGACAGGAGACCGCATACCAATCCAGCTGCATTTACTCCTTGAAAGGCGGCATTGCAGCTAATCATCACCGCACCAGCTAAAGCCGCAGTCATTGCCACTGCTTTTCTTATGGTAAGACGCTCGTGAAATAAGAGGGGAGACAGTACCATAACAATCACCGGTCCACAGTAATTCAACAGCATTCCCAGACTGACTCCTACCTGAGCATAAGCCTCAAATAACAAAAGCCAGTTGGCCGCCATCATGATTCCTGATAATGCAATGTACAGATAATCCTTCTTATGCTTCTGATATGTAAAATGATTCCCCAGGCCAAGAAACAGTACCATAAGCAGTATGGTTCCCTGAATCGTCCTGGTAAGGACAATTTCCCGGCTGCTTAATGCAATAAAGCTGGCCACAACACCATTGGAACCAAACAGCAGCATAGACAGGATAAATTTGCCAAATTCTTTATTTCTTTTCATTAGGCCAGAATCTCCAGTAATTCACAGAAGGAATCAACTCTTCCCTCAGCATCTACAATATCACCAAAACCATAAGCAGCATGGACAATAGGAACACCTGCCTTATGGCTTGCATCCGCATCTCCCTGGATATCCCCTACATAGATAGGATGTTGAAAATGATTCCGTTCCACCACCAGCTTGATGTTATCAGCCTTTAGCAAACCAGTATTTCCAAAGCTTTCGTAATCACAGAAATATTTGGTTAAATGGTGTGCTGTCATAAAGGCCTCAATATACCCTGCCTGGCAATTGCTTACAATGGTCAATGGATATCTCTCCTGCAATGCCTGGAGGGTAGACTCCAGATTAGGATACAGGTTGCCACCATGGATGGTCAGGTATTCATTCTCCACTGCCATCACCTTATCTCCAATGATTCTCTGTGTTTCTTCCTTCTCATCAGGAAATAATCTGCGAAAGATTTCATCCATGGGAAGTCCCAGACCTTTTTGCACTTCCTCTAAAGAAAGTACCCGATTCATGTTCAGCTCCTGCAATGCAAGATTCCAGGACTTGGTGATGTTCTCTGAGGAATCCCACAGGGTTCCGTCCAAGTCAAATATAATGCCATCGGTTGTTAATTTCTGATTCATTTTGCTTCCTTTTCTTTTATGTTCTATATGTATCTATTACTATTGAGAATTCTATCATAAAGAAGGAAGTTTTGCCACTTACTTCTCCTTGCCAATACTGGTAATTGCCATGACAAAGAGAATCAGGGCAAGCACTGTGGTACCTGCAAAGGCTACCTGATTACCCAAAATCATAGCTTTGCTTCCCACCTGAGAGCTGATTGCCGCCACCTGTGTCATAACACTGAAAAAGATGGTTGCTCCAAAGGAGCCCGCCACGGTTCTGAGACTGCTGATAATGGCAGTTCCATCAGAGGTATACCTGGCTTCAATCTTACTCATTCCCCAAGTAACGCTGGTCATCATCAGCATTCCAATACCAACGGAACGAAGGGCGAAAATTAGAATGATAAATGGAATGGACGTGTCTTCTCCCAGAAAGATAAATCCAGCCGAGCTGATTAATAGCACCAGTGTTCCCATGAGATACAGCTTTCGTACTCCCATCTTGTCATACATTCTACCGGCAATCAGACTCATCACTGCTGTTACCAGAGAGCCTGGCATGGAAATTAATCCGGAGGTGGTGGCGGACATGCCCCGCATGGTCTGAATATAAATTGGTACCAGCGTGGAGCCAGCCATCATTGCCGCATAAAGCAGCATACTGGCAATAACTGCCAGACGAAACTCTCGGTTTGAGAAAATTTTCAACTGGAGAAACGGTGTCTCCAGCTTTCTCTGGCGACAGACAAATAGAGTAATGAAAATTACACCTGCTGCCACCGTGGCCATTCCCTGAATGAACTGATTTCCTTTTCCCAGATTTCCAACTCCCAGAAGTAAGGCAGTATATCCCATGCCGCACAGCACCATAGAAATCCAGTCGAAGCTGGTGTGCTTTGTCTCGGATACATCTTGCATAAACACCATGCCAAGCACCAGAATCACCACAGCAATCCCCAGGGAAATCCAGAAGATTCCATTCCAACTCACCCGGTCAATAATAATTCCAGCCAGCGTTGGTGCCAGCACAGGAGCGGTACATACTGCCAAGCCATAGATTCCCATCATGGTTCCCCGTTTTTCGGGTGGGAAGATTGTAAGGATGACCACCTGGGCCAGACTCATAAGAATTCCACAGCCTACTGCCTGGGTCAATCTTCCAATTAACAGAATGGGAAATGTATGTGCCAGGGCTGCTAGAAGTAGTCCTACCGTAAAAATACCCATAGCTGCAATGTATAACGGGCGGGTAGGAAATCTTCGAATCAGATATGCTGTTGCCAGAACCATAATTCCCATAATCAGGGAATAGGCACTGGTAAGCCACTGTGCTGTGTCTGCTGTCACACCCATTTCCTCCATAATGGGTGGAATAGCAACACTTAGTGCTGTCTGCACCAGGGAACTGATAATGCAGCTTGCTACCAAAATCAGAAAAATCACCAATGTCTTCTGTTCTTCTTTATCTTTTTGTTTCATTTTCTCCAACCTTTCTGTTATGATTATCTCAACACTTGTTCTTTTATTATATTGAATAACATTGGTAAGAACAATCACCAATTTCTCAACATTTGTTGAGATAATAAGGAGAATCCACCATGAATACCAAAAACAACCGAAAGCGAAAAGCTTCTACCGAAAAAATTGAGCAGACCTTTATTACCCTGATTCAGGATACTCCCATGGAGCGCATCTCTGTGTCTCATATCTGTGAACTGGCAGGGTTAAATCGCACCACCTTCTATGCCAATTATGAGGATGTATATGACCTGGGACACAAGGTCTATGAGAAATTAAAAAGTGAGACCGATACCTTGATGGCAGAGACTGCCCAAGATACCGATCTCGCTGAACATTTTACAATTCTATTTGCTCATATGAAGGAGCATCAGATGATTTACCGCACCATATTTAAAATGGGCTATCACAAGGTTGCTCCTGTATTTACTGACCACCGACTGATTGCTGCGGATGACCCCTACCAGGAAATGCATATGGAATTCTTCCGTGCCGGCTACAATCGTCTGGCCGAGCTGTGGTTGTCCCAGGGCTGCAAGGAATCCCCGGAAGAGATGGCAAATGTGATTATCACCGCCTGGGTCAGCCAGAAACGATAATCATTCTGCCTACCAGCGAATCAACACGGTCATTTCATAATCCCGGTCCTCCGGATACAAATACTGCTGTGCTGTGGTAGGTCCACAGCTTCCGGTTCCAATACCCATCTGGAATGCGTTAATTGCCACATAACAGCCGGTACCTTTCTCATCCTCTCGATGCTTCATCTGGGACAATTCCACATCCGAATAGGGCTTTACACTTAATTCATAAGCATCATTTACTGCCTCAAAGCGAATTTCACGGCTGCCATCCCCTAAAATAGCAAGCTCCGTATCACAACGATTGCCGCTTTCCTGAGGCTTGATATTAGGTTCTGTCATGTCCTGTACCTTGCATTGTACTGGTGCAATCTGGGTCTGCTCCTTCATATCACAGTAGGATTCTCCATTTCTTCCCAGATAAGCAACCTGTGTAAATGTTGCTTCCAATGGGAATACCTTGGAGAATCTTGGCAAATTGCCTTTTCCCTTCACATGATGAAGCTTGCTGTGTAATATCACACCATCCTCACATCCCAGGTAGGTGTCTTCACAAAGGAAGGTATGCTTCTTAAAGTGCAATCTGGTAGTTACTGTAATCTGATTCTCGCTCTTATCACAGGAGATTACCTCCTCTTGAACTTCCTTGTATGGATCACTAATGGTATTGCCACTCCAATCCTTATCATTATCGGTAGCCGCACGGAATAATAAGGTATAGCTGCTGTTATCCCAGCCACTTTGGCTGATTCCCGGAAATACAGGGCGTCCATCTACAACATCAAAATCCTTGGGAAGCTTGCCACAGTTCAGCTGTGCTGTATGCTTTCTGTCATTCTTAAGCACCAGCTGTTCCTGAGCTACCACCTGTTGACTACCCTTATCCCAGGTTTCAACATTTAAGAACAGCTTGTCTGCTTTTTCATCCATCTTATCCACAAATGGATTGTCCACAATTATCTTGGAAAATGGTTTTATATCATAGGATTGGCGTATTTCCATGACCTGCTGCAGGTTGATGTTATCACCTGCTGTGCCCTGCATCAGGGTAAACTTCAATTCATATCGATCTCCATTAGAGAAATTCATGGTATTAAATAATTCCAGCTTGCCATTGTCTAACAGCGTTACTCGGATTGGGCGATAGGTATGAGCCACGATTTTCGCTCCGGTAGATGGTGTTCTGTCTGGATAGAACAGGCCGTCTACACAGAAATTTCCATCATGCATCCATTCCCCATGGTCTCCTCCGTAGGTGTAGCTTCCATCCTCATGTAAGATGGCGTGATCCACCATTTCCCAGATACAGCCTCCTAAGAGATTATCGTAGGAATAGATTTCCTTCCAGTAGGCTTCGATGTTACCGGGACCAACTCCCATAGCATGACCGTATTCACAGAGGAAATATGGGCGGTCCATCAGCTCTGGAACCTTGTGACTTCCCTCTCCAATAGCATGGAGGGACTCTGCTGGTGGATACATTTCACTGGCAATATCGTAAGCCTTCCGCTTACTGTGAATGACACTTTCATAATGTACCGGGATATCTGACATAGATTTCAGGTATTGATAGGTTTCATCTGTATTGTGGAAGCCTCCTGCTTCATTTCCCAGACTCCACATAACGATACAGGTATCTCCCTTGTCTCGCTGATACAGGCGGGTAATGCGGTCCATATAACGAGGCAGCCACTTTTCATCCTGAGTAATCAGGTTATAGGTTGGTGGGAACTTCATGGCAAATGTGGCATGGGTCTCCAAATCACACTCATCAATCACATAGATTCCCAGCTCATCACATAAAGCAAGAAGCATAGGGTCTGGTGGATAGTGGGAGGTACGAATGGTATCCATATTATGTTCTTTGCATAGCAGGACATCACGCATCAGCTCTTCTGCCGTCATAGCGTATCCATTCTTGGGGTGGGTATCATGGTGATTCACCCCACGGAATTTTACCTTATGATGGTTAAGATAGTATACATTTCCCTGAATCTCAATGTGCTTAAAGCCAATACGTTTATGAATACAGCTGCCTGGCACCTCCAGATACAAGTCGTACAGGACCGGGGCTTCTGCATTCCAGGGAATTACCGATAAATTGGCAAATGTTGCTGTTGCCTTCTTATCCTTGGTCTGCACCTGCTGTGTCTCTTTGATTCCATGTCCCTCCAAGGTAATGGTAACGACTGCATCCTGTGTTAATTCCGTGGTACAGTCCAAGGTGTAGCTTGCCTTTTCCGGGGCTGCTGCATTTGCAGTTTCTTCCTGGGAAGCTACATTTACCATCTCCTCCTTGGTCTTCACATCCACATCCCAGAAATCTGCTGCTTCCATTTCATAGAGAAGCACATCTCGAAAGATTCCGTTATTGCGAAACATATCCTGGCATTCCAGATAGGTGGAGTTGCTCCAACGATGAACCACAACCACCAGTTCATTTTCCCCCTGCACCAGCTGTGTGGTAATGTCAAATTCTGCCGGACTGTGGGCAATCTCCGAGTAACCTACATGGGCTCCATTCACATATACATCCATGGCTCCTGTCACTCCCAGGAAGGTAAGAATATGTGTCTTCCCAGCATCTGTGATATTGATATTTCTGGCATAGACGCCTACATAATTGTATTCCGGTGGATTAGGTGTCTGCCATCTGGGTCCCATGCCTCGGTCACTTCCCATCCAGGAGAAGGTCTTACCTACCGGCTCTGTGGTAGGAATTACCGGTGGCTTAAATGGGAACTGGGTTCGTACATTCAGATAAAATGGCTTATCATAGCCCCTCAGCTGCCAGCAGCTGGGAACGTCAATGGTATCCCAGGCTACATTTGCCACATCCAAAGTATCCGGGAAATCCTTAGGATTAGCATAAAATTTAAAGTTCCAGTCTCCATTTAAGCAGGTAACCTTCCTGGACTGGTAACGCTTCTTCAGCAGGTCTACTCCCTGTTCTGCCTCCCTGGTCTCATAGGGAATGAAGTAGCTTCTAGCAGGAAGCTTGTTCACTTCGTAGATGTTTAAGTCGTGGTAATTGGTCTTGTTCATTTGATAGCTCGCCATGGTAAATCCCCCCTGTGTTAATAATATTGGCTCCATATTTTGAATCATTATAGTTAGTTATTTTGCTATAAACCTACGCTTAGAATAGCATATTTCAACATATTTTCATAGAAGAAAAGCAGCCTAAAAGCCAATGTCATATCCCTTATGACATCAGCAGCCAGACTGCTTCTTTTATCTTAATTTCGTATTCTTTTTATTGGTAGCAGAATACCTGCATTTTCAACAACGTGTATTCGTTATAGGTCATCATTGCTGATTCATCTCCATTTAATCTTCTGCCTGCAACCCAGGTGCCATCTACGAACTTGCCTTCCTCCAGAGAAATCAAGTCATAATTTGGCTTTTCCGGATCCATGGAAAATGGACTGATCATACATCCATTTGCCAAAATATAGAAGGTGTCCTCTGATTCCTTCACAATCAGGCATACACCATCTTTTCTGGTAATCATAGGAAGATTCATCATAATCTTAAATCCGAAGTTGCCAAACATCATGGTATCATTTTCTGGATTACCAGCTGCCATTGCTGCCGCCGCTTTGGAAAAATCCAGTGGCGTCATATCCATTTTTTCTGAAATCACTGCCTGTAAATCATGGGTTCCATATTTGGATGCAAGTAAATCCATCATGCTGTTTAAGGTTGTGGTACAGAAACGATACTCCTCTACATCCTGGGGCTGAGCCAACAGTGGGTCAGAGGTATCTACGCCAAACAGATAGGCTGCCGTATCGGAGAATTCTTCTCCCATATCTTCAAATCCAAAGGGTGCAAAGCAGGCTGCATGATAATGACCGATGCAATATATAAGACGGGGTGCCACATGAGAGTGGGTTGCTGTCTCAGGGATAAATAATGGATTATCCCGTTTCATATACTGCTCACATATCTCAGTAAAGTTCTGCACATAGATATCCGGTGCAATTACATCAATACTTGGTGCTGCATACTGCCACACCTCCATAACCTTTGCCACTGGTCCTCCAGTAGGATACACACCAGGCTCATCTCCCTTGTCCAGCCAGCAGTTTACTGCCATTGGCAAGTCATAGACTGCTTTTCCTGCTGCTGCCACATACTCTACATAGCTGGCAATATAATAGGTGGTGAAGATTTCTCCAGCACATGCTCCAAACACTTCTTCCCAAGTGCCCTGAGTCTTGCCTGCTTCTACTGCTTCCTTTACTCCTGGTTCCATGGTGTCTGTATTTGCCTTCATATAGCTGGCAAATTCTGCTGGAACCTGTGCAGCAAACAACTCGTCTGCAATATCACTGTGATCCCGGTCACTTCCCTGAAGTCCGGTCTCATTCTCTACCTGAACCGCAATGACCGTCTGTTCCGTCTCGTCTACCTCTTTTAAGTGCTTCATAAATTCAGTAAATGCCTTGGCATCTGCCTTCCTGGTCTCTTCTCCAAAGGCTGACAGCGTGGTATATTCCATACCATGGAACTGCATCAGGCGACATTTGTTCTTCCCCTTCTCTACCTCTGCTCTTGGGAAACGTACCATATCCCGTTTCACCCAGGCAGGTGCATACATAGACTGTGCATTCTTCCAGGTTCCGAACCACAGAAACACAATCTTCATCTCATATTCTCTTGCCTGTGCAATAATATCATCAATCAGCTGGAATTCAAATTGTCCCTCTACCGGTTCCACCAATTCCCAGGATGCCGGTAACAGCAGGGTGTTTAGTCCCAACTCCTTGGCTTTCTCCCATACCCCTATCATATACTGGGCATTAGAAGAGCTGGAGTTATGTGCTTCTCCTGCAATTGCAATAAATGGTTTCCCATTGTTGGTAAATATCGTTCTTTGACTACTCATAATAACCTCCCAAATGTATTTGTTATTTTGATACCCTTTACTTTGCATGTCATAGAATGACAGGCTATGACTGTGCTATGGTTAAATTGTAGCAAGTTGCTACGAAAAATGGAATGGGCAATGCAATATTTTTTGTATAATTTATATACATGGTGTATAATATTCAATATAAGTAACCTGCTTTCCCTGCTTTTCCTGCTTTTCCTGCTTTTCTGCTGGTTGGGGTTACTTTTCTGGCTTGAATGAGCTGATAGTACCCCCTCATTGGCAATTTTCTGCTGCTTTGGGGCGGGTGGGCAAGTTACAGTGAATATCCACCAAACCTGGTTATTTCAGCTTGCTTTTACTTGCGAGAAGGCCTCGTCTTGGGGGAAATCGAACGACCACGGCAGCGTGGCTCCAAGAAGCTCGACTGCCTTGGGGCGGACAGGCAAGTTACACATGATATCCACCAAACCTGGTTATTTCAGCATACTTTTGCTTGCGAGGAAGCCTCGTCTTGGGGGAAATCGAACGACCACGGCAGCGTGGCTCCAAGAAGCTACAGACGAAGAAACGGAGGATATACTATGAACAATAACAACCAAATCAAGGAGAAATCTCCTCAATTTAAACGAACCGATTCTGCCATTATTAAGGCAATGATTGCTCTGCTGGAGCGAAAAACCTTCGAACAGATTACCGTGCAGGATATCTTAGACGAGACTCCTGTCAGCCGGGGAACCTTCTATGCTCATTATGAGGATAAATATCAACTGGCGAAAAGTATGCTGGATATGTATATGGAATTCTACCAGCAGGCTCCCCAGGAATATGTTTATACAAGGAAGGATGATTATGCCAGCCTGTCTCGACGGATGGTTCTGCAGAATTATCAGCTGGCTAATGCTCTCATGAAGATTCATACAGACCAGGTAGATCTTCGCTCTACGCTTGCTAAGCAGATTGAATCAGAATACATTGCTTCCATACAGGAAGATTTAACCGAGAAAAATTTGGCAGCAAGCTCTTCTGAAAACAAGCAATCTTCTACGATCAAAAAGCTCCATCCCCAGATTGAGGATGAAGCTCAAATCTACGCACAGGCTATGGTTGCATTACAAATGAATTATATGCATCGTGCCTATGCTAACGATATTGATAACTACTATGTAGACCGTGTAGTTACATCTGCACTGCTGCATTTTCTCCGCCTGGATAACGACCTGGAGACCAGAAGCTTTCTTACAAAAAAGCTGGAAGAAATGGAGAAGCACCGCCCTGTTAAATAAGCTGTATCACTTCAGTAGCATCTTCTGCATTACCTCAACTCGATGTGTCAAAAGACGTTGTGTTAAGGGACTTTTCCAGTCTGCTTCTACACCGTGATAGGAGCCTGGAATTACATTCACCTCCACTGGAACGCCAGCCTCTTCCAGCTTCTTGCCATAAGCGATTGCCTCATCTCTTAAGATGTCAATCTCCTGGGGTTCCACATAAGTCTGGGGCATGCCGGATACATCTTCATGATTCATGGGGGCAACATATTTTTCCATGTCAAAGGTACCCTTTTCAAACATTAATTTCCACATGCTTCGGTTTGCATTTGCAGGCCATACTGCATCAGGATACTGGCGTACAGATTCATAACGCTCTGAATGACAATCAGTAACCGGGTATAATAACATCTGCCCTATGGGCAGGGGTAATTTACGGTCTCTGGCCAGCAACAATGTTCCCGCTGCCAAAGCTCCACCAGCACTATCTCCATATACAATGATTTGGTTCGGATCAACAGATAGTTCTTTACAATGTTCAAACACATAGCGATACATACCAATACAGTCTTCCATAATATCCTTACATGTATTATCAAATGATATTCTGAAATCCGGAAGAACTACTTTGCAATTCATATGCTGAACATAAAAGCTTGCTACCTGAATCATCACTTTTTGGATGGGGAACATAAATCCTCCTCCATGATAGTATATGATGCACGGACTGGCATTTTCTGTTGTTTTCTTCGGCTCTAACAAAAAATATGGAATCTCAACACCATCATAGGAAGTATAGGTGCGACGAGACATCTTCACTCCTCTGGATGGTCGAAAGGTTTTCTCCATTTTTGTCATAAGACCTGCCATTTTTTTGATGCCCATTAAGGTTTTGGGATCTTCATAATTTACCTGTGATGTATCTTGTTGTTTTTTTAACTCTGATGAGTATGGATAATTTGCCATTTTACTTTCTCCTAACCTTCATTTTCTTTATGCGATTTCTTTAATGCTGCGTACATTTCTGGTGCAATCTTGTTGATGTTATAAGCAAAAGCTAATACCAACACAATGACACATATAATAAATGGTGCCCAATAATATAATCCTGAGATGGCACTTAATACACCCTTGCTCTGAACTTCCAGCTGGCCATTATATCCTGCTAACCCTAGCACGATACCTGCGATTGCAGATGCCAGACCGCCACCTACTTTAATGGAAAATGCCGTAACTGAAGCAATGGCTCCTTCCACTCGCTTTCCAGTCTTCCACTCGCCATAATCCATGCACTCAATGGTAAATATTGTCCCTAGCATGGTAATTGGCATTAATCCAATGGTAGTCATTAAATTTGCAATAAAAAGTGTAGCTAAATTTGTTCCACCTAAAATACGTATCACACATCCGATAACGCCAATAGCAGCACCTAAACGCAGTGTTTTAACATTTCCCAACTTATTCATTAAAACCGGACAGATTAAAAGGAATAAAGGGGAAGCCAGACTGGACATTCCAATCAAGGATTGTAATCCGATATTGTGAATAATATATTTAAAGTAATAGCTTGTAACTGTTGTTTGAAATGTTGTGTTAATCAATGAAAGCAACATAATTGCACCAAATATCAGAATGTACTTGTTATGTACGATGGCCAACGCTGTATCCTTGACTGATATCTGATTTTCTTTTTTCGTTGCCTGCTGGTCCTCCTGGACCACCTCTTTAATTAGTAAGAATCTCAGCATACCTATCAAACCAAAGGGAATTCCTAATTGAAGGCACATCATTTGCCATCCTGCTTTAGCAACACCTGCCCCTGCGAGAAATTGGGGAAAAACGATGGACATAACAATGGAACCAATCATTACAATTGCACCACTAATAGATACAACCTTTACACGATTTTCATTATCAGGTACTGCCCTTGCCAAATATACCGTATCAGATGCATTTAAAAATGTCTGACAAACCGCATTTACAATAACGGACAGCATAAATACCCAAATCGCTTTACCTACCATACCAAATTCTGGCGTCGAAAAAAGTAACAGCGTAAATACCCATACAAGAATGTTGAAAATCTCATAAGGTCGTGCCTTTCCCCATTTTGTGTGAGTCCGATCAATAATAATTCCTACTACTAAATCTGTAAATCCATCAAATAATTTGGAAGCTAGTAGTAATCCTCCAACTAATCCTGCAGACATCCCCAACATGTCTGTGCAATAATATGTCAGATAGCCAAACAACACCACATTGATTCCTGCTGACAAGGCTCTGGTGGACCAAACTGGTCCATACCAAAAAGGTATTTTCTTTGCATTTGTTTTCATAATATTGCGTCCCTCCTTTTTTATAGACCTATCATAATGACTGAGAGACAAAAAAAACAATAGTCCTTATTGCTATCAGACTATTGTTTATTGCTTTTTATATATTTTGTTACTGGCAGGAATTTTGGTTCTATCCCATTTGTTTACGATATTCTCCGGGCGTCATTCCTGTTTGAAGTTTGAAGGTTCGGATGAAATTCGCTTCATTCTCCATTCCTACCATAATACCAATCTTGTATGCAGCAATCTTGGTATCCACGAGAAGCTGCTTAGCTCTTGTAATTCTAAGAGAAGTCACATATTCCTTCGGTGATACTGACGTATATCGCTTAAATTGATGAATCATATAGTACTTACTTAAACCACAGAAACGAGCCATGTCATCAATTGAGATATCGGTAGAGAAATGACATTCTAAATATCTTTGAAGATATACAATATAATCCGGAATAGAGGATTCCTTCTGTTTATCTGCCTGCAGGGATAACACTAACATTAGTAATTGTTGTGCAGATGCAGAGGTATAATATTCTCGATATAAATCCGTAGAAGTATGGTACCTCAGTACATTTTCCAACTGATATTGATACTTGCCCTGTAAGGGACAATGAAAAATTGGCGTATGGTTTAGAAAGCACTGCTGGTACAGATAATTACAGATACCTCCGTTGAAATGAATGTCTGAATGTTCCCAATAGGGTCCATTTGTATAATAAGTATGTTCTTTCCGACAATCTATCAGGAATCCATCTCCTGGCTGAAGGCAGTATGTTTTGCCCTCATATTCTAAACAGCCTTCCCCCTCATACGTGTATAGAAGCAAATAGGAGTGGTAATTTTTTCTATGGGTATAATAGTGCTCCCCCATCTTCATCCAGGAAAAGGACTGTATATACAGCAGATTTCTTCTGTTATTGGGAGACATGGGCAGTTGAAACAATGCATTTGCACCACCCTCCATCCTGATTTCTCCTTTCATAGCCTGGATACTATCAGGATTTTCCTGGGCAAAAGATTCATAGGATTTCTGATTGTCCGGATTGGTCATAAGCTCATGAATATCTGTAAAATTCTCTTCTGTTATAAAATGAATATCCTCAAACATATCCTTCCTCCCATAGCTCCTTATTCAAGCAATATTTAATAGTGAGAACGCAATTAATGTAATTACAATATGAGTTTCTATAAAATATACTATCACTATACTGTAGCAATAATCTAGTGTCAAATGGAAGGAGTCCTATATGAAAATAATTGAAATTACTACTTTGCATATGAACCAGCCTCTTGGGATTGATGTGATTCCATACTGGAATTGGAAAATAACCAGCCCGGAACAAAACACGGTGCAGACAGCTTATCAGTTAAAAGTCAGCGAAGCTATTTCTGGAAAATGTATCTATGATACTGACAAAATATCATCAGATCAATCTACTTACGTTATGTATCAGGGGGAATCTCTTAAAAGCCGCACCATCTATCTGGTAGATGTTACCGTTTGGGATAATCATGGCAATTGTGAAAGTGCAAGCACATCCTTTGAAACTGCTTTTCTACAGCCATCTGAATGGAAGGCGAAATGGGCTGTATCCTCCATTCATCGCCATAAGAGTAAAGAGGGCTTTGGCAAACAAGACCCTGCTACGCTCTTTCGAAAGGAATTCTCCTTAAAAGAAAAGCCTGTCTCTGCAAGAATTTATGCAACCTGCCACGGAGTATATCATATGTCAGTCAATGGACAGCGGGCAGATATAAGAGAATTTGCCCCAGAGCACACGGTGGTAGATAAATATCTGTGTTATCAAACATACGATGTCACTTCCCAGCTTCAAGCAGGTGAAAATGTAATTGGCATGCATGTAGGAGACGGCTGGTATCTTTGTTCCCATTCCCTGCCAAATGCCAAAATTACACATGCACATGCTGTCCTAATGCAGCTGGAGGTTACTTATTCCGATGGTACTGTTGAAACTATTTGTTCAGATGAAGGCATGAAGGTAAGCACCAGTGCTGTAAGAGCAAGCGATCTCTATGCTGGAGAATTATATGATGCCAATCAGGAGCAAGCCAACTGGGATCGACCTGAAGGAAGCACACACGACTGGAAATCTGTCAAGATAAAGGATTTTGGATATAACAATTTATGTGCCCAGCTGGGAGAACCTGTTGTTCCTGTACTATCCCTTCCTGTTGCCAAGGTACTGCACTCCCCTAAGGGAGAGGTGATTCTAGATTTTGGTCAGGTGATTTCTGGCAGAATCTCCATGAAGGTACACGCCCCCAAAGGGACTAAGATTACCCTGGAGCACTGTGAGGTTTTAGACAAAGACGGCAATTACTTCAACAATATTATGGGTGCCGGTGGTGTAGGAAAAGGATGTGATCAAAAAGATGAATATATCTGCAATGGTCAGGTGTCTACCTATGAGCCCTTATTTACCTTCCACGGTTTTCGGTATGTGAAGGTCAACGGAATTTCTATTGATGAAAATGTAGAAATTGATTCCATGGAAATTTCCAACACCATGTCTCCTGCAGACTTTACTGCCATTGTCCTGTCCACCCAGAAAAAAGATGTCGGAACATTTGTCACAAGTGATGCCAGAATTAATCGTTTATATGAAAATACTCGCTGGTCTCAGCGTAGTAACATGATGTCAATTCCTACCGACTGTCCTCAACGTGAGAAGGCTGGATGGACTGGCGATATGCTGGTATATGCCAAAACTGCCATGTTAAATGAAGATTGTACTGCCTTCTTTACCCGCTGGCTGTACAACATGTCCTGTGACCAGGATGAACTGGGTGTTATCCCAATGGTCACTCCAAATGATGGAAATTATCCACAAATGGGACAGATGATGAACCTGATGTTTGGTGGAAAAGGGCAGGGAACATCTGCCGGCTGGGGTGATGCTGCTGTGATTGTCCCCTATACCATGTATGAAGTCACCGGAAATACCGCCATTTTGCTTCAGCAATATGAGACCATGAAGAAATGGTGTGATTATGTGATTTCTTCCTGTAAAAAGCACGCAAAAAATTCTACTCTGCCCGATGACATTGAAGAATATCTATGGAATACGGGATTTCATTATGGAGAATGGCTCATTCCAAGCCAGAATAAAAATGGCATGGATATGAAAAACATGAAATCTATCATGGCCAGCAGTCTATGCTATACTGCTCCTATCTTCGGTTGGAATTCCGTAGCACATATGGCTAAAATTGCTGCTATTCTTGGACAGGAACAGGATGCTTCCTATTATAAGGAAATCTCCTGCAAGATGAAAAATGCTATTCAACATGGTGTCATTCAAGCGGATGGCAGTATGCCTTCTGAATTAATGGGTGCATACGTTCTTCCACTTTATTTTGACCTGGTTCCAGAGGATAAAATAGAAACTTTCATCCATCATTTAACCCAGTTGATTGCTAACAATAATTATTGCCTGGATACCGGATTTCTTGCCACTCCATATCTTATGGATGCACTATGTAGGATTCACCGTATGGATCTTGCGGAACGAATTCTATGGCAGGAGCAATGTCCTTCCTGGTTGTATGAGGTTGATAAGGGTGCTACTACCATTTGGGAAAGCTGGTATGGATATCAGGAAGACGGAACACCCAATGAAACCAGTTTTAACCATTATTCCTTTGGAGCTGTAGATGCCTGGATGTTCAAAACCATTGGTGGCATTGACACAGACACCCCAGGATATCAGCATATTATTATAAAGCCACAGGCTATCGGTGGTCTTACCAGCTGTAACCGCAGCTTTGAATCAGTATACGGAACCATCATCTGTAATTGGTCTATACAAGATTATACAATGCATCTGGAGGTTCAGATTCCCTGCAATACTACCGCTACCATTAGCTTACCAGATGGCACACAACATCAGATAGGAAGTGGAAACTATCAATTCACAGGAAAACTGTAAGCCACATATTTATTAATGCATATAGAAACCCCCAATGTAGATTTCATACATTGGGGGTCCTTTTATTAAAATGCGATTTCCTTCAAATCCACGCGTCCATTTCCTACATATCGAAGATACAACGCATACTCTCCTTTGGTCGCAAACTGTCCACTGTACTGTTTCCAGCCACTGGTATGAAGCGAAGCTGTCTCCCCGCTTACTACAGGCTCTGCCATAACAATCTCAGTCACTGGTGTCTCCTTAGGCAGTTCTTCTGGCATCTGGGCAGCCTGTTCTCTGTCAATGCAGTATACAAGGAACTTACCCTCTCCCTGGCATCTAGCTGTAAGGGTAAGGGTTGTCTGTCCTGTAAAATCAAAATACTTATATCCTATCGCGGTAGGCTCTGTAATATCACATACAAAATAATCCCCATCAGCTGCCGCAATATATGGATAATCCTCCTTGGATTTCTTCTGTCCTTCATGAGACATATGTCCATTGCTTAGGGTACAGCAAATCGTTGCCGGATAAGTCCCCTCCGTAACTAATGGACCTCCATTTAATCCACAGCTTGTCATCTCTACCTGTTCAATGCTGCCATTGTCTGCGATGATAATAGGTTCTGCACATCCCTGGCGGCTGAAGCTGGTCTTGCTGGTCTGCCTGTGATAGAAAATATACCACTGTCCGTTAATACACTCTATGCTTCCATGGTCATTTCCTGTAGCAGCCACTCTCTGCTGAGGCGTCCGTCCTGCAATGCCAATATCTCCGTTAGACACCAGAACACCACCATAGACGAAGTTACCATCCGGGTCCTTACTGGTGGCATAGCACAGCTCATGCTGGCTTTCTGAAGAATAAATGAAATAATACATGTCACCTATCTTACGAATAGAGCTTGCCTCGAAGAAAGCATGACCCTCAAAGCTGCTGCCTGCTGCATCGAATTGTCCCGGAGCAATTCGCTTCACTTCGCCCTTGACAGTTAACATATCATCCTCTAGCTCCACCTGATTCGCACCCATTACACCACCGGGAACCTCTACCTCTTCCCTGGTTTTCTCAAACATCATCATCTGAACCTGAATCATCTGTTCTCTCATTGCTTCGGCAGGGTCTGCATTTTCTCCACCTTCTGATGGAATATCGAACCCGGCTTTCTTCGCCTGTTCCTGTGCCTCCTCTTGATCCATCATCTGGGTTGGATCAATGGCCAGAGACCATCCATAATACAGGCGAATTTGTCCGTTATCGTTAATTACTCCCGGGTCGAAGGTAATATTTTTTGTAAATGTGGTCCCATCCGGATTTCTTACCTCTCCATAATATTCATACTTTCCTGCCGGAGTATCGCACACAGCCACATGAATGGGACCTGTAAAGCAGCCTCCCGACATTGCATAATAGAGATAATAACGTCCATCATTTCCCTGTACTACATCCGGGGCATACATGGCCTGATACTTATCTCCGTAGGTAGGGTCATCCTGCTTTCTGTAAATAATCCCCTCACTTCTCCATGCGGTAAGATCATCTACCGGTGCAGAAAAGCCCTCGTAATCCAGTAGGCAGAATCCTTCTCCGTTCTCCTGGTCATGAGAACCAAAGATGTAGACCCGGTCTCCGAACACATGAGGCTCTCCATCGGGAATAAAGGTACCTAATGGTAAATATGGGTTGTAAACCTGTTTCATTGTAAAATCCTCCTTTTTAAATAATAAGTTGAGACTATCCGTGCATTTCCGTTTTACCTAAGCCAGGAATAGCAATATTCTTATAGCATCTTCATATATAGCAAAGAAATCTCGCTAGATATATCACATTGCTAAGAATTATATCATTTCATGCAACCCATACGATACTAAAATTCATGATTTTGTATCATTTTTTGATAACTAATCATCACATGCCAATGATGTGTTCTATTTCAAATGGGACGATATACTCGTTGCTTCCTCCAGTATTTATTTCTCCGGGTGAGTTCCTCTGCGATACTCAGCCGGAGTAACTCCATACTGCCTGGCAAACTGCTGGTAGAAGGCTGATCTGCTTTCAAATCCGATTTCTGTTCCAATCTGAGAAGCCGACATCTGGGAATTCAATAAAAGCTCTGCTGCTCGGTTGAGGCAAACATGTCGATGGTAAGCCGACAGACTTTCTCCCATATGCTTCTGGAAGAAGCGATTGAGATAGTTTCCATTATAACCGAATTTTTCTCCCAGCTCATCTCGGGTTATTTTCACCGGATGTTCTCCAAGGTAGAAAATCAATTGCTGCAGCAGATCGTGATTGTTCTGAACCTGCATCCTTGTATGAGAACAATGATAGTACTCCGGCATTTGAAGATACGTAAGCACTCTCTCGAGAAGGCCGTCTATCATGTGCTGATAACCTGGAGGCTCCTCTAACATTTCCTTGGCAAGATGGAGCAATGTTTCCTGAAGCTGGTCATTTGCCTTCTTGGGAAATGCTTCTATGGGAAGGAAATCCATATAATCCCCATGCTGTGGGACTCTACTGTCTGTAATAAATTGCTTATAAATCTCTGCTACTCTGTTCTCCATATGCTGTAACAGCTTTCCTGCATAGGGAAGTGCCAAATCCAGATATACTGCGGTAAAATCCCCATGGTGTTCCTCTGCATGGCGAACATTGGGATTCAGTAGACACCACTCACCCTGTCGATACCGCTTGTGCACCCCCTCAATGATAAAATCAATTTCTCCCTCCAAAATATATACCAGTTCCAGAAAGGCATGATTATGCAGCTCGCCCACTCTGCTTAATTCCTTTGGAATATGAATCATGGTCTTATGATTCTCGCTGAGAGAAATGTTCGTCTGAAATCCATGATGAAACTGCATGACATACAGCAGGATATCTCCAGGAATGGTGTGTACCGGATTGGTCTGGGAATTCTGCTGACGTTTCAACAAGCTTGCCTCTCCCAGCTCAGCTACAAACATCTCCTGCTCATTTTCTGTGGAAAAAGAAAATGCTTTATTTAAAACTTCTAACAACGGATGCTCCATGTTGTTTTCCCTCCCATGGTGATTAACGCGTGCGTTTTTCGAACATTCTTATCCATAATGATCATCTTATCGAATTGAGAATTCCGTGACCTGCATATATGATATAAATATATCTTACATTGGAATTTTGTACAATATAGAATTGCAAATGTAACAGGCATTCTGAAAAAAGCATTCTCATAAAGGAGGTAACAAAATGAAACAAATAACCATAAACAACGGATGGACAAGAACCATTGGGGATAAGCCCAGCCGAATCTCATTTTCTCAGTCTCAAAGCAGTCAGGTGAATCTACCGGATGACTTTATTATTACCATGGAGCGGGATAAAGACACCAAAAGTGGAGCTTCTACCGGATTTTTCCCTGGCGGGAGAGTAACCTATTCCAAGAGCATTTCGGTGCCTGAAGCATGGGCCGGCAAATGTGTCCTGCTGGATATTGATGGAGCCTATGAACAGGCCGAGGTCACCTTTAACGGAGAGCCTATGGGCATTCATCCTTATGGTTATACCCCCTGGCAGTTAGAGCTGGATGATGTGATTCTTCCAGGAGAGGATAATGACATTGAAATTGTAACACGCTGCTTTCAACCTAATTCCCGTTGGTATTCCGGCGGTGGATTGTATCGCCAGGTATCCTTCTGGGTTGGAGCGGCCTGCCATATCCGCCCATGGGATCTCTTTTTGACTACCCCAAAAGCCAAAGAAGATGTGAGCACCCTGCAAATGCAGGCAGTCATTACAAACACTTCCAAACAGGAGACTTCTGGTATGTTGACCCTAAGCTGTCATGGAGCCAATACCTGCGTCAACGTTCAGGTAAAAGCCCAAAGCACCAGCCAGGTGACGGTAAGCTTAGAAGTACCCAACACAAAATTATGGTCTGCCGAAGCTCCCAATCTCTATGATGTGTCTATTATCTTAGATACCAATCTTGGACTGGATGAATGTAAGGAAACGGTTGGATTTCGCACCTTTGCCATTGATGCCAAACAGGGCATGCGGGTAAATGGAACATCCATTAAGTTATTAGGTGGCTGTATTCACCACGACAACACCATGCTGGGTGCTGCTGCCTATCCGGCCGCTGAGGAACGCAAGCTTCGTATCTTAAAGGATGCCGGCTACAATGCAGTGAGATGTGCCCACAATCCGCCGTCCAAAACCTTTTTGGATGCCTGCGACCGCATTGGTATGTATGTCATGGATGAAGCCTTCGACTGCTGGAAGATAGGGAAAAATGACCTGGATTATCATCTATACTATGAGCAGTGGTGGAAGCGTGATATTGCATCTATGGTACAACGGGACCGAAATCATGCCTGTATCTTCTGCTGGTCTATCGGAAATGAAATCGAAGAAACCGGAGGCAAAGGACACGGGGATAAGATAACACAGGAAATGGCCGATTATGTTCGCTCCCTTGACACATCCCGCATGGTGACCTGTGCTCTGCACAGCATGGTAGTATCTAGAAGAGAAGCCGGAAAGCCTGCCAGGACTCCGTTTATGATGGAAACTGCAGATAAGATGAATACTGCCAAGACGAAGGCAGATGAGCCATCAGCTAAAGATGCTGCAAAGGAAAAAGAAGCTGCAAAGCAGGCAATGGAGGCACGGATGCGTCAGATGATGGCTGACCCAAATGCCTTAGAGCACGCACTGTCACGGGTACAAACCAATAACATGGGAGATGGCTATATTGGAGATGAGGATGTATGGGGAGCTCTTACTGAGAAAACCTGCGAAGCCTTAGATATGGTGGGCTACAACTACTTCTATACCCGTTATGAAAAGGATTCCAGGAAATATCCCAACCGTATCATCTGTGCTACTGAAACCCGGGTAGAGGATACCTATGAATATTATCAGCATATGATGGCTCACAATAACGTAATTGGTGACTTTATCTGGACCGCATATGACAATCTGGGAGAAGCCGGTTCTGGACGGGTCATGCATCATGTGACTGATCTGATGACCGGTATGCTGGGTTCCTGGCCATGGCTTAGCTGTTATCAAGGTGACATGGATTTATCCGGTGACCGAAGACCTCAAAGCTATTTCCGTAAGATTATGTGGGGAATGGATTCCGGCATCCACGTATTTGCCAAGGCTCCAGAATATGCTCATAACAAAGCCTTAGGATTGGGATGGCAATGGAATAATGTATTTGCCAGCTGGACCTGGGGAGATGAAAATATTGGGAAAGAAATCTATGTAGAGGCTTATGCAGATTGTGATGAAGTAGAATTTCTGGTAAATGATGTGTCTCAAGGTCACTGCCCGGTAAAAAAGTTAAAGGCCTCTATGATACTAACCTACCAGCCCGGTACTTTAAAAGCAATTGCATATAAGAATGGCATGCCAATTGCAGAAGATGTGCTCACAACCGCCGGAGCACCTGTAGCCATCCAGCTGATTTCAGACGAAAAAGCACATAACTGGATAGATGATACATCCAATCATGTACTTTGTGCTGACGGTATGGATTTAGCTTTCCTTCAGGCTGTGGTAGTAGATGCCGTCGGAAATATTGTACCTACCAATGAAATCACATTACAGGCTACCGTTACCGGTGGTTCTCTTGCAGGCTTTGGTTCCGGAAACCCATGCACCGAAGAAAATTATGGAACCTGCTGCCGTAAGACCTGGGGCGGTAAAACCCTGCTTAGTGTATGTAGTGAAGAAGCCGGAGATATTACCGTAACGGTCACTGGGGAAGGACTCTCCTCCGGAGAGATTACGATTCCCGCATCTGCACCAGCTTTTCCTTGCTAAGAGGATACAAAAATGCCAGTAAAACGCCAATGGCAAGACACATAATTCCCGGCAGAATGGTTGCATAGCTAAACATCTGCTCCGCAGTTTTCGCAGTAACATTTGTGGCATCATAAGCAATCAGACTTAATACACCGGTACCGAGAATACCTGCCAGAGCCTGACCAATCTTCCTGGCAAAGGTGAAGAATGCATAGGCTGTCCCTTCATCCCGCTGACCGGAAAGCTTCTCCTGGTAGTCTACCGTGTCGGTAGCAAGTGCCCAGATTTCAAACACGAAAAAGGTCATGCCGAAGCCCGACAGGAAGGAAAACACAAAGAATACCGTAGGATTGGTGGTATGAGTAAAATACAAAATCAAATTGGCAATGGCTGCCACAAACATTCCAATGGCACAAATTTCCTTCTTGCCGGTCTTACGAACAATTTTTTGAATCATGGGAATTAAAATCAGCATTGGCAAATATGTAAACACAGATACCAGGGCATACAGCCCTGGTTTTTCAAAATAATTTAAAAACAGGTAGTTATAAATTGTCTGGGTATACTGCTGCAATGCAAGAAGCAGCATGGATGCAATGCTTAATACAATAAATGGACGATTCTTCAGTAAATATTTGATGGTTTTCTTAATATTGGCATGGGATTGTCCTTCCGGGGTCTTCACCCGTTCAACAGTCCAGCGATAGCACCATTGATATACCAGAATGCTTAACACCGATAATACAAACACGCCTACAAACAGCTTGTCTCCATCTAACACCTTGGTTCCCTTCACTGTAGTATAGACAAACAATGGCAATACAATCTGGGATGCCAGCGTACCGATGCCTGCTCCAATAGAACGAAACATGGACAGGCTGGAACGCTCATATTCATCACTGGTAATCACCGAAGCCAGGGAAGAATAGGGAATATTAATTGCGGTATAACACATGCCATAGAAAATATAGGTCACATAGGCATAAATTAAATACTGGGTATCCGTTAACCCCGGAACCTTCCAGAACACCAGCACTGCTGCCAATGCCAGCAAGGGAGAAGCCCATTTTAAATAAGGACGAAACTTCCCATTTGGTCCCACCTTTCTGGAATCCACAATCATACCCCAGATAGGATCATTAATGGCATCCCAGATTCGTGCCACCAATAACAGCATCATAATCTTGCCTGCACTGATAAACAGCACGTTGGTGTAGAAAATCTGCAGATAAGATCCAATAATTCCAAAGGTAAGAATACCTGCAGTATCTCCTAAGGAATAGCCAATTTTATCCTTCATTTTAATGCCGGAATTTACCGGTTGTGTTTCATTCTGTTGATTACTCATGGTTACATCATCCTTCCTTGTGTCCACGTGACACCGTATTTCTCCACAGCTTCTTCACATCCCATGGCTTCTCCTGTGTACTTTCATCAAAAGACATTGGATATCTGGCATTAGAATGCCACTGGGGAATCTCCGTGCAATTAGGGTCTCCTGATTTGGTAAATGCCGTTAGTGCCCGGGACATCTGGTTACTGATATTCTCATCAATCTCCGTAAATGGTCGCCAATTTCTGGGATAGGAAGAGAAGAAATACAGTAGGTCTGAAGAATGCCATGCTCCTGCATGATCTCCCGGTAACTCTCTGGCAAATAAATAGGTATAGCAGGGGCTGTGATTGTACTTCTTATGTATACGCCCCCATTTGCATATAATCTGCTTCATAACAAAGGGTGCCATATCTGTTACAGTCATGCCTATCATCGTAGGGATATCACTGAGTTTTCTCTTAGAAAAGCTCTCCCTGGTCAACAGCTGTCCGTCATACACAGGCAGGGTGTAGCTTGTGGTAAAGCCTTCCTCCCTGGTGGCATCCAGCCAGGCATAATACAGGGTACGACTTGGCACTGCCTTCAATTCTTCAATGGTCAATGCTCCGGCTCTGGTCATAACGGCATCCCAAAACTTTCTGCTTTTTTCCGGGGTCACCGGTCGAAGAACCAGCCGCTGCAAACCTGCACCACTGCTCATAACCAGCCCTGCAAACCATCCTGTTTCCATGGGACTGGAGGAATGAATATCCACACTCATAGCTCCTGCACTTTGTCCCATCAAGGTGATTTTGTTAGGGTCGCCTCCAAAGAAAGCAATATTGTCACGCACCCATTGCATAGCTGTATATTGATCATATAGTCCGTAATTTCCACACCTGCCCTGATCATCAGTAAGCTCCGGGTGAGAGCAGAATCCAAAGGGTCCTAAACGGTAATTAAAGGATACGAAAATAACACCTGCCCTGGCAAACTCCTCTCCATTAATATGAGCTTCATTGCTGCTTCCACCGGTAAAGCTTCCACCATGAATATAGATAAGCACCGGATAATTTTTTCCCTCCGACTCCTTGGGAACCACCAGATTCAGGTACTGGCAGTCCTCACTGTAGGTGAAGGTGCAGTGTTCTCGAAATTCCCGATGATAGAAGGGATTACATATTTCATCATCCTCAAAGCTCCGCCTCTGATACCCGCAGTCCCTATACCCAGTGGCATCATAGATTCCTTCCCAATGGGTGGTTATTACCGGATACTGAAATCGTTGTGCCCTTCCATAGCGTATTCCCCGATACTCCACATAGGAGCCACAATCCAATCCCCGAATTGGACCGCAGCCACAAGTAGTTTCTATTGTATTCATTTGTACGCCCCCTATTTTAGAACAATAGATGCCAATCTCATATGACGTGGCTTAACAAATTCCAGTGTTAATTCACTCCGTCCCGGCTCTCCTGTAATATCTGCTGTATAGCTTGTGCTGCTTCCATCTACATTTACGGTGCCCACCAGAGTTCTTACAGCATCCGCTTCCTTCTTCATGTAGATATGGATGCGACCTGTACCGCTGCACATAACCTGAACCTGGCTCCAGCTTGTGTCACTCTCTACATAACGAAATACTGCTTCGTCATGATGCTTCATATTGGTAAGAACCTCTTCATAGGTTTCATCTTCGTCAATATACAGTTTGCCCTTAAGACCGCAGGCCATATAGGCCATCAGCTTCTCTCCAGGTGCAAATGGCTGTCCGATTCCCTGACTGGTCATCTTCACCTCCGGAATGGTACCATCCGGCAAAATGGTAATTGGTTCCATACACAATCTACGATAGCTCTCTGTATTTCTGGTGCTTCTGTGATAGAAGATATACCACTGTCCCTGAACACATTCAATAGAGCCATGATTGTTCCAGCTGGCAGGGTCACAATCTGCATTATCAATAATAATCCCCTGATAGGTAAATGGTCCCAGGGGAGATTTGGATGTAGCATATCCCAATGCCGTAGGCTTGCCCCGCTCCATGTCTGCATATACATAATAGTAGGTATCACCAATTTTTCGCATAGAGGAGCCTTCATGGAAATAATGCTCTGCCTCGGTAACCAGTCCCTTGCAGATACTGTCTTCCTTCAAATGGACCATATCTCCTTCCAGTTCTCCCGCCAAAGATTCAATCTGGGACCAGTAATAATACGCTCTTCCATCATCATCTACGAAGATTGCCGGGTCAATGCCACCCACCGGTATCCGAATGGGATTGGTAAATGGGCCCATAGGATTCTCAGCTACTGCCACCCCTTCTGAACCATCTTCTCCGCAAAAATACAGATAATATTTTCCATCCTTATGGATAGCATCTGGGGCAAAAAGCAGTGGCACATTGGGTTGTTCTTTCTGGGTTTTATCCGCCCTGCCCAAAAGGGAGGCTATTTTATCCTTCACTATTTTCTTCACGGCGTTTTTCATCACGACCTTCATAAATGGGCTGGGATGATTAAAGTCCGGTGCTCCCGGATATTTCTCAGCATTTGGATCATTCATCCATGAGATACCATCGCTGCTAAGGCTGATCGGAGAAATATCCCATTCCTTAAGGTCTGGTGTATGTATCACATAATAACGATTGCTGCAATACACAGATTGTCCGTCGTCAAAGCTTCCATAGATATATAACTCCCCATCTGGCATCACATGTGCCTCACAGTCCGGGAAATGATACTTCACAGGAAGAATTGGGTTGTGCTGATTGATCCATTTATCCATAATATCCTTATCCTCTCGATTCTATTATACCCACAGCAGCATCCACGCATTGCCCGACAGCCTTGTGAAATCATAGGCACGGTAGAACAGGATACGTTGTAATTTATTCTTAGTTCCAATGCGAGAAAATTTCTGTAAAATCTCTCTTGTTTCTTTCGGAATTTCTTCTATCATCGCCAACTGCCCTGCCAGGTCTCTGGATATCTGAAGAAACTGTTTCTTCTCCTGGGCTATGGTTCCGTTACAAAAATCCCGGATGTTTCGCCCAAGCTTCTCCATCCTGGACTCTGTCTGAGCTCCCATTTCGTTGTTACCATGCTGGCGATAGCATACCAGCGGCTCATCTATGGCTGCCACCCTGTCTTCTCCCATGGCTGCTGCAAGGGAGAGAACCCACACATCATGCATTTGAATCTGTTTACTATCCGGCAGCTGCATTGCCAGATTCCGCAGCTGTCGGGTGAACATCATGGTACAGCCTGCAGCCGGATTATCCATAATAATCTGAGCATATCCAATCCGCTGGGGGCTTCTTCCAATATGACGAATGAAGGAGGTATCTGTCACCTTCAGATTCTCATCCACCACACACATATCGGTGAACACACACAGTCTGTCACCTTGTGTTAACGCAGCAAGGGATTTCTCAATTTTATTAGGCAGCCACACATCATCCTGATCGCAGAACATATAATACTCAGCATCCACCTGTGTCAGCATCCACAGAAAATTTTCCTTGGCACCACCACAGGACGGTCCGTCTAAAAGCTGGTACTGCATACCCTCCACATTTGCATCCATCCACTGGTGAATCGCCTCTACTGTTTTGTCTGTAGAGCCATCATCCTGAAGATAGCAGACAAAATCCTGACAGGTCTGACGCTTTAGGGAATCTAACTGTTCCTTGATATACTTTTCTCCATTATACGTTGCAAGCAAGATTGCAATCTTAGCCATGTTATTATTCCTCATTCTCTTTTCATTATCGATTAAATCCATAGGGTGTCTTAGAACGAAGCTTAAAGATAATATTGGGAATCAGCAAGTCCAGATTTTGTAAAGAAGCCTTGATTTTATCCTTTTTCGTCCCATTTCTAAACTGATCTTTATAGGAAATCATCCGTCCCAGAATATCTACATATTTATCTGGGAAATGTTCATTTTCGCGTAAAAAATTCATAAATTCATAGGTAGAATCATCCGTAACCTTTGTATCCTGAGACAGGTTCTGTGCCGTGTATTTATGGGTATACAGCGGCTGGTCCAAGAAGATAAATTTCTTTCCCTCATTTAACAGCAATAGCCATAGGAAATAATCATCCGCTCCATTTTTACTGCATATCTTCTTCTGCCAGAAATGAGGAATGGCACTTTTTCTAATAAAGCATTGTCCTGGGGAGATAATCTGGGTTCCCACCTTTAGATATGTTGAAAAGTCTCCCACTAATGATTTATGATATGCACTGCGATACCAGAGATTGCTGCCTGTGGCATTTTCTAAAATCGCATTGCATACAATTACATCCTCTGATAAATCCACCTGCTTGATAAACTCTTCCACTGCATTTTCAATCAGCACATCATCCTGATCCAGGAACATTACAAATTCCCCTCTGGCTGCATGAAGTCCGTTAATGCGAGACTGATGAATTCCTGCATTTTTCTCATTTACAAATATATGATAGCAGGATGCATCCTTCACCTTAGAAAGCTGTATTTCTTCCCAAGGACTGTCATTTACCAGAATAATCTCCAAGGAATCTCCTGGTGCTAAGCTGGCCAGATTTGCCTCCATCATTTGTATATATTGTTGTAAATATTTTTTTCCCTCGTAATAAGGAGTAATCACAGATACTATCATTTAGAAACTCCCTTCGTACTTTTTACCGGTAAATTTCGCCTTTAGAAAAGCCGTGCCCTTCACCCACCAATTTACAGGTTCCATATGAATACAGGGTACTTCTTTGATGCGGCTTCCGGTCTTTCTTTTCTCCCGCAGCCACACATTAAAGAGGATTTCACTGACCCTTCCATACAATCGCCCCTGAAAGGCGGACAGATTGGAAGTATCTACCTGCTTCTCTAGCTCTGTAAGAATCGGAAACAGCCAGCTGCAGTATTCATCCACATCTGTTTTGCTCATAACAAACATATTAAACATATATCCACCGCGACTATGAATCACCTGCTGAAAGCTGTCACTGTAGCTTGGACATAGCTTCTTAATAATATGTGCTGTCATATCCAAATGAGATGCGTCATGGGTATGGGCATAGTGGGAATACAGGGTCTCGATATAATAGTTTCTTTTCTTAGGCACCAGAATATCCGCCTGGGTCAGAAGCTGCTGTGCTTCTTCTCTTGTCAGAACTTTCCCCAGGTTCTCATACACTGTATCTGGTACATTCCGTAATTTGTCCGTTGGCTGGCTAGTCGTGTTGTGTGAACGGGATGGACTGCCTGCGAAATGTCTTCTGTAGTGTGCCATACCCAGATACTGGCAATCCAGATTACGCCATGCCCAATATAGTCCGGTCAGTTCGCAATAGGACCCATTCTTATTGGACATATTGTCCCCTGTGTTATCCCCAACAAATCCGATAGACTCCTTGCCTTCAGCTCCTACATGCAAGGGAAGATACATGGTGTCTTCTGGCATAGGATATGGTTTATGTGCTGCAACAATGATTTTAATATCCAAATATATCCTCTTTTCTATATGCAAAAAACCAACCTTCTTATTCAACCCGCATCAAAGAATGTGCTTCTTCCCTCCTGCTTTGATAAATAAAAAAATTGGTTTCTCATCCTTCTATATTTTCGTTCTACTTCTCTTTATTCTTCTTCCTGGTCGTCTTCTACCACTGCGGCACTGGCTCCAGCCACTGCACTTACTACAACTACCACAGCTACAATTACTACAAATAATATTAATAATCCGAAGAAAATAAGAAATCCTGTCTCTGTCATTTTACAATCCCTCTTTCATTGAACTTTTCCCTGCTCTGTCACCAGGCTGGATAAATGAATTGATTTGTTAAAAGTATAGCACATTCCCTTAAAAAATCAAAGGTTTGATACCAATTTGACTACCTATCGTTTCTGCTTCAAACGGGCATATAAACCAGGCATCCACTTGCGTACCCAGGTAATAATGGATGATACTCTCACAGCGGGCTTAACATTTCCCTCTGCCAACGGACAATACACCAGTTTGTTCATACGACCCTCCTGGGAAATGTAATCCCGCATCTGCTGAAACAAATCACTACTCTGCTCTGCCATAGCCATAGCAATGACTTCCTGCCGCTTTCTGCCATGGTCCAGTTCCCGCTGAATAAAGGACAGATAGGAACGAAAATATACTGCTGCCATAATATATAATACTCGGTCGGTACAGGTTCCCCAGCTGTCCTGCTGCTGAATAAAGGCCTGTATCCGCTGTTTCTGTAGGTCAAAATATTCCGGGAAATAGCGGCTGGTGAGTCTGGCTTGTCCCTGATTTCGATAATGATACAATCGGTCTTCCAATATGGTCATGCTGGTAATATTCTGGAAGAAGGCGATGTTAAAGAGAATATCTTCAATATGGTGTATTTTCTCAAACTGCGCACCGGATTCATACAGATATTGGGCACTGTAGGCCTTGTTCCATGGATATCCATACATGGTCTCTTTCTCCAGCTCTAACACCATCTGGTGGATACTCTGTTGATCCTCTAAGGTCATGGTAGGCAGGTAATGCTCTACGGAATAATCTATTCTGCCTGCGGCCGTGTAATAATCCTCAGTAAGACTATAGACTACCACATCTACCCGTTTCTGCTGAAGGCTTTCTGCAACCTTCTCTAACAGGGTGGGTTCATAAATATCATCCGGGTCAAGAAACAGGATATAATCTCCCTTAGCTGCATCCTTGCCTGCATTTCTTGCTGCACTTACTCCCTGGTTCTTAGGAAAATGGATACAGGTAATGCACGCATTGGCTGCTGCAAACTGGTCACAGATTTCGGGAGAGCTGTCAGTTGCACAGTCATCTACCAGGATGATTTCATAGTTATGGTAGGTTTGGTCTAAAACAGCCTGGATAGCCTGGGGGAGGAACTGGGCTACGTTGTAAATTGGCATTATTATGGTAAATAGAATGTTTTCTTTCATGGATGTATATGGACTCCTTTGAGGGATGTGTTTTTATTCGTTCATTATTATATTAACATATATGGAGTGGGATTGGTAGGTTGGCTTGGTAGGGTTTGTAGGTAAACTGGGGACTTGGAGCTTGTAAGCCAGGGGGCTGAGCTATGCCTATAGCAAGAAATTAGATGCTCTTAGTATTCCGCCCACAACCCAGCAATTCACAGACACGATGTCTGTGAAAGACCTGCCTGAGCCATGGATGGCGAATGCAGGTCGCTTGCGTCCCCCACCAGACAAAGTAACCAGGAATACTTAGAGCATCTTATTTCTGAATATCGGCATAGCTCAGCCCCCTGGCTTACAAGCTCCCTGCGGCATTTTCCTCAAGACTCCAGTCCCAGTAGTTGCATTTTCGAAATTGTCGGTTCGTATCAAGGGAATAAATACGGCCACAAAAAAGCAGCCCCTGGCGAAAAACACCAGGGCTGCATATTCAATACAATGTTTCAACGGGAGTCTCGTTGGCATACGATTTTTTTGAAACATTTGGGAATTGGTTATTTAGTGACAGGAGCCAGCGTGTCCACACTTGGAACAATTTCCGCCACAGCTGTGCTTGCCTGCCTTATGATCTTTTACCTGACTATAGATGATACTGCCTACAATGGCTGCTAATATTAGTAGTACTAGGATTGTTCCCATAGTTTATGCCTCCTGTTTTTTGTTTGTACAGGCTTCTTTTATGCAAGCCTGTTACATTTGTTTTATGCGTTTTTATATTTGTCTTTTCTAAAGAGCATGTAGAGTAAGCCTACGGCTACAAGAATGGCACATACGGTACCGATTCCAAATTGTCCGTTTGGGATAAGATTTCCTATCTGGTTTATAATTAATGCTACGATATAGGCGAATCCACACTGATATCCAATGGCGAACCAGGTCCATTTCTTGTTGTTCATTTCCCGCTTGATGGCACCGATGGCTGCAAAGCAAGGTGCACATAACAGGTTGAAGGCAAGGAATGCATATCCACTGACTGGAGTAAATGCCTGCATCATGGAACCGTATACATCTCCGCTGCCTCCATAGAGAACACCTAAGGTTGCCACGATATTTTCTTTGGCAATTAATCCTGTGATGCTGGCAACAGCTGCCTGCCAATTGCCCCATCCCAATGGGATGAAAATCCAAGCAATAAGATTACCAAGGAAAGCAAGGATACTATGACTAATTTCGCTGTCCTCTAACATACGGAAGCTGCCATCCACAAATCCAAAATATGTAGTGAACCATACAAGAATGGTTGCAAGCAAGATGATGGTTCCAGCTTTCTTGATAAAGCTCCATGCTCTTTCCCACATGCTACGCAGTACATTTCCAATAGTAGGCCAGTGATATGCCGGAAGCTCCATAACAAATGGTGCCGGATCTCCTGCGAAGATTTTGGTCTTTTTCAACATGATTCCTGAAATAATAATTGCTGCAATTCCTAGGAAATATGCACTTGGTGCAATCCATGGAGAACCGCCGAAGATAGAGCCTGCAATCATCGCAATAAATGGAAGCTTTGCTCCACATGGGATAAAGGTTGTGGTCATTATGGTCATCTTACGGTCTCTGTCATTTTCAATAGTTCGAGATGCCATAATTCCAGGAACGCCACATCCGGTTCCAATTAACATTGGAATAAAGGACTTACCGGATAATCCAAATTTACGGAAGATTCGATCCATAATAAATGCAACACGTGCCATATATCCGCAGGCTTCTAAGAATGCCAGGAATAAGAACAGTACTATCATCTGTGGAACAAATCCAAGAACTGCTCCAACACCGGCTACAATTCCATCTAAAATCAATGCCTGCAACCAGTCAGCACAATGAATGGCATTTAATCCATTTTCTACTAATACCGGAATTCCAGGTACCCAGATTCCATAAGCAGCTGGATCCGGTTCTTCCCCGTAGCTGTCAAGCACTGCCTGAGCATCCTCTAGCTCTGCCAAATCTGCTGTCTCTGTAGTTACTTCCAGAGTTTCTTCATCTTCTACATCATAGGTAAAGGAATCCTTCGGTTCACCATTTTCTTCTACATATACATCATAACCATCTACAATAGCAGAAGCCTCAGAATATTCCTCAGATGCTTCATTATAAGCACTGCTTCCAATAGCGAAAAGATGCCATCCATCTCCAAATACACCATCATTTGCCCAGTCGGTGCCCCAGGTTCCCACCGTAGTTACTGATACGTAATATACCAGCCACATAATCAGTGCGAAAATTGGAAGTGCCAGAAAACGGTTGGTTACCACTCTGTCAATCTTGTCAGAAGTGGTAAGTTTCTCCTTCTGGCTTCTCTTAAGGCAATCATTGATAATCGAACCAATGTAGTTATACCGCTCTCCGGTAATGATACTTTCCGCATCATCATCCAGTTCTTCTTCGCAAGCCTCAATATCCTTATTAATATGAGCCAGATTTTCTTTGCTTACCTTCAGCTTCTCTGCAATCTTCTCATCCCGCTCAAACAGCTTAATGGCAAACCATCTCTGAATGCTTTCGTCCTTATCGTGAAGCACCAGTTCTTCAATATGAGCTAATGCATGTTCTACACTTCCGGTAAACTGATGTCTTGGTCGAATGCTCTTACCGGCTTTGGCAACCTCCACTGCTTTGGCAGCAGCTTTTTCAACTCCGGTTCCCTTTAATGCGGAAATCTCTACAATCTCCACGCCCAGTTCTTCCGCCAGCTTTGCTGTCTTAATTACATCACCGTTTTTCTTCACCACATCCATCATGTTAATGGCAATCACAACTGGAATTCCAATCTCTACCAGCTGTGTTGTTAAGTATAAGTTTCGTTCCAGGTTGGTTCCGTCAATGATATTTAAAATAGCATCTGGATGTTCATCGATTAAGTAATTTCTAGCAACTACTTCTTCTAAGGTATAGGGAGATAAGGAATAAATTCCTGGAAGATCGGTAATGGTTATTTCCTTATCTGTTTTTAATTTTCCTTCTTTTTTCTCTACGGTAACTCCTGGCCAGTTTCCAACAAACTGGTTGGAACCTGTAAGGGAATTAAATAATGTGGTCTTACCACAGTTCGGATTTCCTGCTAATGCAATACGAATTCCCATGTCTTAGATTTCCTCCTTTATTTCAATCAACTCTGCATCCGCTTTTCGAAGAGATAACTCATATCCTCTCACGGTCACTTCGATGGGGTCTCCCAAAGGAGCAATTTTGCGGACATAGATTCCCACACCCTTTGTAATTCCCATATCCATAATTCTTCTTTTCGTAGCGCCCTCTCCATGGAGCTTTGCTACGGTAACGGTATCGCCGATTTTGGCATCTCGTAAGCTTGACATTTTTTTCCTCTTTCCTTTTCTCTTTTCCAATGTTGTGGTCTTTCAGACTTAAATCATAATCTTCATAGCCATCTCTTTGCTGACTGCTACGCGGGATTCCTTAATGTTCACAATTAAATTTCCATTAATATCAGAAACCACACTTACATGAGCCCCTGGCACAAATCCCAGATTTTCTAAAAACTTTCTTGTTCCTTCTTTGCCTCCAACCTTTTTAATCAGTTGGTCCTCTCCCTGCGTTGACATTGTTAATGGCATCATTTTGCCTCCTTTAGTTAGGAACTACTAACATCTATATAAAATATAATGTGTTAGTCATATCTAACACGTTTTATATGTTAGTATAACCTAACTAATTTGTCAACTGATTTTTGTAAAATTATTAATTATTTATAAAATCTCATTATTTTGCGGAATAATTTATTGTATTTTTAACATTACAGGTCTATTTTATTAATTGAACATTTGTATAGTTAAAGATTTTCTTAGGAGGATTTACACAAATATGAAGTCAACAAAATCTCAATCAATGAAAACCGATATGTTTGCCACAGAATCCATGTGGAAGCTGATGGCCAAGATGTGTATTCCAGCAGTACTTACCATATTAATTATGGTTATTTATAATATTGCAGACATTTACTTTATAGGACAGTTAGGTGACTCCATGAAGGTGGCCGGGATTTCCCTGGTCATGCCTCTCATGACGATTAATTCCGCTCTTGGTTCCATGATGGGAACCGGATGCTGTTCCTGTATTTCGGTTGCTCTGGGGCGACACGATACCGATAAGGTCAAAAAGTTTTCCAGCTTTTCCCTCTACTTCTCCCTTATCATTGGTGTCGTCTTTGCAGCAATAATATATATTGGAATGAATCCAATTCTTACCATTCTAGGAACCAGTAATGCAACCAGAGGTTTTGCTGAGGAATATCTGCGTATCATTGCAGCCTTTTTCCCGGTGATGATTGCAAATACCACACTTGGTCAGGTCATTCGTGCTGAGGGTGCTGCCAAAGAGGGAATGCTTGGCAACATGATTGGTACCATTGCCAATATTATTTTAGACCCTATTTTCATATTAGTGCTGAACATGGGAGTATCCGGTGCTGCGATTGCAACGGTGATTGGAAATCTGCTAAGCCTCGCCTATTATTTCTGGTATTTTACCAAGAAATCTTACTCCTTAAGTATCTCTATTAAGGATTTTACCTTCGCTACGGAAATATCCATTGCCTGCCTGGCAATTGGTCTTCCTTCCGGTATCAGTACCGTGCTGTCTAGCATCGCTAACATTTTCGAAAATAATCTGCTGGTAGGTTATGGTGATAATTATGTGGCCGCCATGTCGGTTGCCGGCAAAGCCACCATGGTTATCTTCATGCTGCAAATGGGCGTTGCCATGGGAATGCAGCCTATTATCGCGTACAGCTATGGAGCGAGGAACTGGTCCCGTATGAAAGAGTCTATTGCGAAAACCGCCATTTTCAATATTGTCCTGGGAACCGGTCTTACTATTCTCTGCCGGGTCTTTGGTCAGAACCTGGTAACCGCTTTTATTGATGACAGCAGTGTCATTGGAATTGGTATTACTGTTATTGGCATCTCTACTCTTACCGGCCCATTTGTAGGACTATACCAGCTATGTACCGGTTTCCTTCAGGCCACTGAGAAGCCCAGCTATGCCACATTAATATCCCTGCTTCGCCAGGGTCTGTTATTTATTCCTGCAATCTATATTATGAATCGACTTTTCGGCTTCCTGGGCATTATTTGGTGTCAGCCTGTGGTAACATTTTTATCAATTATGATTGCAATCTTGCTTTCTGTGGTAAGATATAGACAGATTATAAGAAATAATAATGTAACGTCAGCCACTTCCACAACACATGTACTGACAGACTGAGGAGCGTATGAATAAGAAAAATAATCGAAATTTTCAGGAAACCCAGCTTATGATTAATCACAGCTTTCTGTCACTGCTTGCAAAGCGGGATTTTGATACCATCACAATCAGTGACGTTTGCAAAGAAGCCGGTATTACACGTGCAACATTTTATGCCCACCATGGAAGCATTTTTGATTTGCTGCAGAACGTAGAATTAGAATTGTCCCAGGAGGTCTTAGATCGTCTTTTTGTAAATGGAGTATTTCAATCCAAAAACTGTTTTGCGCTCATCTTCTCTTATCTAAGAGACCACCAGGACTTCTACCGTATCTATCTGAATCACAACTGGAAAATGCCTGTTTTTGAGCTGGCTACAGAAAATATCAGCGGCATGGGAATTGATCAGTTTGCTAATGTTGTAGGCATTGAGGATGCACATGAATTGCGATACCACAAATCCTTCTTTATGGCCGGACTGAATTCCCTGGTTCGCATCTGGCTTGCTGACAATTGTCAGGATTCTCCAGAATACATGGGTAACCTTATTAGCAAGCAATACCACTTCGACTCTGTATTGAAGGAGCTTTCCAGGAAGCATCGGAGTAATATAGAAGAAACTACTTGAAAATAAAGGTACTTTCCCCTAATATAGAGGTAATAATTGTAATGTGTTTCAGAAGCATTACAGGAGGAGTGTTACATTTATGAAAATTCAGGAATCTGCACAGGATTATTTAGAAGCAATCTTAATTTTATCCAAGAAGCAGGACAATGTTCGTGCCACTGATATCTGCACCTACTTTGGATATGCCAGAGCAACTGTGTCTGTATTTATTAAACAGCTGAAGGAAAATGAATTTATTTCTGTAGATGATGCGAATCACATTTCTCTTACCAAAAAAGGCTTAGATATCGCAGAAGATATGTTAGACCGTCATCAGGTTATGACTGATATTTTCAAAGAAATTGGGGTTCCAGAGGATATTGCCTTAAAGGATGCCTGCCGTGTAGAGCATTATTTAAGTGCAGAGACCTATCAGGCGTTAAAAAAATATTTCAAAAAATAAAGGGGACTTGCTATCCCATAACATTTCCTCTTCTATCTGCATTCTCTATGCATATATTATAACAATCTCTCCCTGTCGGAGTCTCTATGTCATTTAAAATGTTCTCAGTAAAAAAACTACTCCCTATTGGATTATGCCTGGTGATGCTAGGCTATACAGGTGCATATCTGTCTGAAAATATGACGGTAAGCAGCAATGTTAGCGGACGTGAATTACCTATATACTGTGTTCAAACCCAGGAGCCTAAGGTGGCCCTGTCTTTTGATGCGGCCTGGGGGAATGAAGACACCCAGGATATTTTAGATATTCTGGCAAAGCATAAGGTTCATGTTACGTTCTTTATGACTGGTGGATGGGTGGAAAGCTACCCGGATGATGTGAAAGCGATTCTGGCTGCCGGACACGATTTAGGCAACCATAGTGAGAATCACAAGAATATGTCCCAGTTAAGTGAGGAGGACTGCCGTCAGGAGCTGACTATGGTGCATGACCGTGTAAAAGAGCTTACCGATTATGATATGTTCCTGTTTCGTCCGCCCTATGGAGATTACGATAATGACGTCATCAACATTGCCAAGTCCTGTGGTTATTACAGCATTCAGTGGGACGTGGATTCTCTGGACTGGAAGGATTATGGCAGGGATTCGATTATCTCTACTGTATGCCAGCACAAGCATCTGGGCAATGGCTCCATTATTCTGATGCATAACGGTGCCAAATATACTGCCCAGGCTCTGGATTCCATGCTGACGAACTTAAAGGAAGCTGGCTATCAGGTCGTTCCTGTATCTGAACTCATCATTCGCGAGAACTATCATATGGATGTGGAGGGGCGGCAGATTGCTGATTGACAAATGTGAATGGTACTAGTATAATCTATTTATCAAGAGAGTCGATAGCTAGATGCAACCTAGCCACCTCGGTAAAGTATTGAAAAATAACGCTTCACTTGTTGGGTGGGGGCGTTATTTTTTATGCTTATAATGTAATACAAGAGTTATGATTGCAACTATCATAATTACAAATGTAAATAAGTCATTAAAAGTAACGTACATAAGCACCAGCTCCCTCCTTTGTGAAAAGTAGGTGGCTAGAATATCGCCCCATCGGCTCTATAGCCGATTATATATCACGCGATGCGTAAAGTCAATATTATCAAACACGCAATTTACTGGTAATAACGATCAATTCCATTGGCAATTCCACTGGCCATCTTCTGCTGGTAATCGTCTCTTGCCAGGTTGGCGTCTTCGGTAGGGTTGGTCATATAGCCCATTTCGATGATGGTTACCGGCATGGCTGCCCAATTGATGCCGGTCATGGTGTCTGTCTCCCATACACTTTGGCGTTTTGCTCCTGTAGCGTTGGCAGCGCCATCTAATACCTTGTCTGACAGACTGCGGCTCATGGTGTATAAGTCACCGTTGTACGGATTTCCACTGGTCATACAGATGGTCATAATTCCATTGGCACTGGCATTATCTGCTCCATTAGCATGAATACGAACCAGAATATCTGCACCTGCATTCTGCGCAATCTGAGCCCGCTCTACATTACTGATATTTACATCATTGGTCTCACGAATCATGACTACACCATAGCCTCGGGACAACAATTCATCCTTTAGTTTCATTGCCACATTCAGATTTAGCTGATACTCGGTTAGACCTGTAGTGGTTCCTGTGGTACCTCCGGTGACCTTGGCTTTCATGGTAGATGAGCCTGGTCCGTTGGGCTCCTTCTCACTATTTCCTCTGCTTTGATGCCCCGCATCAATAGCAACAATATGAGCTGCAGACATGTTATAACAGATTCCTGTACCTGCACTTCCGCTAAGACTCTGGGCTCTGGCTGCCGCTGCTGCTTCAGCAGCTGCCTGCTCCTGTGCTATTTTCTCTTCTAAGGCTGCCAGGTCTGTAGTAAGATACTCAGAAGCTATAAAGTAACTGGTTCCATCAATAACTACCAGACTCCAGGTACTGTCGTAAGCTTCTCTGGTATATTCCTGCTTCACCTGTGCCACCTGAAAAACGGATGCGTCCTTAGAGGGTGCTGTTCTTACATTTACTTTGGTGGTAGCATATACCTGTTCCTGCTGCTGTACTAATGTCACTTGTTCCAATTGTTCTACTCCAGGAACAGATACCTGGGCTGTATCCTTATCTGCGGAGCCCTCAGGGGAATCCTGAGAATTCTCCTGAGAGGATGCCGTGGTCTTATCAGCCTTATTATTTTTGCTATGCACGGCCCATATACCGATGATAAGTGCAATAATTGCAAGAAATGATATTATACCCACAATAAGTATTTTCTTCCTTTTATCCATGATAATCTCCTTTGATGCCTTACTTGTGATGCCTCTACGAGGCATTACAAGAAGGAGCACATTTCATTATCATTCTGCTTCGCAGAAGAAATGTGCGTAGGTAATGCCTCTACGAGGCATTACAATACCCACCCAGTTTTCCAGGTGGGCATAATATGGTCTTATATTTCAGTGGTAGGTATCACATCCACCTTTTATTGATTGCTTCCCTGCCTGATACAATTACACAATATGAGCTTTAATCAGATTGGTCGTTCCTGCAATTCCAACAGGTACACCTGCGGTTAATACTACGGTGTCTCCTTCATCTACCAGACCTGCCTCATGGCTTCTTGCAAGTGCGTGGTCAAACAGCTCATCTGCATCATCCATTTCATTTACCAGAATTGGAGTAACACCCCAGGACAGATTCAGCTGACGAGCCACCTTTGGGCTCATACATCCTCCCACAATGGGACAGAAGGGACGATACTTGGAAATCATTCTGGCGGTTCTGCCGGACTTGGTAACGGTTACAATAGCGGTTGCATCCAAATCCCCTGCCATAGTACATGCGGAATGGGAAATAGCATCAGTAATACTTGGCTTGCCTTCTACTTCTCTTTGCTTTAAACGGGCAAGATAATTAATATCTGCTTCTGTTCGCTGAGCAATCTTCACCATGGTCTGTACTGCTTCAATAGGATAATCTCCCGCTGCGGTCTCACCAGACAGCATGATGGCACTGGTTCCATCATAGATTGCATTAGCCACATCTGTCGCTTCTGCTCTGGTAGGTCTTGGGTGGGTCATCATGGAGTCTAACATCTGTGTTGCAGTAATAACCACACGACCTGCATTATATGCCTTCTTAATTATCATTTTCTGAATCACAGGAACATCTTCTAATGGAATCTCTACTCCCATATCTCCACGGGCAACCATAATTCCATCTGCAGCTTCTATAATTTCATCAATATTATTGACGCCCTGATTGTTCTCAATCTTGGCAATTATTTTAATTGCTTCTCCGCCGTGCTCATTTAAAATATCCCGGATTTCGTGCACGTCCTGTGCAGTTCTTACGAAGGAAGCTGCAATAAAATCAAAATCCTCCTTGACTCCAAACACAATATCCTTGTAATCCTTGGGGCTGATATACTTCATGCTTAATTCTACATTTGGAACATTGACGCCCTTCTTGTTCGACACCTTGCCTCCATTGATTACATGACAGGTGATATCCGTATCTGTTAGTGCTGTTACCTGCATCTCAATTAATCCATCGTCAATAAGGATATGGGTTCCAATTTCCACATCCTTAGGAAGCTCCTTGTAAGTAATGGATACACGATTCTCATCTCCCACCACTTCTTCTGTTGTAAGAACAAAGGTCTGACCTTCCTTTAACATTACCTTGCCTTCTGCAAAGTCCTTAAGGCGAATCTCCGGACCCTTGGTATCTAATAGAGCAGCCACTGGTAAATGCAGCTCCTCCCGATATTTTCTTAACTGTTGTAATCTTCCTAACTGTTCCTTATGATCCCCATGGGAGAAGTTAAATCTGGCTACGTTCATTCCAGCTAACATTAACTTTTTTAACACATCCCCCTTTTCTGTGGAGGGTCCCATTGTACATACAATCTTTGTTTTTCTAATTGCGTCCATACATGTCCTTTCTTAATACAGCATTTCTTGCATTTATTGCCGGCTCTTATTTGCCAATCATCGTTCCTGCATTTCCACCAATACAATCTCTGGTCTTATCTAATTTGGTAATCAGCACCTTACGGATTGCGGAATCTCCAATAAAGTCAACTGCTGCCTGAATCTTAGGCAGCATGGTTCCTTCTTCAAACTGTCCTTCTTCCATGTATTTTCTGGCTTCCTGAACCGTCATGTAATCTAATGGCTGCTCATGGTCTGTTCCAAAATTCAGACACACCTTATCTACGCCAGTAAGAATTACCAGCATATCCGCATCTAACAGCTCTGCTAATCTTCCAGCTGCCGTATCCTTCTCTACGATGGCACTGGCACCCTTTAAATGATTATCCTGCTGTAATACAGGAATTCCACCGCCTCCGCAGGCAATAACCACCTGGTCAGCATCACATAAAGCTCGAATTGCATCAATCTCCACTACATCCATTGGTTTGGGTGTAGCAACGATTCTACGGAAGCCCTCTCCCTGGCGAATAACATGATTGCCCTTCTTCTCCTCTGCCTCTGCTTCCTCTTCTGTCATCACACGTCCAATGACCTTGGTAGGTTTGTAAAAAGCTTCATCATAAGGATCCACGGTTACCTGGGTCAATATGGTTGATACTGGCTTATAAATACCTCTATTTAATAATTCACTTCGAATGGCATTTTGAAGATCATATCCGATATATCCCTGGCTCATTGCAGAACATACAGACATGGGAGTAGATGTATACTCTGGATAAATTCTGCAGAATTCTGCCATTGCAGTATGAATCATACCAACCTGTGGTCCATTACTATGGGAGATTACAATCTGATAATCCTGGTGGATAAATTCTGCTACTGCTCTTGCAGTCTTCACGGTTGCCTGCTGCTGCTCCGGCAATGTTGTACCTAATGCGTCATGTCCTAATGCGATTACAATTCTTTTCTTTTTCATGTATTTAGGCCTCCAAATTTGTTTTGGTTTGTACGTGTTTTTTACTGTTGGATAGATAGATATATAGTAACATATCTGGGGGACAAACAAAAGAGGGAGGGGAGGGATTTTTACAGAAATATAACATTGCGGTTATGAAGATGGAGGTGGGGCAGCTTGCCAGATAGGGCACCCAGCTATGCCGTATAGATGAAAAGAGATATTCTATAAGGTATAGCTGGGTGCCCTATCTGGCAATCTGCCCATTCCATTTCTCGCAAGAACGAAGGGTTACTTCTTGGAGCCTAGGGTTACCTGGATGTCGGTGGTTTCGTAGCTGTTGGCAGCTTTGGCTACGGTGACGTCTACTGTGGTTCCGGCTTTGATGTATTGCATCATGCTTTGGATTTCTTCCATGGAGGTGACGCTTCTTCCGTTGAATTTGGTGATAATATCTCCTTTTACAATGCCGGCTTTATCAGCACTGCTTCCGCTTACTACCTGTGCAACATAGACACCGGTTGGCATGGAGTATTGCTGGGCTACGGAGCTTGACACATCTACTCCTGCAATGCCGAAGTAGGAGCTGTCTTCTTCTGATACGGTTTCGTTATTTATAATCTGTTCAATGATGGATGCTGCTGAAGACATGGGAATTGCATATCCCATTCCTTCTACACTGGTGTCAGAGTATTTTGCTGACACAATGCCTACCACTTCTCCATTCATATTCAAAAGTGCTCCACCACTGTTTCCAGGGTTGACTGCTGCATCAGTCTGAATCAGCTCATTGGTCATAGTGCTTCCTGTGTCATCCTGCAGTGTGACTTCACGATTGACTGCACTGATAACACCGGTGGTTACGGACTGTCCATATCCTAAGGCATTTCCGATTACGATAGCTGCAGAGCCTACATTTAACCCGTTAGAATCTCCCACAGTTGCCACCTTGATGGTTGACAGTGTTGCAGAATCAATATCGTCCAAAGCCACAGCTACTACTGCCAAATCCATGGATGCATCTGTTCCCTTTACCGTTGCAGATACTACAGAATCATCAGAAAAGGTAATCGTAAGGGATTCTGAGCTGCTTACCACATGATTATTGGTGGCTATATACAGGTAATCGTTGTCCTGACTGATGATAATTCCTGAGCCAACCGTCTCACTTTCTCTGGAGTTCGTCTGTCCAAAGAAGCTCTGATACTCTGTTACTGTCATATTGGTAACTGCTACGATAGCAGGCATTACATTAGTTACTACATCGGACACATCTGATACGGTAGCAGCTGCGGAGGTAGAGGTACTGTCAAGAGAGCCTGCTGTAGATAATGTCGTACTGGTGGTGGCAACTGTGGTACTATTCTGATCCGTTCCAAAAAGCTTGGCTGATACATAGCTGCTTCCCTGGAACGCCGTTCCTGCAACCAGTCCAAATATCAGTGCAATGGCAACAACCTTTCCTAGGGTTCTGCCCCAGCCCCCCTGTCTATGTCCATCTCCAGTGTTATTGTGGGATGGCTTCCTTTGGAAGAAATGACGTTTCTTCTTTGCCTCATCATCTCCCTGATTAATGTCTACATAGCTATAGGAATAAATAGAATCTGATTCCTGCTGCTGGCTCTGCTGTTGATTATCCTGTTGATTTCCATCCTGATTCCAATTCTGATGTAAATCATTTCCAAATTCATCATATGACATAATGCATTTCTCCTTCCATTCCTATTCATAAATAACATCCATAGGACTTGTGTATTTTATAATTTTTTCCGTTTCTTATATTGGATAGTCTATCTAGTAAATGTGATGAATTTGTGATATTTCTCTGTTATATTTATGACTTTTGAAGATAAAAAATCCCGGGCATAACAGGAACACAACCAATGTCATATTCCTATCATTCCCGGGCATCTTAGCTTCTTATTCTTATTTATTCTGTGGCATCGCCGTAATCCTTACCGGTAGCGTTAACGATTTCATCGCTGATATCCTTTACTGTCTGAGACGGTTCATAATCTTCCTGTCCAAATAAGGTGAAGTACAGTGCCTTTACATTGGTTTCCAAATTACATGGAACAACCAGACTACCCTTGCTGCCAAAGGTTCCTGTACATTTTGCATATGGGAATCCACTGGTGTCTGCCAGAGTATAGTCTCTCATGGCGGATGCAAGACCAATAATCTGATTCAGCTTTAAGCTGGTGCTAATATCAGGGAATACCCCATCAATCAGTTTATTCAAATCGGACAGGCTGGCATCATTTGCCTTGGCAACCATCTGGCTTAATACCTCACGCTGACGCTCTGTACGCTTAAAATCACTTCCTGCGGTATAACGGATTCTACAATAAGAGGTAGCCTGTACACCATCTAAGGTCTGAAGACCTGCAGATACCCTGCTGCTCTTCTTACCGGTAATTTCCTGTGTAGGTCCAATATAGCTGTCGTTCATAATCTTTGCTTCCTGGGCAGTAACATCAATCTCTACTCCGCCAAGAGCATCTACAGCCTCAACCATAGCATAGAAATCAACAGCAACATAATCTTGAATATCCAAATCCAGGTTGGTATTCAGCATCTCCAACGCCTGCTCTGCTCCACCATGGTTGTATGCATAGTTACATTTACGATATTTATCATCCCCAACCATCAGATAGGTATCGCGATATACAGATACCAGACGAACCTCCTTGGTATCATTATTAATACTGCAAATCATAATACTATCGCTGTTACCACTGTCATAATTACCATTGGAGCGATTATCCACACCAAAAAGTGCTATGTTGGTATAGCCCTGAAGCATTTCCTCTGTTTGGCTGTCCAGATCATTGGTACCTATATTCTTCAGGTTGTCCCAGTTGATGCTGCCGAACTTCAGCCAGATTGCCAGAACCCCCAGTAATAACACTAATACAACGATTTCTATAATTAACAATCTTCTCTTACGTTTTCTTAACTGCTTCTTCGTAAGTCTTTTTCTATTTCCTCTACTCATTTCCTCATCCTTTCATGTATAGGACATTCATAAACTATTATAGATTATACCAATTTATATGAAGTGTCAAGAAAAGAAATATCCACTAATTCCCATAATTCTGATAGGTATAATTCTCCAATCCCATCATCAGATTGGGGTTGTAACAGGGGTCTCCCAGCTCCAGGGTTTCCTGCCATTTGGCAACGAAATTCTCATTGGATTCCTGACTGCTTTCAGGATGTCCCCCTTTTCTTCTGGCAATAATCCCCGGTTCCACTACAATGCGATAGCCTGCCTCTCTGGCTCGAAGACAATAATCCAGCATCAGCTCCCGGCCTGACAGACTGGTATCAAAGCCAGAAAGCTTCTTATAGATTCGCTTATTCAGCATACAAAATCCGAAATCTACCATACTAACGTCCTGGGGAATCTGTCCCCGATCCTGGTAGGTATCCTGATAGATTTTCCTGCCGTAGAGAGCAGGGTAAATCATTCCGGATTTGTCATAAATGTAACCGCAATTAGCCAGCATCAGACCATTTCCCAGGAAACGAACTCCTACTACTGCAACATCCGGCTGCTGAAGAATTCCATACATCATCTCCGGTGCATTTCTGGTATAGACCCGCACATCCTTATCCCTTAGCAGCATGTAATTCTTCTTATTCTTAGCATAGGATTCCGGGCTGTGATCCTTCACTGGATAACGCACCCTCCAGAAATTATGTCCCTGCTCCGGTTCTATCTGGGGCGGCAGATTATTTCTTATATAATAGGTCTGGGCTGCTGCCATATGCTCCTGATAGCTGGTCCATTCCTGTCTTCGCTGTGTTTTCTTATCCTCCGGTGCCATTACACGCTGATGATAGAGAATGGATGGTAAATGTGCAATGCTTGCATTGCATTCCATGCAGCGAAGCAAATAGTCATATAAATAAGCATATTCCAGCCGCTCCCGAAATGCTCCTACCTGGTTCATTAAGGATGTGGATATGGCTACAAAGGAGCCAATATAATTCTTGCGAAGCAACAGCTCCTTATTAAAATCAGGCTTATAGTCAGGTGCTACCAGCTCCAGCCCATGGAGCTCATCCTGGTCTGTATATACCAGCTGGCTTTCCGGGTGCTGCATGAAATGCTCCGCCAAAGCGAACAAGGTGTTGGCACACAGTCGGTCGTGCTGATTGGCAAATACCAGATAGCCGGGATTCTCCATCACAGATTGTTCCTGTTGCAGCTGCATGTTCCTGGAAATAAAATGCAAGCCTATGTTCAGTGCATAGGCTTGTCCCTTATGATTCTTCAATTGTCTGTAATGTACCCGGTTATCCTCCGGAAAGAATTCTCCCAGAATTCTGGGAATCTCCTGATGCATATTATCATCTAAAATGTACATTTCCCAGTTATCGTATACCTGTGCCACCATGGATTCCATAAAATCACGAAAAAATACCAGGGTGGTGTTACTGGTTACCAAAACCAGAGAAAATTTTGGCATGTTCATATGTGCCTCCTATTTGGAGCCCTTGCCTGTAAATACTACTCCTATGGTCTTAAATAAAAGCATGAAATCCAGTCCCAGAGACCAGTTGGCAATATACTCTGTATCCAGTGCTACAACGTCCTCAAAATCCGTAACATCATTTCGACCACTAACCTGCCACATACCGGTAAGACCAGGTTTGATTCCCAGACGTGCCTTATGATGATACTGGTACTGTTCAAACTCGTCCTCTGTGGGCGGGCGGGTTCCTACAAGGCTCATATCCCCCTTTAACACATTCCAAAACTGGGGAAGCTCATCAATAGAATATTTTCTCATGAAATGACCAATGGGAATAATTCTGGGGTCGTTGTCCATCTTAAACATATTCCCCTGCATCTCATTATTCTTCATCAGCTCTGCCTTACGCTGCTCTGCGTCCACATACATGGAGCGAAACTTGTAGAACTTAAAGCGTCGTCCGTTCTTACCAATACGAACCTGTTCAAAGAACACAGGTCCCGGAGACTGAAGCTTAATAATAGGGGCAAATATCAGAAATGCGATACCTGCAATAAAAAGTCCCAACAGGCTTCCAGCAATATCCATTAACCGCTTTACAAAAAGCTGTCTGGCATTAGCAATATGCATGCTGGAGGTAAGGACAATATAATTTCCATAATTCTCCATACGACGGTTTGGCACCATCTTGTTGGTATGAATCAGACTGATATGCACGGTAATTCCCAATTCTATCAGCTGGGAAGCCAGTGCCTCAGAGCTGCTTCGGGTATTTCCATCAATGTATACTTCATCTACCACATTGGTTCTTACGTATTCCATAAAGGTATCTGCACAAGCTACCACAGGGATGCCCTGAATCTGCTGCCCTGTCATATCCTGATCCACTACAACTACACCTGTCACTGTGAAATCTGTATATTTGTTATGAGCGATTTCTGACAGGCACTGCTCCACATTGGTGCTTTCTGCAACCACTGTCATTAATGCCTTATTCTTATCTAACAGCTTGCGTCTTCGAATGATACGTTTTAATACGCATCGTGAGAAATATTCCAATAAAACAGATAATGCCAGAAACACAAAAAGCATCAAACGGGAATAGTCCTGTGACTGCTTGGTTGCGTACATATACACCAGCACACCACCAAATACCACAAGACAGTGACCCAGCGTAGCTGTAAGCTCCTGATATTTATTTCTACGAAGAATACCAGTGTAGGATTCTGTGAAAAACACTACACATACATCAATTAGAAAAACAATCCATGCAATTTTCACATATATGTCTTCACGAAACAGCCAGCCGCCCTGGAATCTCCACGCATAAGCCAGAACAAGGGCTATCTCAAGGCATAGAATATCCAGTACTGTAAAATCCAGATGCTTCATCCAGCTGCGTTTTTCTTCACGATACATATTATTCCTCCACGAGTAACTACATCATAAGCATATTATGTGTCCTTTTTATGAATATATAGCCAACTCTCCACGTAATCTTTTCTCTGCTGTTCATCCATGTCGGCATATTCCAGGAAGGTAAGACGGGACATGGTCATGTCCTTGCAGCCACATTTGTAGCATTCTACTGTCTTCCTTCTTGATACCGTACGAATCCATCCACAATTGGGACAGATAAATACTCTCATCATCTTACTGCACATCTCCCTTGACTATAAAGTGACGTTATTCTCTCTTAATAATTCTCTTGCAGTATCTAAGGAATCCACACCATGTAAGTTCTTAATAGGAGCAAATTCTTTCTCTCTTGTAACCTCAAATGGTAAACAGTTGTCCATCATTCGAATCATGTCTAACACCAATGTCTCAAATTTATAGCCATTAGGTTCTTCCGGCTTCACCAGGGTTCCATCTTCTGTAATATAAGGAATCTTCTTCTCAACAATATGTACCGGCATATGATTTCTCATAATTGCCTCCAGCTTCTCAACAGAGAAGAGGTAATTTAAGGTTACACCGAAGTTATATAACAGATTCCCCTGGTCATCTGTAGATTCAGCCATTTCCTTAGTCATCTCATAGTATTCCACGATAGAAGGCTTGCCATCCTCTGTACACAGCACGCCCATTTTCTCATAAGGGTCTGCCTTGCGAACTACCTTACCGCCGCAAACACATCCACTTAATATGGTAGCTCCAACAAATAATGGGTCAGCAATTCTCTGAAGCACATTGTCTACAGAGAAAATATTCAGCCATTCCACACCTCTGGCATGAACATCCTCTAACATTCCTGTCTTGGCCATAGATGAGAACCAGCCTCCGTTTCCGTTAGGAGAGGTCGCCAGACGTCCCGGCTCCTCCCGAAGAATTTTACCGGAGTAATCAACGGCTGCCGCCATATCCTGCTTGAAGAATTTCACATCCTGTGGCTGATAGCCAAAGAAATTCTTCTGGGTAAAGAAATTCACGGTATCCTCATGGTTCTTCTCACTGGTCATAATGTAGAGAGGAATGGATACTCCTGCCTCATCTACTACATCCATAATGTTATTGATCAGACATTCAAACAGGTATAGATCTCTGGTCTCACCTACATTTAACATACCCTTAGGCTTGTCCAAACCCAGGCGGGTTCCCATACCTCCTGCCAGAAGAACAGCTCCTACCTTACCCTGGCGAATGGCAGTAAGACCAGCCTGGCGAAATTCGTCCTTCCGCTGGTTGATTTCTGATATTTCCACTGCACCAAGGGGTGCCAGCACGCCCTTAGGTACTTCCTTATGCTCCTTTGCTAAAGCAATCACATCCCATTCCAGGTTGTCAATCTGTGTAAGGAGGACCTTCTGCTGGTCCTGGCTTAACTGATCGAAGTCCTGCATAAGATGTTCCTGGTGATGTTCTCTAAGAACAGCTTCCGCTTCCTGTCGATTCATAAAGCAATCTCTCCTTTGTTATACATAGTTGTTAGAATTGTAACATAAAAATAACCCAAAGTCCATGACTCCGGGTTATTCCTTACAGTATCCTTCAGGTTCCCTGTTTATCTTCTCTTTCGAAATACGATAAGCTTACTTAGCACGTAATTCAGTATAATCACAACAATCTGAGCAATCAGCTTAATGAACATATTTGACAGCCCCAGCTGACCGACGAAGAAGAAAAGCATCCACTCTTCTATCAGCAGGGTAAGAAAACGTCCCAAGCTAAAGCTTCCTATCTGTAATAAAAAAGCCTTCACTCCCACCGCATGAGATGCAAATACCCATGTACGGTTGGTAAAGAATGCAAATAAGGTGGCAAAAATCCAGGCTACTGCATTTGCAAACAGAATGTCCCAGAAGAATATCTCTGTAAATAATGCATATGTAAGAACACTAATCAAAAAGGTTCCACATCCAAAGAATACATACAGCAGCATTTCCTTATACCTGTTATAAAAAGGCCGGAAACGTGCCAGTACCTTGCGTCGCATTAATCGATCAAAGAAATCATTCTTTCCTCTCATGATATAACCTCATTTAGGCGTTTGCGAAACGCCACAAGCCTTGATTTTTAAGGCTTTTTAGCTCTTTAA
>CAZYYO010000006.1:0-57933 GCA_964650965.1 uncultured Lachnospiraceae bacterium | reverse complement strand
AATGAAATAAGTTCAATGGATATTGAACCGATGCTTTTATGAGGCGATTATAGCATCTATTTATTAGCATTTCAATGACAATTTTATGAAGAATGATAAATTAATTATTCAGATTGTCCCGTCTTACCCGGTTTCCTACATATAGTTACTCGTTCACCGAGGCATCGTGGGAGACCAGGCAGATAATTCTGTCTTGCCCCCGCTGGTTCATTCTATTGGAGATTAGATACCCTTGGCATTCCAATAGAAACCAGCAATTCGCAGACAGGACGTCTGCGAAAGGCTTAAACTGAGCCATGGATGGCGAATTTAAGCCGCTTGCGTCTACCGCCGGCAAATCTCCTAGGAATGCCTAGAGTATCTTATCCCCAATAAGCGAACCATCGGGGGCAAGACGGAATCATCTGCCGTCGTCCCCTACCATCCCCCACGAGTAGACAATTGTAATCTCTCTGTCTACGCCGAGTAGACAAATGTCAACACGGGGAGTATAGTAAAATCATACATAAAACATATCAAATGAAACCATTAAGTTGTGGTAATTAACTACAATCATCACCTACAGAGGAAAACATATGGCCAGTGAAACGTGGGAACAGGATAAAATCAATATGCTGCTGCTTTCTAATGAGGAAGCACATAAGGTGACAAGAGAGAGTATTGAATTGGCCCTTGTTTATCTTATGAAGGAGGAAGCCTTCGAGAAGATTTCTGTCAGCGAAATTGTAAAACGGGCAGGGGTGTCTAGAGCAGCATTTTACAAGAATTACAAAAGTAAGGAAGAGGTGCTTCGCTCATATATTTACCAGTTAACAGAAGATTTCGGGGTAAAGATGCAGGAAGCGATAGACCAGGAAGGACAGTTCTGGAAGACTATGTTTGAGAATTTGCTGGAATATCAGGACACCTATCTGACTATTTGTGACTCAGGTCTCAAGTCTTTCCTTATGGAATGCTTTAACGATACTTCTATGAAATATATGAATGCATTGGATGACCAGAATCGCTATTACATGCTGTTTTACAGTGGTGCCGTTACCAATGTGATTATAGAGTGGCTCAGCAGTGGAGCTAGAGAGACACCCCAGGAAATGGGAAGAATTATGGAAGAAATGATAGGTTAGAAAGAGATGCCTGCAATCCGTCAGGAAATGGAAGCCAGACGGTAAGGAGTTTTGCGAAACAGGCAGGAGAAAGCTTCTGCTTGTTTTTTGTACCTATTTTTCAAGTTTTTACTAGATTATTACATGCAGTATCGCCCGACTTTTAGAGATAAATCAGAAAATGGGTGATGCCAAATAAAAGGAGACATATGAAAAAAACAGCATTTAACAAGGATTGGACCTGCAATCAAATACCCGTGACATTGCCTCATGATGCCATGCTTCATGAAGGTAGAAAGGCAGATTCAACAGGGGGAAGTGCCCTTGGTTATTATCAGGGAGGCAAATATCTCTATGAGAAAGAATTTGACAGGCCGAAAGAAGAGCAAGTGAAGCTTTTATTTGAAGGAGCATACCGAAAAGCCAAGGTAAGAATCAATGGAAAAGAGGCTGGAGGCTGTGCATATGGCTATACAGAATTTATTGTAGATGCTACACCTTATCTTCAGGATGGAAGAAATGTTATTCAGGTGGAGACAGATAACAGCCAGACCCCCAATAGCCGATTTTACACAGGTTCTGGTCTCTATCGACCAGTGTGGCTCTTAACAGCTGGTGATTCTTATATTATTGAAAATGGAGTGCGGGTTACCACCACAGCAATTCAGGAGCCGGACAAACCGGCAGACACTACCGCAACACTTCAGGTAGAAATAGATGCTTTGGTAGATTCATCCGCTCATCAAAATACCAAGAAAAAGGTAGAAATTATATCTGGTGATGAAGTGGTTGCTGTACAGGTAACAGAGGAAGCAGCCTTAACCATGGTGGTAGAGCATGTCATACTATGGAATGATGAGCATCCTAACCTGTATCGATGTCGCGTAACTTTATTAAATCAGGAAGAAATTTTGGATGTGGCAGAGACAACCTTTGGTATTCGCCAAATTACCTGGGATGGTAAAGGCCTGTATGTGAATGGAGTCAATACATTACTGCGAGGGGGCTGCATTCATCATGATAATGGCATCTTGGGAGCCTGTTCTTATCGTGAGGCAGAATTTCGTAAGATTAAGCTGTTAAAGGACAATGGATTTAATGCCATTCGTAGTGCCCACAATCCCTGTTCCAGAGCAGTTTTGGATGCCTGCGATTATTATGGCATCTATGTGATGGATGAAAGCTGGGATATGTGGTTTCAGCGAAAAACCAAATTCGATTATGCCCTGGAATTTAAAGACAACTGGAAGATAGATTTAGAGGCTATGGTTGCAAAGGATTACAACCATCCATCGGTACTATTTTATTCCATAGGAAATGAAGTATCGGAACCGGCAATAGAAGAAGGCCTGTCTCTGGCACAGGAGATGACAGATTATGTACATGAGCTGGATGCCACCAGAGCTGTTACCGGAGGATACAACCTGATGCTGATGCAGCAGAGGGCGAAGAAGGGAAGCGTGCAGTTTTCAGAGGAGGACCCTAAGACAGAGCCTATGAATTCCTCTCTGATGTTCAACAAGATGGCAGCGATCATTGGAACAGGAATGAACAATTCCTCTGGTACCCCTGAGGTGGATCAGATGATTACTCCTTTGATGGATATTATGGATGTGTCTGGATATAATTATGCTTCTGGTAGATATGAGAAGGATTTACAGCTTCATCCCCAGAGGTTAATTATAGGAACAGAGACATTTCCCCAGGATATTACCAAGAATTGGAAGATGGTAGAGCAACAGCCTAATTTGGCTGGAGATTTTATGTGGACAGCCATAGATTATCTGGGTGAAGCTGGAATCGGTGCCTGGTCTTACACGAAGGATGGTATGAGCTTTACCAAGCCTTATCCATGGGTTTTAGGTGATGTAGGTGCACTGGATCTTCTGGGTAATCCCACAGGAGAGATTTATATGGCAAATGCTGCATGGCATCAGCTGTCAGCTCCTAAGATGACGGTACAGCCGGCAAATCATCCAGGGGTAAAGGTGGCAAAGAATACCTGGCGAGGCACCAATGGGATTCCATCCTGGTCCTGGAAGAACTGTGATGGCAACAAGACAGTCGTAGAGGTATATACTGAAGAGCCTGTAGTTGTTCTATGCCTTAATGGAAAAAAAATCGGGAAGAAAAAAACAGAAAATAATATAGCAAGCTTTAAAGTGAAATATAAACCAGGTACCTTACAGGCAGTGACCTTAAATCAGAACAAGCAGGAAACAGGAAGATGTGAGCTGATTAGTGCCCAAGAGACGCAGATACAGATTCAGCCGGAAAAGCATCAGGTAATGCCTGAAGAAATTGTATATGTTCCAATTGCCTTAGCAGACAGCAGGGGCGTTGTGGAATCCAATGATGATAAGAAACTGACCGTGACGGTAACAGGAGGAAAACTTCTGGGCTTTGGAAGTGCTAACCCAAGAACGGAAGAAGATTTCCTCGCAGGAAGCTATACCACCTATTATGGAAGAGCACTGGCAATTGTAAGAGCTGGCAGTGAAGGCTGTCTAACTATCACAGTAGAAGATGCTATGGGCAGAAAATGTATGAAAGAGATTGGAGTAATCAATGAGTAAGCAGGCATTTAATCCATATTTACCATTGGATGTGTATATTCCCGATGGAGAACCTCATGTGTTTGGAGATCGGGTATATGTATTTGGCAGTCATGATAAGGAACACGGTAATACCTATTGTATGCTTCCCTATGTAGTGTATTCTGCACCGGTGGATGATTTAACCAATTGGACGGCAAAAGGAATCAGCTACACAGGAGAAGGAGACCCAAATGTAACAGAGGACCATAAGTATATGTATGCCCCGGATGTAGTACAGGGAAATGATGGAAGATATTACCTGTATTATGCCTTAGGTGGGTATGGGGGTCCCATTAGTGTGGCGGTGTGTGACACCCCAGATGGACAATATGTTTACCACGGAGATGTAAGGCGGGAGGATGGAAGCCCACTGAAGAGATTTATTCCCTTTGACCCAGCAGTAATCAATGATAATGGAGTGATACGTCTCTATTATGGGGCAGGATATCCCTTTGATGATTTTAAGAATTTCCTGACCAAGGGATTTGTGAATAAGTTGAATAAAATGGTTCTTGGGAAGGAACCAGAAGAGGTGGCAGCAGAGCCGGATGGAATCTTCGGTGCCGTTCATGTAAGGCTTAAGGATGATATGTTAACCATTGCTCAGGAGCCTGTAAGATTACTCCCAGTAAGACAAGAGGAACCCAGTGGGCTGGTCATGCCTTCTTTGAAGCAAGCTCCATTCGTAAGGTAGGGGATACCTACTATTTTCTGTATTCCTCCTGGAATCATCATGAACTGTGCTATGCCACCAGCTCATATCCAGACAGGGAGTTTACCTTTCGGGGAACGGTTATCTCCAATGGAGATATTGGCATTGATGGCAGAAAGCCGAAAGGACGATTGAACTTTACTGGTAATAATCACGGTGGCATGGAGTGCATTAATGGACAATGGTATATTTTCTATCATCGTCAGACCCATGAAGATAGCTATAACCGCCAGGGATGTGCAGAACCTATTACCATTACAAAGGATGGCAGTATTCCCCAGGTTGAGATGACCAGCTGCGGATTAAATCCAGGACCATTACAGGGACAGGGAACGTATCCCGCAAGTATTTGCTGCAATCTTACCAATGGCAGCATGCCTCATGGCAAGGTAGATAGAAAGACAGAGCATTGCCCCTGTATTACCAGTACCGATGGGCAGCAGTATGTGAGTCGAATCAGTAAGGGAACCAAGATAGGATATAAGTATTTTGACCTAAGAAAAACCAGACACATTGAGTTTACCTGCAGAGGAGACTATGCGGGAGTGATTCAGATATGCAATGGTCTTCACGGTAAGGAAATAGGAACATGCCAGGTGGCTGACGGCCAGCTGACAGCCAGCCAGTGGCAGAAGCTGGCCGGAACCATAAGAAGTAATGCAGAGCAAGGGGCTATTTTCCTTAAATTTCCAGGGACGGGGACGTTGGAAATGCTAGAATTTACGCTAAGCTGATGACATAGAAGGCATACAGGAAGAGGCAGAAAATGGATAAAAAAATAATTACAGTATGTGGTTCGATTTCCCCAGAAAAATTAGGCTATACTTCCATGCATGAACACACCTTAAGCAAAGCGTGGAAGTTGAAGCGTGTGATGATAAAATCTATGCCGGACATGATGAAGGGTGCTATGGCCTATGAGAAGGGTGCAGACATTGGAATCGAAATGGAGCGGAGAAAACAGGAGGGATTTACACAGATTCCTCAAATGTCTGTGAAGGACGTGCTAAGTTCCATGAAGTTTCCTAAGGATAATCCAGCAGGAAAGCTTTCCGATTTTGACTATTATGTAAATGAGCTGATTGCTTATCGGCAGCGAGGCGGAACCTCCATTTGTGATTGCAGCCCACTCCCTTTTGGAGGTATTCCAGTGAGTCAGATACAGCAGCTGTCACATAAATCTGGTGTACAGATTATTACAGCGGCAGGATATTACACTAAGGCCGCGATACCAGCTGCCTACGAGAGAAGAGGCGAAGCATATATGGAAGAACAGGTATTGTCCTATATTGCCAATGGCACCAAGGGCTGTGATGCCAGACCAGGCTTTGTGAAATGTGCCATCTCAGTGGTAGAAAATGGCCAGATTTGCTCAAGGGAGATGATGGCAGTTCGGGCTTGTGCCAAGGCGGCAAAGAGGCTGGGGATGTGTCTTCATATTCATACCGCATTCCCAGTGCGAAAGAAATTAATTCTTGATTTGGCAGAGATGTTGACCGGACAGATAGGATTAGAACCGGCACGGGTTGTGTTCTGTCACATGGACAGCTTCAATATGGGGATGGGAAATCCGGCTGCACAGGTGAATCAGGATGGATACGACGAACAGCTTCCACTGGAGTTATTAAAAAAAGGCTTTAACATAGGTCTGGATACCTGGGGAACAGCCAGCAAGGATCAAAAGATCATTCAATATGGATTAAATGTTCGCAAGAAGATGCTGCAGCAACTATTAAAGCAAGGCTACGCCAAACAGATTACGCTGGGGCATGACATGATGAATAAAGCAAATGGCACACAAAATCATAGAAGTGGCTATGTACTGTTCCCGGATGTATTGCAGGAAATGCAGAAAGCAGGGCAGATTACGCAGGAGGATATCCACACACTTACTGTGGATAATCCGGCAAGAATTCTTACTATTTGTTTCTAAATCTTTCCGGAGGTATCCATCATAGAATTTGTTGCTTCTCCATATGAATACAGCCTATGGAGGATGGTATTAGGGTAGGAAGGGGGATGACATGGAGCAGGATAAGAACCAGAAGGTGGAATGGTTTCGTAAGATGCTTCTGGCAGTTTCGGGAATCAGGTACACCCGATTTAGTGGCAGCTATGATATCCAGTACATTGATAAAGCAAGAACAGAAGAGATTCTAACCTTCTTTATGCTGGGCAATGATGCTAAGTCCATGGAATTGAATTACGCCAGCCAGGATAATCCCAAGGATTATATGGGAAAATCGATTCTGAAAAACAATTGTCTGGGACTCTATTGGATTGCAGAGACCCAGGAAGAAGCGGGACAGATTACAGGAATTCATATCTTAGGACCTGTTTTTGCAGATGAATATTCGAAGAAACATATTGTGCAGCGACTAGATGGCCTGAAGCTATCGATTGCTTCCAAGCATAAGTTTATGAAGGTGATTGAGGAAATTCCGGTGATTACCATTACCAAATTCCTGGAATACGGCATGATGTTTCATTATTGCATTACAGGAGAAAAGTTGAATTTTGGAGATTTCTATCAGAACTACTCAGAGAGCAGAGAGAAGAAATATAAGGAAAGCATAGGGGTATGCCAGCATAATACCTACGAGCTTGAGAGAAAGATGCTTACCTGTGTGGAGGAGGGCAGCCAGGATTACAAGATATATCAAAACCGTCTGGGGCATGAAGGCGCTCTTGGAAATATAGCAGAGGGAACAGCACTTCATCAATATCAGGTTCATGAGATTACCTTTATTACCTTAATATCCCGAGCCGCTATTCGAGGAGGACTTCATCCAGAAATTGCATATGCCATGAGCGATCATTACCTTATGCAGATAGATCGTTGCGAGAGTTTGGAGGAATTAACAGAAATAGGAAGCTATGCTATTGCAGATTTTGTGGCCAGAGTACATCGCCTGAAGAGTGAGGAAGGCATTTCCCCTAAGATTCAGAAGGTGTGTGATTATATTAACCTACATATCAACAGTAAGCTTTCTATCCATGAGCTGGCAGATTTTATTGGATATTCCGACTATTATCTGAGCCGGTGTTTTAAGCAGGAGATGGGTGTAGGTCTAAAGGAATATATTCAGGATAAGAAGCTAAATGAGGCCTGCCAGCTGTTGAAAAACACCAATCTTTCCGTGGCAGAAATTAGCGAAAAGCTGGGATTTACAGCTCAAAGCTATTTTGGAGACATCTTCCGAAGGGCAATGGGAATCAGCCCTGGGGAATATCGGAATTGTAGTGAAAAAACTATAAGGATAGCGAAAAATCAATAACCAGAAATACGGTATCCTTTTAGAATATAAATTAAGAAACAACAAAATTGCACAGAGTACGCCTGTGCAGCACATCTTTTGTGCATGGGGTGCGTACATGATTTTCCAATAGAAAGAGGAGGGTTTATATGAAACTGAAAAAATTAATGAGCCTAGGATTGGCTGCTGCAATGGTATTAACAACAGCCGTTACTGCAACAGGGTGTGGCTCCAAATCGTCAGGTAAGGATGACTTTACATGGTGGATTTACACCACAGATGGAGCAGGAACCTACTATGAGAAGTATGATGATAATCCAGGAATCCAGTGGCTGAATGCACAAAGCTGGGATGTGGAAAATGGCGGAATTGCCAAGGATGATGAAGAAGGAACCCAGGTAACCTTGTCCTTCCAGAATCCAATCGCAGGAGCAGAAGCAGACAACTTTAATACCATGATTTCCACAGGAGAGTATCCTGAAATTATCGACCTGTCCATTTCCAGCGGCGTAGAAAGCCTGTATGAGGAAGGCATAGCTATGGATATTACAGAATATGTTGAGAAATATATGCCTAATTATGTAAAGCTTTTGGACGAAAATCCGGATATTAAGGCGAGAGTTACCAGCACAGATGAGGATGGTAATACCCAGTATCTGAAGATTGCCGGCTTCTCTAACCAAGGGGTTGGTAATATGTGGGGCGGATATTCCTATCGCCGCGACTGGATTGTAGAATACGCAACTCCTACAGAATATGTATGGGATTGGGATAGTGCCTATGTGCAGCAGAATGGACATCCGGCCGTTACTCCATTATCTAAGGCACAGTCTTCCGGTAACTTAGAAGGCTGGAAGAAGAATGAAGTCACAAGCTTCACTAGCAATGATGGTGCAGACCCGGATAATGATTATACAGATAATGTAATCTTCCCAAGTGGCAAGGATTATCCCTACACCGTAAGTGACTGGGAGTGGATGGCAGATGCCTTTTCCAAGGCAATTGCTGAGAGAAGCTTTGCAGAAGATGCAGATGCATATCCAATTGGAACCTATTATCAGGGATATATGGCAATGGGAGACCTGGTGTCCTCCTTTGGTAATGCAGATGGTTCGGTATATACTACAAAAGATGGCACCGCAGAGTATTCCGCAGTATCAGATGATTTCAAGAATTATATTGATGCTATGAATACCTGGTATAAGAATGGCTGGCTTGACAGTAAGTTCGAGACCCGTTCTTCTGAAATCTTCTTTGAAACCAATAAGAATGGAATGACACAAGGAAAGGTAGGTTTGTGGTGGGGAACCATTGGAACCTTAGGCAAAACCATTCGTGCAACCTGTGCAGATGCTACTGATGCTAAAAACGCTTATGTTATGGGATGCCCATCTCCAATCAATGATATGTATGGTACCGATGCACAGAAATTCGTAGAACCATCTGCAATGTACCAGGACAGCCGTGTAGGAAGTGGAATCTGTATTACTGATAAGGCAAAGGACAAAGATCTGGCAGCATTATTTACCATGTTTGATTATTTCTATACGGATGAGGGTAACTGCCTGATTTGCATGGGATTAAATGAAGAGCAGTATAAATCTACTAAGATTGAAAATGACCTGTACAAGGAGGCTGGCATTACTAGTGCTTACACCATTGAACAGCATGATGATGGAACCTTTACCTATGTGTTAAATGTAGATGGCTCTAATGATATCTGTAATGCTATTAAGCCAATGCGTCTTGGCCTGGGTTACAATCGAATCGCTAATCCGTCTGACGGAAGCTATACCTATGACGAAGGACATACAGAGGTAGTTAAGACAGCACAGATATTATATGCATCCTATAAGAATACCGGATATCCATTACAGTATTCAACTTTATTTACCGATGCAGAATCTAAGCTGGACAATAAGCTTACCAATAACTCTAACGATATTATCAGTACCAAAGTTCCTAACATGATTAAGAATGGCACAGGCAATGGTGCATGGGATGAATATGTTGGTCTGTTAGAGGACTTGAATCCAGAGGAAGTATTGAAAGCATATCAGAGAGTAGCAGATTTACTGAATGGAAAATAAGAAATAAGGAACCTTCTGCTTCAGGTGTAACAGCCTGAGGCAGAAATAATATATCTCAGAATAAGAAAAGGATGAGTCACATGGCAAATAATAAAAAAGCCAAAAGCCCAGAGCTTCCCTCTAATAAGAAGAGCTGGAGCTACGACATTAAGAAAAACTGGCCAATTTACGTAATCTTTTTAATTCCCTTTGTATTCTTTGTAGTGTTTAAGTATATTCCTATGGTAGGAATATTAATGGCCTTCGAAGATTACAAGGTTGCCAAGGGATTATTTGGAAGTACCTGGGTTGGCATGGATAATTTTGTGGAGCTGTTTACAGGAAGGCAGTTTCCCATTGCATTCCGTAATACGGCCTGTATGGCACTGCTGAATCTTACCATTGGATTTATAGCTCCGGTTATTTTAGGTCTGTTAATTGGACTGGTGAGAAGCAAGCGATTGTCTAGAACCATTCAGACCCTCACCTATATGCCATATTTTGTATCAGCAGTAGTATGCTGTTCTCTGGCACAGGAATTTTTAAATAATAATGGAGCAATTACCCAGTTTTTGACGCTGTTTGGATTGCCGGCACAGAACTGGCTGGCGGTAAATGGTCCCTCCTTCTGGCTGATTAACACCTTACTTGGTGTATGGCAGGGGGCAGGATATGGAGCCATTATCTACATAGCAACCATTGAAGGAATTAATCAGAATCTGTATGAGGCAGCCTGTATTGACGGGGCAACCAGATGGCAGAGGGTATGGAACATTACCATCCCACAGATTATGCCTATTATTGTAATGATGTTTACCATGCAGATTGGACTGGTATTTATGGCAGGATTTGATAAGGTACTGCTGATTTATATGCCATCCACCTATGAATTCTCAGACTGCTTAAGTACTTATACTTACCGAATGGCATTCGGAAGCTCTACAGATTTCGGATTGTCTACCGCATCTGGATTATTCCAATCCATTCTTGGAACAATTCTATTGATTACAGGTAACAAATTAAGTGCCAAGGCAACCAAGAATTCACTGTTTTAGGAGGACGATAAAATGAGTAGAAAACCAAAATATAAAGAAGGTATGGTCGTCCACCCAGGTGCGGGAGAGCGGATTGCAGATGTTTTGATTCTGTTATTTCTGTTTCTGTGTATCTTTATCGCAGTAATTCCCATGTGGCATACAGCCATGGTATCTGTATCAGATGGACAGCAAGTCATTGCCCACAGTGGAATTCTCTGGAAATGGATTACACCAGACGGGAAGCCCAACTGGGTTGGATATGATAAGACCATAAATTATAGTGATCTGGCTATTATTCGAAGCTATGGAATTACCATAGTCTATGTTGCTGGAAATGTAATCTTTGGATTAATTATGAATGTCATTGGTGCATACTGTATCTTCCGCAAGACAAAACTATCAGGATTTATGACATTGTTCTTCATTTTCACCATGATGTTTGGCGGCGGAACGGTACCAACCTATATGGTGATTCGTAACCTGGGAATGACAGGAACCATCTGGTCTTTGATTATTCCAGGCTGTACCAATGCCATGTTTATTATTATGACAATGAATGCGTATAAGCAGGTTCCTTATTCCACCATTGAATCTGCAGAGTTAGATGGTGCAGGACATTTTACTATTATGTTCAAGATTCTCCTTCCTCAGTCCATGGGATTGATTACAGTATGTATGATTAACACAGCCATCCTATCCTGGAACTCCTGGTTCGAGGCTTCCATCTATGTACCTAGTAATCGGGAGATTTGGCCGCTTCAGCTGTGGATTAAGCAGATCGTTGCAGATAACAGCAGTATTCTCCAGGCGGCAACTCCGGATTGGAATAAGTATCTTGTAAGCTATTGTGTTATCTTAATTGCAACACTTCCGGTATTAATGTGTATGCCTTTTGCACAGAAGCAGCTGCAGAAGGGCTCCCTTCTTGGAGCAGTAAAGGAATAAACTATGGATTATCAGGAAAGTAAGATTATGGCAAGCTTAAATAAAGTTGCACAATGTCTGATTGTGAATGCATGCTGGTTAATTGCATGCATTCCAATCTTCACCATTGGAGCGGCAACTACAGCAATGTATTCTGTCACCCAGAAGAATCTTCTTCATGACAGAGAATATCCCTTCCATCTCTATTGGCAGGAATTTCGGAAGAATTTCAAAAGTGCTACGATTTTATGGGTGATTGAAGTGGTGGTTGCAGCGCTGGCAATTTATGATATTTCCTATTTATATCAGATGGCAATGAAGGGGGAAGGCCGAGGATTGCTGTATCTGGCAATGCTGGTGCTGGCTTTGTTATTCTTGCTAACTGCGTTATATTGCTTTGGATACATTGCGCGATTTGAAAATACGCTATGGAAGTCCTTTCGCAGCTCATTTCTCATTATGCTGATGCATCCTTTTGGAAATCTTGCATTGCTTGCGCTGGCAGCAGTATTTGGAATGCTGATTTATTTTCAGGTTTGGCTGATTCTTCTTCTTCCGGTGATGTATATGATTGTCTTTGTGAAAATGTTGGAGAAATCCTTTTATCGTCTGATGACAGAGGAGCAGAAGGCAAGGGAGGATAGGAAGAATCATTTGGAGGATGATGTTACAGTGTAAGAAGGTATGTTGCAGGTAGGTGGCGGCAGATTGTCCCGTCTTGCCCCCGATGGTTCGCTATTGGGGATAAGATGCTCTAGGCATTCCAGGGAAATTTGCCGGCGGGGGACGCAAGCGGCTTAAATTCGCCATCCATGGCTCAGTTTAAGCCTTTCGCAGACGTCCTGTCTGCGAATTGCTGGATTCGATTGGAATGCCAAGAGCATCTAATCTCTAATAGAATGAACCATCGGGGGCAAGACGGGACTATCTGCCTGGTTACCTGGAAGATATTGGTGAGTAAGTAATAGAATGAATGATGAATCCCCATATATTTGTGAGACTTAGGAGTAAAGGTCACGGTGTGTGGGGATTTTTCGTTTTATGAGGGATTTTATTCGCAAGAGTTTTGGTTGGGAATATTGGGAGGGGTATGCCATTATGTTTTATAGATATTATATAAACACGGACCTTGTCCTGGTAGAAAATCAGATATAAAGAATATGAAAAACAAAATTATGTGATAAAAAACAAAACAATATGATAATAATATCTTCCATTTTCGTGTATAGTTTTAGGTAGTAAGAGTAGGTAACCTTGAAAAATAATATCAATCATAGAACATAAAAGAGAGGACTGTCATATGACAGACAATAACATGATTACTTCAAAAGTAAAGTACGAGAACCATATGCTCCCCTTCTTCTGGCAGCATGGAGAAGATGAGGCAACGTTAAGAAAATATGTTGGTGTGATTCAGGATGCAGGGTGTGAGGCTTTTTGTGTGGAGAGTCGTCCTCATCCAGATTTCTGTGGACCTAAGTGGTGGCAGGATATGGATGCAATTTTGGATGAGGCTTCTAAGCGAAATATGAAGGTGTGGATTTTGGATGATTCCCATTTTCCAACGGGCTATGCTAATGGAGCCGTGATAGATGCAGACCCGGCGTTGTATCGCAGAAGTGTTATGACCCGGAAGTTCTCCTATACGGGAAGAGCTAAGAGGATTGCCCTTAAGAGCAGACAGCTGATGAAGCCGGTGAAGCTGGAAATGACCATGATGCAAAAGATAATGATGACAGGCTCTGCTAAGGGAGTGAAGGATAGACAGGATGACAGAATTCTATCAGTGGCAGCCTATGGACCCAATGGTCAGTGCGTGGATCTAACAGGACAGGATTTCTTTGAGAAGCCAGAGGGCGATTGGCAGGCATATGCTACCGTGATTTCAGCAAATTATGGTCCTCATAGAAATTATATTAATATGATGAATCAAGACAGCTGTAAGTTGTTGATACAGGCAGTCTACGAGCCACATTTACAGCATTACGAGAAATATTTCGGCAATACCATTGCAGGCTTCTTCTCGGATGAACCGGAGCTGGGAAATGGAATTCTCTATGCCCAGCACAATGTGTTAGGCACCCAGCAGGATCTTCCATGGAGTGAACCCTTAGGACAAATGCTGGCAGAGACCTGGGGTCAGGACTACAAGCAGTGCATGCCCCTGTTATGGGAAAATGGTTACAATCAGGAAATGACTCAAAAATTCCGTGTATGCTATATGGATGCTGTAACCAAGCTGGTGAAGGATTGCTTCTCCTATCAGGTAGGCGACTGGTGCCGTGCTCATGGCGTACAGTACATCGGACATATGATTGAAGACAGTGACACCCATTGCACAACAGGAAGCGGATTAGGACATTATTTCCGGGGACTGGAAGGTCAGGATATGGCTGGCATTGATGATATTGGTGGCCAGGTGCTTCCCCAGGGAGAGGAGCTTGTTACCACGGATATTATGGGAAGAGAACGAAACGCAGGTTTCTATCACTATACATTGGCCAAACTGGCACAATCCCTGGCTGCGTTGGACCCACAGAAGAAGGGACAGGCCATGTGTGAGATTTTCGGCAATTATGGCTGGAGCTCTGGGGTGTATGAACAGAAATATCTGGCAGATCATTTTCTGGTACGAGGAATTAATAACTATGTCCCTCATGCATTTTCCCCCAAGGATTTTCCGGATTCGGACTGCCCGCCACATTTCTATGCTCATGGAAATAATCCACAGTATCGTGCCTTTGGACAGCTGTGCCGTTATATGAATCGCGTGGCATCCCTGTTGTCTGGTGGTAAGCCGGTTGTTCCTGTGGCAATCTACTATCATGCAGAATCCGATTGGGCAGGAGCGTGTCAGACCCTGGACCTTCCGGCAAGAGCAGTCTATGAAGCAGGAGTAGATTATCTCTTTTTGCCGCTGGATTATATGGAGAAAGCAGGAGAATTTAAGTATGTGATTGTGCCAAAAGCAGATTATGCACCCATACAGCTGTCAGGATGCAAAGCTGCAGCCCCAGGGAGACCGGGTTCACATACTTCACTATGAAGGAGCGGAGAAGGTATTTTTCCTGGTAAATGAAGGTGTGACAACCTACCATGGCAAGCTGGTGCTTCCTGGAAATGTATCTGAATACACTGGAACACCGGTGATTTACGATCCATGGAATGAAACCTTCGTCTCTGTAGATTGGGTGCAGGAAGAAAATAGCATGGATATTACCTTAGAGTCCAGAAAGAGTCTTGCAGTAATCATTACGGAGGAAGCTCAGCAGCTGATTGCCAGCCATTCCTCTCAGGTGTCTTACATTATAAATAAGGGGACGGAAGTAACCCTGACAGAATTTACCAGAAGTACCTGCAAGGCGCTGGACTATCCATCCTTTACCGGCAGTAAGCTGGTCAGCCTTCCAGATGATGTGCAACAGGAAGAGAAGGACTTTGGCGGCTTTATCCGTTATGAGGCAGATTTTCAGGCAACAGCAGGTCAGCAGGTGGTTGTGGCAATTGAGGAAGCGGCAGAAGCGATTGAGGTGTTTGTAAATGGAAATTCAGCAGGCTATCAGATTACACCAGGATATTATTTTGATGTAACACCATTTCTTCAGGAGGGTGAGAACCATCTGGTAATAGAACAGGCAACCACATTAGGCTTATCGGCTGGAAGTGGCAAGATGGAACAGCGAATGCGGGGAGCAGCACATGCAATTACCGGACTATCTGGAACAGTGAAACTATATACACTGGCTTAGGATATTTCAGCCGGGCTATGGAAAAGGAGTAAGTAAAAATAACGATTCCAGATTTTACACCAAATTGGTCAAAAATGTAATAGAAATCGTAAAAAAATGATACTAAATTAGAATCATCTCGTTTATACTGTTATGTAACATAGCTGTATAGCGAGATTTTCTATTAAGAAGGAGAATAAAACATGGCAGAATTAAGATTTAAAGCAGTTTACAGTGACGAAGTTACCCAAAGAGAAAAGGATAATCAGCAGGTGGCCTATGAAGCAGCCTGTGAAAGTATTACCTTATTAGAAAATGATGGAACCCTGCCTTTGGCACCTTGTCAGATTGCGTTGTATGGAGGTGGTGCAGCCCACACAGTAAAGGGCGGTACTGGAAGCGGTGAGGTAAATGAGCGTCATGCCATTGGCATTGCAGAAGGTCTGGCTCATGCAGGATACCCATTTAAAACACAGAACTGGCTAGATGACTGGGCGAAGGCTTTCGAGGATGGTAAGAAGGAGCATGCTAAGAACTCAAAGACGAATTCCATCCCTATCGGTATGTCTTCTGAAGATATGATTAATATTATGGCAAATCCCTACCGTATGCCCGCTGGTCGGTTAATTACAGATGAGGATGTGGCAAATAGTGATGCCAAGGTATGTATTTATGCCATTTCCAGACAGGCAGGAGAATGTGCAGACCGAGAGCTTGCCAAGGATGACTTTACCTTTATGGAAGGTGAAATTGCCAATTTAAAGATTGCAGTGGAAAAATATGAGAAGGTTATTTTGGTTATTAATGTAGGTGGAACCATGGATATGTCTGTATTAGAACAGGTTCCTGGAATTAATGCAGTAATTTTCTTCTGCCAGCAGGGAATGGAAGGTGGAAGAGCCTTAGCAGATGTAATCAGCGGCAAGGTTAATCCTTCAGGTGGCGTAACCGATACCTGGGTAAGAAACTATTCGGATGTACCTTTTGGTGACAGCTTTGGTGATATGGATGGAAATCCAAGAGAAACAGATTATAAGGAAGGCATCTATGTAGGCTATCGTTATTATGACAGCTTCGGTGTTCCGGTAAGATATCCCTTTGGTTATGGCTTAAGCTATACCAGCTTTGATTTGTCCTATGCAGGAACCAAGGCAGAGGGAAATATGGCACAGCTTCAGGTGAAGGTTACCAACACAGGCTCCGTAGCCGGAAAACGCTTTGTTCAGGTATATGCATCCGCACCTGCTGGCACCATGGAGAAGGAGAACAAACGCCTGGTAGGCTATGCCAAGAGTGGGCTGTTAGCTCCAGGAGAAGAGGAGCTTCTTACGGTAGACTTTGATTTACATGCACTGTCTTCCTATAGCGAAGCCAAAGCAGCTTATGTCCTGGAGGCAGGCAATTATGTATTAAGCTACGGTATCAATGTGGCTAATACTGTTAATGCCAGCGTATTATATCTGCCACAGGAGGTAGTACTGGAGAAATGTGAACATATCTGTCCATTAGATAAGGAGTTTGAGGAGCTACATAGAGAAGCACCTTATGTTGCAGATGTTGCCGGTCTGGAGGTAATTACATTAGACGTAGCAGCCATTGAGACAACTACCTTTGATTATAATAAAAACAATGATGAAACCAATGAGCAGGTAGAGAACTGGATGAAACAGTTGACACCAGAGCAGAAGCTGACCCTGTTGGCAGGAAGCGGAATGTTCGGCGGAGAACCATATTTCTATGTTCCGGGTTCTGCAGCTTATACTGCAGCATTTCCTGAACTGGGACTTAGCTCTACTGCTTTATGTGACGGTCCTGCAGGACTTCGTCTTCAGAGAGTATCTGCCGTAACCAAGAAGGGCAAGATTAAGGCAATGGAAATGATGATGGACTTTATGAATGATTGGCCAAAATTCATGAAGAAAATTATGTGTGGGGATGCCCAAAAGGATACATTGATTTATCAGAATGCTACTGCATTTCCTGTTGGAACTGCCCTTGCCATGACCTGGAACCAGGAGCTGATTGAGCGTGTAGGTGATGCGGCAGGACGGGAAATGGAAGAGTTCGGCTGTACCTTCTGGCTGGCACCTGGTATGAATATTCATAGAAATCCTCTTTGTGGACGCAACTATGAATATTATAGCGAGGATCCAGTGGTATCCGGTAAGACAGCAGCAGCAATCTCCCGCGGCGTTCAGTCTCATGCAGGCTGCTATGTAACCATTAAGCATTATGCTGCTAACAATCAGGAGACCTGCAGAGCAGGAATGTCCAGTAATATGAAGGAACGTGCCCTTCGTGAAATCTATTTGGAAGGCTTCCGTATAGCAGTTCGTGAAGGTCATGCCAAAGCAGTGATGACAAGCTATAACAAGCTAAATCATGTTTATACCCCTAACAGCTACGACCTGTGCACCAAGGCACTTCGTAACGAGTGGGGCTTTAACGGCGTGGTTATGACAGATTGGATGTCTACCGATAAGGGCTTAGGCGGAAGAAGTGCAGCTTACAAGGCAGGAAATGACCTGATTATGCCAGGTGGCAATGCAGTGGTGAAGGAATGCACCAAGGACTTTAAGGCTGGCAGACTAAGCCAGGATGAAATAGATGTATGTTGCCGTCGTGTCTTAAAGGCAGTCAGTGACAGTAAGGTGCAGAAGGAATATTTCCAGTAGAAAAGACAATATATGAATGATAAATCAGGGACAGGAGGATATCTATGATTCCATGTAGAGCAGTTCATTGCCTGGATACAAATGACAGAGTATACATTTCCACTGACACATGCCAGTGGAATGGAGATGCCAGCTTGTTTGAAGTATTTCAAACAAGAATAGCCAGTCAAAAGTGGACGAGAGAAGCGAGTGATGCCGATGCCTCTCAGATTGAAAGCATCAATTTGGAGCTACGTGATGACATTGGAGCAAAAGAAGCTTATCGGCTGAATATTAGAAAGGATTCCATCACCATTCAGGCCATGGACCAACAGGGATGGATATGGGGATTGACTACCTTATTCCAGTTGCTGTTAGAAGGAAAGGGAAGCTGTTCCTGTCAGGTGATAGAAGAACACCCCAAAATGTCTTACCGGGGATTTCATTTGGATTGCAGCAGACATTTCTTTGATGATTCGGTTGTGAAGAAGATGATTGAACAGGCTTCGTTAGTGAAGCTGAATGTAATGCATTGGCATATCAGTGATGACCAGGGGTATCGCCTGGAGAGCAAGGCTTTTCCAAAGCTAAATAAAATAGGTTCCTGGCGAAAAGACCAGGATGGAAGCATCTATGGTGGTTATTATTCCTGGGAGCAGGTGAAACAAATCATTGCCTATGCTGCGGTTCGAGGAATTGAAATTGTCCCAGAAATTGATATGCCGGGACATGTAAGTGCCATTCTTGCAGCCTATCCTGAATTAAGCTGTAGCCAGGAACCAATGGAAGTTCCCTTTATGTTTGGCATACATAAGCGGGTGTTCTGTGGTGGAAATGAAGAGACGATGGCATTCATCAAAAAGCTTTTGGATGAAATCATTCCCCTGTTTCCATCTAAGCTGTTCCATATTGGTGGGGATGAGGTCCCTAAGGATGAATGGAAGAGCTGCGAGAAATGCCAAAAGAAAATGAAGCTGTTGCAGTTGAAAGATGAAGAAGCTTTACAGGCACATTTCTCTTCTGAAATTGCAGATTATTTAATTGCACATGGGAAGACACCTATTTGCTGGAATGAGGCACTTCGTGCGAAAAATCTTCACAGTGATGTAGTCATTCAGTACTGGAATGAAGAAGGCGAGGATCGGGGCTACTGTGCAAAGCATTTAGATAGTGGAAGAAGATGGATTTATTCTTACTCTCCTAATTTTTATTTTGATTATATTCCAGCACTGGCACCTATGCGAAAGGTATTAGCCAGCGAACCCCGGCTTCGAACAGGTGAGATGATACCAGAGTCAGATCAGATGGGAGTTGAGTGTGCCTTGTGGTCGGAAACGATTTTGGATGCTGAAAGCCTATATGCAATGGCATTTCCCAGAATGTATGCAGTGGCTGAAATTGGATGGAATGGTTGGCTTGGACAGGATGAAGCCAGAATCCATCAGTTTGCACAGGAGTGCAAAGCCTACATTGACCAGGTTGCGTATATGGGATTATCCCTTATTTCATGGGAGGACAGTAATCCTGTAGGAGAAGCCCAGAAGCAGGCAGTGCTGCAACAATGGAAACCACGGATTGAAATGGCTAAGAAATCTGGCATGACCCAGTTCATTCCTGTTGTTTTGCAATTAGTACAGAACAAGCTGGAGGGAGCCATGGATGAGGCGGAAATTCAGGGGTTACTGCAGGATTTACAGGCGTAGGGCAAGGTAGGGCTTGGGGCAGACAGAAGAATAAGACATGAAATCCACCAAATATAAGCCTAGAATCGACAGATAGCCTGCGAAGCATCTGCACCTTGGGGGAATATGCCGATTATAGAGACGTAGCCCCCAAGAAGCTTAACCACCTTGGGGCAGGCGGAAGAATAAATCAGAAAATCCACCAAATACAAGCCTGGAAGTGATCTATATATCTGCAATGAGGTGTTCAGTGGGGGAATATGCCGACTACAAAAGCGTGCCCCCAAAAGAAGCATAATCATTCCCAAGTTGGCAGAAGAACACAGTTCAACATCCCGTAAGCAATAGTATTTCCCTGCATCAGCGTAGATATAATAAAAGATAGAAAAAATAATAAATCTACTTGAATAAAATACGGTTATATCGTAATATAAGAATACGATATAACCGTATTTTTAATTTGTAGAATCAAGAAAAGTAACCGCATTCAAGGAGAAGGAGGAAAGACCTATGGGAAATACATCTATGCATTACACCCCGAAGGAAGTGATTGCAGCCAATCTGAAATTTCTAATGAAGCTCTATCAAAAGACCCGGAAGAATGTATGCTTTGATCTGGATATTCCATATACTACCTTTTGCGACTGGTACCATGGGAAGACCTATCCTAGAATTGATAATCTGGAATCTATGGGAAGATATTTTCGGGTAGAAACCAGAGATTTCTTTATAGAAATAGAGAAAAACCCCAGGCTGGTACAACGTCTCATGTCATATGTGGAAACGGTTGGAGTATGTAGGGATTGTGATATAGATGCAGCCTGTAATACTGTGGAGGATTATAACGAGACACCGGAAGGGTATCCGCTGGAACTGATTAATGGAAATTTTTTTGTGATGGAATCACCAACCATGCGGCACCAAAGTATTGTTATGGAATTGTCAGCAGAGATTAGAAATTATATTAAGAAAAAGCAGGGAATGTGCAAGGTATATCCGGGACCCTTTGATGTGGAGCTTCCAACCCATAAGGCTACTGTGGCAGTGCCGGATATTACAGTAGTATGTGATAGAGATAAGCTGAATAGGACGCGATGTATTGGGGCTCCAGATTGGATTATTGAAATTTGGTCCAAATCCACCTGGATGAGAGATGCGAATGAGAAGTTGATAGCATATGGGGAAGCAGGTGTGAAGGAATATTGGATGGTAGACCCATGGAAGAATGAAGTTCATGTATACCAGCTAGACGAAACCAGGACCTCACGCAATTTGGAGGCTCCCTATTATCTTCCACCTCAGCGATACACCTTTGCAGAACATGTGCCCAGTACCACGCTGGACGGCTTTCACATATGCCTGGAAGAGATGGAGCTTGATGAAGAGGAAAAATAAAAAACTCCCTATATTTCCTTAAAATCATAACAAAAAAGCGATTATATTTATAACACCGCCTGATTGCCTATGCTACAATAAGCGTAATCAAAAGGATTACCAATAGGAGGAGACACAATGAGAACAAACACATTATGGAATAGCAATTGGCAATTTACCAAGGATGCCATTGCACCACAACAGGGCAATGCTTTGTCACAGGGAAGCTGGGAGACCTTAGACCTGCCCTATACCTGGAATGGTACAGATGGACAGGATGGAGGTAACGATTATTATCGTGGCACCTGCTATTTTACAAAGAAGCTGGCAAAGGCTGATTTGGAGGCTGGCAAGGATGTCTATCTTCAATTTGAAGGAACCAATTCCTCTGCTACCTTATATGTAAATGGAAAGCAGGCAGGTCACCACGATGGCGGATATTCTACCTGGAGAGCTAACATTACAGAATATCTTCAGGAAGAAAATGAGATTGTAGTAGCAGTAGATAATGCTCCAAATGATTACGTATATCCACAGTCCGCAGATTTTACATTTTATGGTGGAATTTATCGAAATGTAACCATTATCTGCGTAGATGAAGCTCGCTTTGATTTGGACTACTTTGGCGCTACAGCAATTAAGGTTACACCGGAGATTAAGGAGAAGGATGCCTTTGTATTAACAGAGGTATATCTGACAGGAATTACCGGTGAGGAAGAGCTTACCTATACGTTATTAGATGGAACCCAGGTAGTTGAGACCAAGACGGTAGCAGCAGATGTAACCAAGCTGGAACAGGAAATCAAGAATGTACATTTATGGAACGGTCGTAAGGACCCATATCTGTATACCATGAAGGTAGAGCTGAAGAAGAATGGTGTTGTCATTGACGAAAGAACTGCACGTTTCGGATGTCGTACCTATTACGTGGATCCACAGCTTGGCTTCTTCTTAAATGGAGAAAGCTATCCACTTCGTGGTGTGTCCAGACATCAGGATCGACCAAAGGTTGGTAATGCACTGACACGTGAGATGCATCAGCAGGATATGGATCTTATTTGTGAATTAGGTGCTACTACAGTTCGACTGGCACATTATCAGCATGATCAGTATTTCTATGACCTGGCAGATGAAAGAGGTCTGGTTATCTGGGCTGAGATTCCTTATATTTCCATCCATATGCCGAAGGGTAGAGAGAACACCATTTCTCAGATGAGAGAATTGATTGTACAGAATTATAACCATCCATCCATTTGCTTCTGGGGTCTGTCCAATGAGATTACCATGGCAGGTGCAGCAGATGCAGATTTATTAGAGAACCACCATATTTTAAATGATATGTGTCATGAAATGGATAAGAGCAGACTTACTACCATGGCAGTTATCTCCATGTGCCCAATTACAGAGGAATATGTGCAGATTCCTGACGTGGTATCCTACAATCAGTATCTTGGATGGTACGGCGGCAAGATTGAGGATAATGGCAAATTTATGGATGAGTTCCATGAAGCATTCCCTGATAAGCCAATTGGTATGAGCGAGTATGGGGCAGAGGCTTACAAATGGCATTCTGCACATCCGGAGCAGGGAGATTATACAGAGGAATATCAGGCATATTATCACGAAGAAGTGATTAAGCAGTTATATACCAGACCATATATCTGGGCAACCCACGTATGGAATATGTTTGATTTTGCAGCAGATGCCAGAGACGAAGGCGGAAGCCAGGGTATGAATAATAAGGGACTGGTGAATTTCGACCGTACCTATAAGAAGGATTCCTTCTATGCATACAAGGCATGGTTAAGCGACGAACCATTTGTACACCTTTGCAGCAAGAATTTTGTGGATAGAGAAGAGGATACCACAAGAGTTAAGGTATACTCCAATCAGCCACAGGTGGAGCTGTTTGTAAATGGTACTTCTGTTGGAACACAGACCGCCAAGGATCATTTCTTCACCTTTGAGATTCCAAATGTAGGTGAGACGACTCTGGTAGCAAAAGCAGGAGAGTGTTCTGATGAGTCTCATATCCGCAAGGTAGATGAGCCAAATCTGGATTATCGTATTCCGGTTACTGGAGATGTTATCAACTGGTTTGAAATCACTTGTCCAGATGGATATTTCTCAATTAACGATACCTTTGGCGATATTATGGATAATCCACAGGCGGCAGCAATTCTTGCTCCGATGATGGAAGCTATGAATGCTAAGAAGCCTAAGGCAGAGGGCGAAGAAGAGGAGAAAGCCGGTATGGCAGATATGGCAGCCAGCATGGATCCTGCAGCATTACAGAAGATGATGCGAGGCTTCACCATTAAGCGTATGATGGGATTTGGCGGAAATGTACCGAAAGAAGTGATATTGGGACTGAATAAGAAGTTAAATGAAATAAAGAAATAGAGAAAAGAGCATATTATTGCTTTTTCTCCAACAGCATCCGACTTTGAGCAAAAGAGTATCGGTGCTGAACGTTCTCAGTAGCAAGAGCCGCGTCAGATAGACGCGGCTTTTTTGCTGCCTTCTGATATTCCTTATAAGAGCAATGGAAGTTCTTTATAAACATCTGATTCAGATATCTGGTGCTGGAGAACCCTACCTCCAGGCACACATCCATGGCAGTTAGACTGGTATTTTCAAATAACTGAAGTGCATGCTGGAATCGCACCTGGTTAAGGTATTCCTGAAAAGAAATCCCCAGCATATTTTTCATGAAATGAGAAGCATGATAGCTGGTAATATGTTCCAGCCCGGCAATTTCTTCCAGACTGATGCGTTCCATATAATGGGCTGAAATATAATCCATAATATGATTCAAACGCATGGTGTTATTACGGACCGAGGTGGATTCCTGTTCACTGGATATGGAATAGAAGCTATGTTCTAATAGGAGTGCCAGTGCAGACAGCAATTGGCTGCTGCAATGAATTTGTGCTTCCAGAGTACCTTGAAAATAAAAGTCGGCACAAGATTGTAATCTCTGAGTCAGTTCCTTATGCAGGGAACCGCTATGGATAATATTGTTTTCCAATCGAAGAAATCCCAGGCTGGGATTAATATGTCGATAGAAGTCGGGATGAATCTGAAAGGCAAGAATCTGATTCTTGTCCTGGGTTCGAAGAAAAGAATGAATCTGAAATCGGTTGATTATATAGATATCTCCAGCCTGAAGCAAGTAGGTATCCTGCTCCATAAACAGATTTACAGAGCCTTCCAGTATCATACCAATTTCCAAATCATCATGTCCATGAGGACCCCGAGACACCATTTCCACCAAAAACAGCTCCAGCTGATTCATGGTATTATGATGTACAATTTCGATTTCATTGTTATTTCTCATTTCAGACCCTCCATCCGGATACAATTCTGTTTTAACCTTATCACGAGATAGCAACAAATGGCAAGAATAATCGCAATATTGTCATTTTTATAGTGAAAAACCCTGTTATAACAGAATTAACAAAAAAAGATAGCCGATGCATATATCGGGGAAATGGAGAAAAGACAATGAGTAAATTTAAGTTTTCCGTAGGACCATGGAATGTACATGCAGGAGCAGATTCATACGGACCTGCCACAAGACAGGAAATCGATTTTGATGAAAAGCTGGCAAAATTCGCAGAGATGGGATTTTCAGCCATTCAATTTCATGATGATGATGCAGTGCCAAACATTAATGATTACACAGAAGAAGAAATTATCCAGAAGGCTAAGGAACTGAAAAAGAAATTGGATAAATATGGTTTGGCAGCAGAATTTGTTGCACCACGTCTCTGGATGGATGGCCATACGCAGGATGGTGGCTTCATGAGCACCTCTAAGGAAGACAGAGAGTACGCAATGTGGAGAGCATATCGCTCTATTGATATTGCCAAGGAGTTAGGCTGTGACATGATTGTGCTGTGGCTTGCAAGAGAAGGCACCTTATGTGCAGAAAGTAAATCTCCAGTATGGGCAACACAGATGCTAATTGAGGCAATTAACAAGATGCTGGCATATGACCCTAAGATTCGGGTATGTATCGAGCCAAAACCAAATGAGCCAATTGACAGAAGTATCTGTGGTACCATGGGACATGTTATGGCTATTTCAGCAGCAACAACAGATCCAGATCGTGTAGGCGGCAACTTAGAAAGTGCACATGCCATTCTTGCCGGCTTAGATCCAGCCCATGAAATCGGATTTGCTCTTGCAATGAATAAGCTGATGACGGTACACTTAAATGATCAGAACGGAATTCGTTACGATCAGGACAAATCCTTTGGTGTAGAGAATTTAAGAGCAGCATTTAACCAGGTGAAGGTATTGAAGGAAAATGGATACGGTGACCATGGTGAGTATGTTGGTCTGGATGTTAAGGCTATGAGAACCACCAAAGATGAGGACAGCTATAAGCATCTTGAGACAAGTCTTGAGATATTCCAGATGCTGGAGGATAAGGTAGATAAGTTCGATTATGATTTCCAGAAGAAATGTGTAGAGAATCGTGACTTTGAGAGCCTGGAGCTCTATGTTATGAAATTATTAATGGGAGTGGAATAATCCATGAAAAAAGCAATTGTGGCAGGTCATATCTGCCTGGATATTACTCCGGTCTTTCCAATGGGACAGGAGTATACAACAAAGGGAGATTCCCACGTAAATATAGGTGATATTCTCCAACCGGGAAAGCTGATTCAAATGAAGGCAGCAGATGTACACACGGGAGGAGCAGTAGCCAATACGGGACTTGCTATGAGCATTTTGGGAGCAGAGGTTTCTCTTATGGGTAAGATTGGTCCAGACCCCTTTGGGGAAATGATTATGAATATTTTAAGGAAATATGATGCCCATGAGGAAATGATCTGTGTGGAGGATGAGACCTCATCTTATTCGGTGGTGCTGGCAGTTCCTGGAATCGACAGAATCTTTCTTCATCATCCAGGTGCTAATAATACCTTTATTGCGGCTGATATTTTTGAAGATTCCCTAAGAGATGCGGCACTCTTTCATTTTGGATATCCACCGCTCATGGAGAAAATGTATGAGAATACAGGAAATGAGCTGGTGAAACTATTTCAGAAGGTGAAAAAACACGACGTAGTCACCTCCCTTGATCTGGCCGCAGTAGATGCCAAGTCCAAAGCTGGCCGTGCAGATTGGAAAGCAATCCTTGCTAAAACGCTTCCCTATGTGGATTGCTTTGTCCCCAGTGTTGAAGAATTATGTTGTATGCTGGATCCTGAGAAGTATGAAGCCTTATTAAAGAAAGCAAATGGGGGAGATATTACAGAAGTAATTCATATTCAGGAGGATGTGGTACCTCTTGCTGACTGGTGTATGGAACAGGGCATAGGCATACTCTTAATTAAATGTGGTGCACCCGGTATCTATTATCGCACCGCCGATTGCAGTCGGATCGCACCCATTGCAGAGACACTGGGGTTTGAAACATCCCAATGGGCATCCATGGAGGGATTTGAAGCTTCCTATGTACCAGAGCAGATGCTGTCTGGAACGGGAGCAGGTGATACCAGTATTGCGGCGTTTCTAACGGCAGCATTACAAGGATATTCCCTGGAGCATGCCCTTCAAATGGCAACCGCAACCGGGGCCAGCTGCGTGGCCGCCTATGATGCTTTAAGTGGTTTGAAGTCCTTTGAGCAGCTGCAACAGAAGATTGATGCAGGATGGAGAAAGAACGAGGTGACAATATAATGTTAGTAAATATGAATGATATCCTTCTTCCGGCAAAAGAGGCAGGATATGGTGTTGGTTTCTTTAATGCAGTAAATGTGGAGATGGCCAGAGCAATCATTGAAACAGCGGAGGAGCTGCGTGCACCGGTTATGATTGGTACGGAAGAGGTTTTACTTCCGGCAATGGAGTTGGATCAGGTGGCAAATTATTTGATACCTATGGCGAAGAAGTCTACGGTGCCCATTTGCATACATTATGATCATGGCCTGACCTTTCAGCGATGTATGCAGGCTATCCAGCTGGGATTTACCTCGATTATGTATGATTGTTCTACCCAGGATTACGAGACAAATGTAGCTAACGTAGCGGAAATGGTGAAAATATGCCATGCTCTGGGAACTACTGTTGAAGGTGAGCTGGGACATGTAGGAGATAATGCAGGAGCTGGAAAGCTGGAAAATCCCAGTGATTATTTCACCAATCCGGATACAGCGTTGGATTTTGTAACCCGCACAGGTGTGGATTCTCTGGCAGTGGCAGTGGGGAATGCCCATGGAGATTATGCCTTTCCACCTAAGCTGGATTTTCAGCGGATTGATGTGATTGCCAAGAAGACGAAGCTGCCATTGGTATTACACGGTGGAAGTGGTCTTGCGGATGATGACTTTAGAACAGCGGTCCGTCTTGGCGTGTCCAAGGTTAATATATTTACAGATATTGATAAGGCTGGAAAGGCAGGGGTAGAAGCTGGTATTGCCGCTGGAGAAAAAACAATGATGGGATTAATTCCATATGAGATTTCTGCTATGAAGCAGGTGGTGGCTGAGAAAATGACGTTGTTTGGATCCGTTGGAAGAGTATAGCCTCCCGAACAAAATCGAAGTAAATAGAACAAACTTCTATATTTTGTAAATGGATATGAGTATATAATGAGCATAACAAGTCGTTAACCCAACAACAAAGAAAGTGAGGAAAAAGCTATGAGTACAATTCCTGAAAAAGCGAAAATTGCTGTCTTAACTGGAGAGAAAAAGATTGATATCTATGAGCTGCCAGTGCCATCCATTGGTGATGATGAAGTTCTGGTGAAAGTAGAACAGGTGGGAATCTGCGGTACAGATGTCCATGAATACAAGGGAGATCCATTTGGATATATCCCGGTGGAATTAGGCCATGAAGGAACAGGAACTATTGTAAAGCTTGGTAAAAATGTAACCAAAGATTACTATGGCAAGCCATTGGCAGTGGGAGACAAGGTAGTTACCGGATTGAAGCCTTGTGGAACCTGCGACACCTGTAAATTTGACCCAGAGCATATCCATTTGTGTGATAATGGGGAAATCTTTGGATTGATGCCAGGCGAGGAAGCATATAAGAACTTTAACGGTTGGTTTGGTGAGTATATGAAGATTAACCAGGGCGGTGTTATTTTCAATGTCAGTGATATGGACGTGGATCTCAGAACCCTGATTGAGCCGGCAGCTGTAGTTATTCACGCAGTAGAGAAAGCCAAAGAAATCTTTAACTTCCAGCATGACTCTTATGTATTGGTACAGGGATGTGGACCCATCGGTTTATTATTGCTTGCAGTGGTTCGTACCATGGGTGTACGTAATATTATTGCAGTTGATGGAGATGCACAGCGTCTGGATATGGCAAAGCAGCTGGGTGCTGCTTACACCGTTAATTTTATGGAAGAGGATGCACAGGCGAAGGTTATGGAAATCACAGGTAAGGGTGCAGATATGGCATTCCAGTGTACTGGTTCACCGAAAGCAGCATCTACCGTTTGGCATTATGTTCGTCGTGGAGGTTCCATGTGCGAGCTGGGCTTCTTTGTAAATAATGGGGATACTAGCTATAATCCTCACCTGGATATCTGCAATAAGGAAATTAAGGTTACTGGTTCTTGGACCTATCAGGCAAAGGACTGGACTCATGCAATGGAATTCTTAAAAGAAGCCAAAGAGCGGAATATACCTGTTGAAAAACTGCTGACACATAAGTATGCATTAGAGGATATTAATGATGCTATGGAGATGAACATTAGTATGCAGGGATTAAAAATAGTAGTCAAATGTGACTAAAACATTTCACACATATTATACCTCCAGAAGAATCATGGGTCTGTAATGGATCCATGATTTTTTGTGATTTGTGAATGGATTGTGAATAGTGGATACCGAATACCAAATACCGGAACGGTTTTAGAGGACATTGGTTTTGGTGATGATAGATGGGAACAAGAGGTTCTAAGTATTTCTTGGCGATGGGATGGAGTGTTTGGACGCAAGCGACCTACATTCGCCATCCATGGCTCAGGTAGGTCTTTCGCAGACATCCTGTCTGCGAATTGCTGTTTTGGGGGAGAAATACTAAGAATCTCTAGTTCCTCTCTATCATCATCAAAATCAATGTCCGCTAAAACCGTTCCTGCCAGGGATAAGGAGTGCTCTCTGCTTAATTATAAGCTACAAAAAATAATATTGCCGTGGTACAATAGGGGTAAATTTACTAAGGAGATGGATTACAGATGTTTAAGATACTGATGATTTTGTTGATAGTACTGCTGGTATTGGTTGTGTTGTATCTTCTGGCTATGATGCCTAGAATGATAAATCGTCCGGACCGTACACCCATGGAGGGCGTGTATTATGCACATCGGGGATTATTTACCAATGGAAGCAGTGCTCCGGAGAACTCATTGCCGGCATTTACCAAGGCAGTGCAGGCGGGCTATGGGATTGAGTTAGATGTGCAGCTGACCAAGGATGAGGTGATGGTGGTCTTTCATGACTTTACTTTGAAGCGGATGTGTGGCGTGGATAAGAAAGTGGAGGAACTGACCTTTCAGGAGCTGAAGAAGCTGACGCTGCTGGATTCCGGAGAGCATATTCCTACTTTTCAGGAAGTGCTGGCATTGATTGATGGCAGGGTACCGTTGATTATCGAATATAAGATTCCCGCGTTTTCCGTAAGGGTCTGTGAGTTGGCAGATGCTTTATTGCAGCAATATCCTGGACCCTATTGCATCGAATCCTTTCATCCTATGGCAGTAAGATGGTATCGTAAGAATCGAGGGGAGATTATACGAGGCATTCTGGTGGATTCTTATATTAAGGAAGGTTACAAGGATGTGCCCTTTGTACTGTACGCAGTTTTACATAACCTGTTATTTAACTTTTTAATCAAGCCGGATTTCATTGCATTTAATGCCAAGTACCCTAGGGATTTTAGCAGACGGCTCTGCTATAAGCTGTTTCGCTCCATTGCAGTTGCCTGGACCATACGAAGCCAGGAACAGCTGGATGCACTGCAGGAGGAGTTTGACTGGTTTATTTTTGAAGGATTTATACCAAGGTAACTTTTTCAGACGATTTTTTGAGTGGAGAAAAATTATCTTTTTGTAGAAATAATTGGTAATCTGAATCAATTGTCTAACCAGAACCATGATATAGTTAAAAGCCAGAGCGAAGGGCAAGGTCGAGAGAAAATCTCAATCTTGCCCTTTTACAATCGAAAAGAAGCACGAAAAACCAGGAAATATCTAAGGGAAGGATTTTTATTTCTCCTTGCCCTATTATCGACCAAAATTAGGGCAAGGAACAGCTGAATGCCTTTTCCTTGCCCTAATCGCCATTTCAAATGTTAGTTTTCGGTGTAAAAAGGGCAATAACGAAATTTTCTGCTCACCTTGCCCTCGCCCCAGAAAAAATGACAATCGGAGTAGAGATTTAAAAAATCCCTACTCCGATTAAAAACCCAGCAACCTATTTCACGGGTCATTTTACAGAACATTTCTCAGATTATTCCACAGATGCCTTCACAGGTTATTTCACATTTCCGAAATCATCTACCGTACCTGTATAACAGCCCCTTCTGTAATTCCATTCTCATTAAATGCATCTACTCGCACGTATAATGGCTGATCCTTCACCAGACCGCCAACGGTTTCGTGATTGCCATACACCATGTAACTGTGATAGAGCTTCTTGGGAGAATATCCCCAGTTAATGACATATCCTATGGCAGTACCAGTCCATGATACATCCAGATCTAAGGGTGTTGAAAGTGTTGCCGTTACATGCTCTGCAGCTGCAGGAGTGTCTCCATCCCCAAGGCCAAATACCCGTAATCCACTGATGGCAGGTGTCTGACCATAGGGAGTTTCGGTAATGGTAAGGCGGATATATTGTAGCTTCTGCCCTTTTACAAGCTCAATATAATCGTGGGGAAGGTCAGTAGTAACGTCTCTTTTGTCTGCCAGAACCTGGTATTCTACTCCATCCAAAGAACCCTCTAACAGCCATCTTGTAGGGTGGATTGCAGTATCAATCCATCGCTGCTGCATTAATGCATCTGTAATCTCCAGACCCTTGGGCATTGGATTGGGGCAGAACTTGTCATCTGCAAAATTAATCTGAATACTGTGTACGTCCATGGGCTGTCCTAGGTCCAGCTGCAGCCATTGTGGATGATAGGCAATGGCAGAAGAATCTTCTTCTGACCAGGTAATGGGATTTTCTTTTGTTGTACCAAGCCATGCAGCAGTATCCGCTTTCCACCAGGTTTGAATATTTTCATCACAGGCATTGGAAGGAGTATAGGAAGTAACGTTTACTACATGACGTCCGGTGGCAGCAGCCTGGGCATCTACCAGCTCTCGGTCTGGTGCAGTGGAGCTGGCAGTCATCTTCTTGTTGTGGGACAGAAGCATCCATTGGGGAGCTGTCCAGGCATCCTTCTTAGAAGCTTCCACATCCACAGGCCAGTCACCGAAGCGTTGATTACAGAACAAGTCACCGTCAGCATCATAGCCAGAAGGCCAGATGCCAATGCGTCGTTCGAAATTATGATTCATGCAGATTCTTCCAGTGGAGACGTGCCAGATATCTCCGTCCCGGTCTTCCATGGTAGAGCCGTGTCCGGCACCTGGAATAAAGCCCCCTGGTTTATAAGAAAATGGATTGTTTTTTGCCAGTGTGTAAGGTCCCAGTGGTGCCTGACTTACATACACACCATCTCCGTAAATGTTGTGTCCGGAGGAAGGGGTGCCATATTGCAGATAGTAGATACCGTCATGTTTATTTACCCAAACCCCTTCCATATAGGGAAGCTCCAGAATATAGTTTCTGGCAGCCTCCTTCATGGATTCCGGCATGGGCTGACTGTCCAGACCAGCCAGAATTGCATCCGTTTCTTCCTTGCTGCGACTCTTGACATGATTTTCTCCATTTCGCTCAAAGCCCTTGCTGCCGGTATCAATATGGCATAATGAAACCTTCTCTCCCAGTGGCTGCAGGGTCTTTGCATCCAGCTCTATCCCATACAACGGCTCTGTGGTAGAGGAACCCCAATAGAAGTACAAGCGTCCATCCTCATCACAAAACAGGTTAGGATCCCAGAAGGGAAAGGCACCATCCATTTTCTCATATACATCTGAAAATGGGTCCTTTGTGCGATAATGCACACCATGCTCATGGCTGGAAGCACAGAAATAGATATAATCTCCTACCACACGAACATCAGGAGCGTAATCATAAATTGGTAGATTGGTAAATTCATGAAAATCCCAGCGAATCATATCATCACTATAGAGAAAACCAGCTGTCATTGATGGGAAAATGTAATATCGTCCCTGAAAGCAAATCATGGAAGGGTCAGCAGACTCTCGATTGGCTACAATACCTGACTTATCCTGATTAAACTGGTAACGATAGTTGAAATTCAGTGGGTTGCAGTACGTTTTCATATAGACCTCCTTAAAAATCAAATTGTTTGTTGCATTTATCATAATTTGCAATATAAAATTTGTATATTTATTCATTGGTAAATTAGTTCATAAATTGGTATAATTAAATAAATATAAGAAAACTAGGGGAAAGGAATTATCCAATTACCATCTGAGCTCATTGGATGATACGAAAATTTATGGATAAAATGGAAATATTTCGGGAAATGCTTCGCTGTATTCCAAACCTGTTTCTATGGAATTACCCAGGAAATGTACAGGAAGAATGTAGTGAAACAGAGAATTTCATGCGTCAGTTTTTCCTTCATACGGAATTCCCGGAATTTGTGGAACAGTATCGGAAAGGGAAAACACCTTTGGCCATTGGCAGTTATTCTGATTTGGTATGGTACGTGATTTATGGAAGGAACAGTACCTATATTCTAGGTCCAGCATTTATTACTGCCATATCTCCTAGGGGAATGGAGGAGCAGGCACAGAAGTTTCAGGGAGCGGGCATGGAATTTACCAGTAAGCGTCCTTTGATACGATGTATGAAGCAGCTCCCGGTGATATCTCAGAAGGAGTTAGATGATCTGGCATTGATGCTTCACTACTGTATCAACCAACAGCGGTTAACCCAGGAACAGCTTCGGCGAACGATTGACAAGAAGCTGGAAGAGGCTGATTATATTAGTACTGGAAGCTATCAGCTTACATGGGAATATACCAACCGCCTTATGCAATATTTAGAGCAGGGAGATGCATCCATTCTGTCTTCAGGGGAACTGAAGCGAATCCAGGTGGAGGGAATACTGTGGCCCACAGAATCCGCAGGAATTACCAAGGTGATGCATCGGGCAAATGATGCAGCACTGGCCTTTATTGCCCAATGTGCCCAGGCAGCAGTGAAAGGTGGATTAACCCCGGAAAAGGTCTACCGTATCGCGGATGATTATGTATATACCATTGAGAAACAGCGTTCTGCTATGGAGCTGGATGTGCTGTTGCGACAGCTGTATCAGCGATATATGCAGCTGATTGTAGAACAGCGAAATCACAAAAATGTACAGTATAGCCTGGAGATTAACAAATGCATGGATTATATTGCGAATCATTTAGATCAGCGTCTGGATATCAAGGAGCTGGCGGCCATGGCTGGATATGGAGATTATTATCTGGCAAGGAAATTTAAGAAAGAGACGGGAATGGAGCTGACAGGTTATATTAAGAAAAAAAGGTTGGAACGGGGCAGACTGCTTCTTGCTACCACAGAGCTTACCATAGAAGAGATTGCAGAGCGTCTGCAGTTTTGTAGTAGAAGTCATTTCTCGGATTCCTTTCGCAAGGAAATGGGTATGCCGCCCAGCCAGGTAAGAAAAAAAGTAAAATAAGCAACAACAGGAGGATGATATGGAGAAGAAAGCAGAAACAGAAAAAATTACAGAGGAAACAATTGTTGAGACTTCCTATGGTAAGATGCAAGGCGTAGAAGGGGAGAATGCCTTTGTTTTCAAGGGGGTTCCCTATGCAAAGCCACCAGTAGGGGACTTAAGATGGCGTGAACCACAGAAGCCGGATGCCTGGACAGGAGTTTATCAGGCAGATACCTTTGGGGCGAAGTGCCCACAGCCAGGATCAAAAGAGGGAGATTTCTATTATAAGAAGTTCTATGCAAAACCGGAATTTATGCCAGGCTCCAGCGAAGATTGCCTGTATCTAAATATCTGGACACCAAAGCAGGCATTACAGCAAGAAGACAAAACGACATACCCGGTTGCCATTTGGATACATGGAGGCGGCTTTATGAACGGCTTTGGCTCCGAGCTGGAGTTTGATGGAGAAGCTTATGCTGCCCGAGGCATTGTATTGGTGACTATAAATTATCGCCTGGGATTATTTGGATATTTTGCGCATCCGGATCTGACAAAACGGGATGGTCATAGTGGTAATTACGGCTTGCTGGACCAAATTGCAGCAGTGGACTGGGTAAGAGAGAATATACATGCCTTTGGAGGAAATGCAGAGAAGATTACCATCTTCGGACAGTCAGCAGGAGGTATGAGCGTAAGAGCACTTGTCAGTTCGCCATTGATGAAAGGGAAAATCCAGGGAGCAATCATACAAAGTGCAGGGGGCTATCATTCCCCACTGCCGATTGGAATCGATGGTAAGAAATTAGAAAAGGCAGCAGAGAAATTCCTTCGAAAACAAAAGCTGACCATAGAGGATGCATACAAGCTGTCAGAGGAAGAGCTGCTTAAGCTAACCATGAAGTTCTTCCCAGTGGCAATGCTGTATACCCATGTGCTGTTATCTCTTGTTCCGGTAGTGGATGGCTATGCATTAGAGCGTAATCCAGATGAACTGCTAGAACAAGGACAGGAACTTCCCATTCGTTATATGATTGGATGTACCAGAAATGATATACAGGTGAAAAAAGCCGGAGTCTTAAATCCCCAGAAAAATAAGCTGTATACCAGTAATTTAAAATGGTGCGAATATACAGATGCACAAAAGAATCCCAGCTATGCTTATTATTTCAAAAGGCAGCTGCCAGGGGATGAGGAGGGAGCATTTCACTCTTCAGAATTATGGTATATGTTCGGAACCCTAAAGCGTTGCTGGCGACCACTGACTCCACAGGATGAGCAGCTGTCCCAACGGATGCTGGATTCCTGGGCGGCCTTTATCCGGGAAGGAAATCCAGGATGGCCGGCCTGCGACAATGACCATGCATATCATGTGGAGGAATTTGACGTAGAATGACCCTGATGGCGATATTGCATAGGAGTCATGCCATATTGCTTCCGAAATACTTCTCCAAAGTGACTTTGGGAGGAGAAGCAGAAGTATTCTGCAATAACAGAAATAGGGTATTTGGAATTTAACAGCATATTGGCTGCATAGTGGCAGCGTCTTTTTTGAAGGTATTGCTTAAGGGTAATACCTTCTTCTTTGGAAAAACGGTGAGACAGGTAGGAGTGGCTTACCTGTACGGCATCTGCAATATCGGTAATCTGGAGAGGCTCTCGCAGGTGCATGTGAATATAATTCTTAGCCTCCTCCACCAGAGAAGAAGCCTGTTTGGCAGTTTTTAAGTCGTGCACCTGTTGAGCAAAATTTTGCTGCATACGAACAGGAATCCGGTTCATTTCCTGAATGGTACGGGCATGACTAAGCTGCTGCAGATAGATATCAGATTCGGCATAAGCAATGGCAGGACTTAAGCCACCCCGCATGGCAGCACGGCAGGCAAGGGTAATAAATGACACCATGAGATATTCATGATTCTTTCGTTCATCCTGTGACAGTACTCCAACTCGAATAGATTGCAGCTGAGAACTAAGGGTCAACTGATGCAGACCATCCAAGTCGCCATTTTCGATAGCCTCTAGCATCTGGTCTTCTAAGTGCTTTGCATTTGCAGAAAATGCCTCGTAGGTTTTATTTTGGGGGTTTGCAGATAGAAACAGTGGCTCTGATGAAGGAAGCATTTTCTGGGGGATTTCATTTCCTGTAAGAATCTTTTTCTCATAGGGAATTAATCCATTGTTATAATTTATTTCGCCTCCAGTGGCAGCATGGAAAAGTAGAGCGACCTCCTGGATTACCTTATTGATATCCATTATCTCCGGTAAATAATCCGTTTGTATCTGATTGACATAATGAAATTCACGAACCTGAGACTCTAACATTTTCCAACGAAGAAATGGCCCCAGTACATACAGTCCCCCCTCCTTATCCAGGAAGACACAATTACATACCATCTGTGTATCAACATATAAAGCAGGCTGTTGGTACTCCTGGGCATAGGACAGCAGGTCATTCCGTTTCGCCTGGATGTATTTTGCTATGCTCCCTTCCTTCATAGGAAGGGCATATTCCGCTGTACCATTCCAGTAATAAAAAGGAACCTGAAAGGTATCATAAGCCAGTTTTACAATGTATTTGTCCATAAGAAAACCCCCATTCATCTGCCTTCTATTTTGCCAAATGAGTGGAGGTTTGTCTATGTTATTCTATGAAATGATATGTGATATGTTTTATTTATTCCGTTGCTTTGCTGTGCTCTTCTAAGTACTTACGAATTTCTGCACGTTTCTCATTATCAATAGGATACTTCTTGTAAATCAAGAATGCAATAATTCCAAGAATACATGGAACCAATCCCATAATTACAATAAACCAGTTCAGCATCGTAGGCATATTGGCGATATCACCTGCGTAATCTCCAGTAACGGAATCTACATTATAGCCAATAGCAATTAAGATAACACCTACCAGTGCAGAGGATACAGCCGTCTGCGCCTTCTCCAGGAATTTGTTTACAACGCCGGATAATGCAGAACGATCCTGTCCGGTTTTGTAAATGGTATAATCCATAATTTCCATCTCTACGGTGGACTGTGGAACAAAGTCGGTTCCGATTGCCAGAGCCATAATGAACATAGCTACAAAGAACAGCCAGGGAGCCTTAGGAAGAATACCGGTAATCTGTGCAATGAAGAGGATACCGCCGCCCAAGGACTGCATAAGCAGGTTAAATTGTGTCAGCTTAATCGGTGACTTAAAGAACTTCATTAATGGAGTTGCAATAAATGCTCCCAATAATAATGGAAGAAGCATCATCATGGATACAATGAGAGAATACATTGCAAATTTTCCCATATCCACCTGACCTGTGGTTAAATCTGCACAGAAGCCCCATTTTACATAATAAGTAGGTGTTGCAAAAAGCAGGGTCCAGATAAAGCCGGAGAAGATACATTTTATGAAATGAATGACCATGGCTTTATTTACCTTAAATAAATGGAAGAAGTCGGAAATCTTAACCTTTTCTTCTTTGTCTGGCTCTACGGTGTGTTTTTCCTTTACCATAAACCATCCAATGATGGAAATCAGAGCAGAACCACCACACACTGCAATGGCAAGAATCATAAATGCGGTATTATAGCTGCCAACAATCTGATAGATGGATACGGCAACTGCTGTCATACCAGCTCCAAGCATACCAAGAATCATAACCCATAGACGAGGTCCAATAACCAGCTTTGCACGCTCATTTACATCATCCGTCATGGTACGATATAACAGGTTACCATTGTTAAATGAGGTACCCATATCGTATACCAGATAGAAGAAGATAACCCATACGGTTACCAATACAGGAGCCTTTGCAATGGCCTTTGGCATGGAATACAAAGCAATGGTTCCAACAGTAGTAAGAATAATGCTGATCATGAAGAAGGGCTTGTATTTCCCATGCTTACCCAGCTTTCCATTATCCATAATGAAGCCCTGGATAGGATCATCAACCGCATCGAAGATACGTGCTACGAATAGCAGAATGGTTGCCAGGGTAGCACCCCACGCTCCTAATCCGGCATAGTCTGTCATGTACTGCATGAACATGGAAGACATGAAGATACCGGCAATACCGGCCGTTGTTGAGAGTGCAGTAACCCCAATGCACTCTTTGGCACCAATGGCACCTGGTTTTTTCGCTTTTTTACTCATAAGTCCCTCCACTTAGAATAGATTTGATGTACAATTACACCTTTGTGTATAGTTTATGGATTTCAACAACCAATTTATATCGTAAAAATGCTTAAATTACCAAAAATATGCTAAGTTATTCATTCCAGGGAGAAGTATATGCAGGGCAGAACATCATAGCCAAAAAAAAACCATATTGGCCAAAAAAAGAACCTGAATCAGGATAGCACTTGTTATAATAGACATAACACAATATAACAGAAAGCCATGCTACCAAGAGAAACAACAGGCAGGCGAATTTTATACGTATGGAGGGTTTGAAACATGGGTAAAGAAATTTATGATGTAAAAGCAGATGGACGTTGGGAGAAACCGTTCATCGATGAAGAAGCAACCAGGGAAAGGGAGCTTCCTGGTGGAGAGAAGATTACATATCACTATGTACATGGAGGCTTTCAGGATACCGCAGTGAAATTTGTACTGTGTCTGCCACTGAAGGAAAATTATACAGGACGTTTCTTCCAGTATCTTTCTCCCTTCCCAGGACCGGATGAAGAAGTAGCTTCCTTTCCATTAACGGGAGAGGACGATCGAATTGGCTTTGCATTAAGTCATGGTGCTTACTATGTGGAAAGTAATATGGGAAGTGCAGCAAGCTTTGGTCCTTCTCCGGATCCACAGCTGGTGTGGAAATCTTCAGCAGCAGTAGCAGAGTATTCCCGTATTTTTGCAATGGAATATTATGGATGTGACAGACCTTATGGATATGTGCACGGAGGAAGTGGCGGTGGATATAAGACCATGGCCTGTGTTGAGAACTCAGATGCATGGGATGGAGCGGTTCCCTTTGTTATCGGTTCTCCTTATTCTCTTCCTAATACCATTACCATGCATGTGCAGGGACAGCGTGCATTGCGTCACGTATTTCCACAGATTATAGATGCTTTGGATGCAGGGGGAAGTGGTGATATGTATGCTGGATTAAATGAAGACGAAGCAGCAATGCTGAAGGAATTAACCCTGATGGGCTATCCACCACAGGCATGGTTCTTAGAAGCAGAGGGAATTATGGACCCAGGCTCTCTTCCGGTATTAACTCCAGGAGTGAAAGCTACAGACCCTACGTATTTCCAGGACTTCTGGACCAAGGAAGGATATCTGGGCACAGATCCAAAGAGCAGTGCAGTGAAGGACCGTCTGGTATTTACCACCAAGGTTGTAGGGGTGCATATCCCAGGTGCCAATGAGAAGACAGAGAAAGCAGACTTAAATGATGTAGATGGTGCATGGAAGAAATCTCTGGCAGATGGAAAGGGCTACTGGATTGAAGTAGAAGAGCTTCCTCAGGGAGAAGATTTATATTTGGAAGGCGTAAATATTACCTTCGAAACAGGGGAAGCACAGGGTCAGCCATTGCTTCTTGGAGGAATGAAGGCCAAGGAAAATGGAGCTGGAGGTTACTTATCTCTGGGAATGTGCTTTGGTATGGATGATTTGGATGGAGTCTTAGGCAAGGTACAGCCAGGAGATGTTCTAAAGCTGGATAATTCCGACTATATTGCCATTCAGTCCTACTATCGTCACCAGGTACCGGATGATTTGACGGCTCATGCATGGGATCAATTCCGTGATGCCAATGGCAAGCCAGCAATTCCTCAGAGAGATTTTGTTATGGGACCGGGCTTTTGCGGAACAGGCACGGTACAGGATGGCAATATCCACTGCAAGGTTATTAATATCCAAAGCCTTATGGATGAATCCACCTGCCCCTGGTGTGCAGACTGGTATCGTCAGCAAATTATAAAATCCAAGGGAAGTGAAGATGACTTCCGTGTATATTATATGGAACGATGCATGCATGGAAATGTTTCATTGGTGAGAAGTAATATGGTAGTGAATTACCTGGGAGCATTAAATCAGGCAATGCTGGATGTCAGTGACTGGGTAGAGCGAGGCATAGAACCGGCACCAAGCACCGTATACCAGTATCAGGAGGGACAAATCATTCCTGAACCCAATGCCAACACCAGACTGGGTATGCAGCCAACCATCATCCTAACAGCCAACGGCAAGGCATGTGCCAAAGTAAAACCAGGAGAACCAGTAACATTCCAGGCACAGGCAATGTGTCCTCCAAATGCAGGAGAAATCACCTACCTGGACTTCGACTTTGAGGCAGATAATATTGTAGCCATGGACAAACCAGTAGATAACAAATTCGCTACCAAGGGTCAGGTAGTCCCCACCCAAATTGCAGGCTGTTTGGGAGCAACGGCTGAAGTAACCCATACCTACGATAAACCTGGAATCTACTTCGCTTCCGTAGAAGTCCGCCAAAACCGCACAGGAGACCCCACAGACCCCTTCACCCAGATCCGCAACCTGTCCCGTGCCCGTGTCATAGTAGAAGCCTAAAATAAAAAAACAAAATATCCGTAACCAGTAAGGCAGTGTGGACGAAGTCTCACACTGCCCTTACGTCGTCCAATTTCCTCTCCCCCGTCGAGCCGCAACGCTCCAGCCAGTCCCATCCGCCCACCCCCTTCCCTCATCCCTCACATTTCCACTAGCATTCCCAGCCCCACAGCGGTATAATAAGATAACAGCAAACGAAAGTGACGTCTTAATCAAGCAGACAAAGTAGGGAAGACTAAAGAAAAAAAGAATTATGACATCCTTCATATTTTTAGGAGACAGACAGATATGAATGATAATTCACAACAAATGAAATTTGGATATGACAGATTAACAGGACTGGCTACAGCGGATTTATTCTACGATTTATGTGAGAAGCGGGTCAGACAACTGAGACACCAGGAGAGGGAGAATGCAGGGCATATTGTGCGTCAACCACTCTTTTTTGTTTACTATAATGTGGAGAATTTTAAGGCATTCAACAGTGAAAATGGATATAAAGCAGGGGACGAGCTGTTGAAGAAGCTGGCCAATCTTATTACAGAGACCTATGAGGATTCTATTGTGGGAAGAACCTCCAACGATCACTTTATTGTTTTGACTAGTCAACCGGGAATAGAAGAAAAATCCATAAAAATTCACGAACAGGTGCATCAGCTAGAGAAGAATGCCAAAGTAGAAATCCTTACTGGAATCTATGAATATGAGGAAGGGGTGTCCTTTTCCCAGGCTCATGACAGAGCCAAAACAGCATGCGATATGATTAAGGGGGATTATAGCCGAATCCTCTGTTATTATGATGATGAACTGCGTAAGAAACTTGCCAGAGAAAAATATATTGTAGACAATATTGATATTGCAATTGAACGGGAATATCTTCAGGTGTATTATCAACCGGTAATTCGAGTGGTTACCAATAAGATTTGTGGTGTAGAGAGTCTTGTTCGATGGAACGACCCTATCCTTGGGTTTTTGACTCCGGGGGAGTTTATACCAATTTTAGAGCAGCGACATTTGATTCATAAATTAGACCAATATATGCTAGATCGGGTATGCAGAGATCAAAATGCTTCCCGAAACCTGGGAGAAACCATTGTACCTGCATCGGTGAATCTATCTAGAGTGGATTTTCGATTAATCGATGTATATGCTATGGTTAGTGAAACCGTAAAAAAACATAAGATTGACCCTGCAACCATCCATCTTGAAATTACAGAAAGCGCCCTGGATGAAAATGAAAATGATTTGCAGGAGATTATTGACCACCTGCGAAAAGATGGATTTGAGGTGTGGATGGATGATTTTGGAAGCCAGTATTCTACCTTAAATACCCTTCAAAACTATCATTTTGATTTATTGAAGATTGATATGAACTTCTTCCGGAATTTTGAGACCAATGAGAATGCAAGCACCATCATTGCCTCTATTACAGATATGGCAAAACGTCTCCATATGCGTGTCCTGGCAGAAGGAATAGAGACGAAGGAGCAGCTGGATTTTTTGCAGAAAATCGGATGTGATAAGGCACAGGGATACTACTTTTCCAAGCCCTGCCCATTAGATGTATTCTACGGATTGCCTTTTGAACGGGAGCCGATGGAAGAACGTCAGTATTTTTCGGCCATTGGCAGAGTGAATTTCCTAAGTCCCAATCCTATCGAGGACTATCAGGATACGGATAAAATATACAATTTAATTCCTACCGCAATTGTGCAGTACAAGGATGAGCATTTCACCTATCTATATACCAATGAAGGGTTTGTAGACTGCTTAAACAGTATGGGAGTAGATGATTCCCAGCGTTCAGAAGAGGTCATTAATGATGATTCTGCCAAGCTGAAGACTCGTTTAGCTGGTGTTGCCAAGAAGTGCCATATGAATCGGAAGATGGAAGGGGTAGATTTTGTATTTCATGGCTTTCACATTAATGTTCGCGCCAGAGAAATCGCATATAACCAGGGAACCCAGGCTTTTTTTGTAACGATGGTGAATCTGAGTGTTATGGGCAATTTCCGAAAAATTGACCAGCTAGAAACCTCTCTTAATTTTCTATATTCCATTTATGACCGTGTAGATATGCTGAATCCTCAGGAGGATTCCATAGAAAATATATATTTAAATGCCCAGTACTACAGAACCAGTTTTGAAGGCAAAACATTGCGGGACAGTATTATTGATTATGGGCATACAGATATTGCGGTAGAGGATTTTCAGAAATTCCTGGAATTTTACAATATTGATACCATAGAAGAACGATTTGCTCGTCAGCAGAAGGATTATATTACAAAACAGCTGCGAACCCTTACCTTAAAGGATGGAATACGGACCCAATTATATATCCTGATTCGAATAAACAATGGGGCACAGATTCGGTATCTGTCCTGTGTCCGTGATATTACAGAGATAACAAAGACACAGGAAGGAGCCGTGCAGAATGCACAGGATTCCTACTGGTACCATCTTCTAGCAGATGAGCTTCAGACTTCCATCCTGGACTGGAATCTCATTACAAAGGAGGCTCATGCTAGTGGTGGAGCTTATAAATATGCCCTGAGCCAAAGCAGCCTGGAGGAGATTTTGGCAAATGAAGGCTCTATGGATGCAGTATATGCAGAGGATCTCCCAGTGGCATATCGATTTTTCGAGGAATCCAAGTCGGGAGCCCACAGAGCAGAGGCAGTGATGCGTCTGAAAATGATGGATGGTACCTATCGCTGGAGCCGTTTGATTGGTCTGTTTGAATACAATGACCAGGGACAACAAACCCATGTGACTGGGATTATTACCGATGTGGAGCAGGAGCAAAATAATATGCGCCGTTCCCAGTTCCTCAATCAGATGCCTACCGCGCTAGGCGTATTTGAAGTGGTTGACAACACCCCAAGGCAGCTGTTTTTTAATGACGAATATTACCGCTTAATAGAGGATGAACGCACAAAACGTCAGGTAGACAATGAGAAAATGGGATTTCTAGGAAGCATTCATCCAGAGGAACGCCCTTTGGTATCCCAGGCAATGAAAACCGTTATTGATGGAAACAGTGACACCTGTTCTGAAGTTTGTCGTGTTAGAACTGGAAGCGGGGATTATAAATGGATTCGATTTACCTCCCAGGTATCTGTGAGAAAAGAAAACTATATTCAGATATACAGTACCTATGTAAGTGTAGATGAAGAAACCCGGGTATCCCAGGAAAAGGAGGAGGCCAAGAAGCGCCTAGATGAAAATCGCAAGAAGGAACGAATGCTTATGGCAGGAATTCCCGGTGGGGTAGCCATCTATCGGATGAAGAAGGATGGCAGTGTGATGACAGAATTCGTGTCCGATGGACTGGCAAGAATGTGCGGTTATAATGACACAGATGAATTCCAAGAGTATCTTCGGGACAATGCCATGATTAATGTGGTAGAGGAAGACATCCCTAAGGTGATACGAGCTGCCAAAGCAGGAATGGATACAGGTAATACCATCAGCGTCATGTACCGCATCCATGTAAAAGGAAGTGCCGATATTCTGCAGCGATTGGATGCAAATATTATGGACAGTGAGCTGGAGCCGGATGATATTAGTGTATGGTATGCGGTTCACACCATTGTCAGTGATGAATCCAAAGAGATTCTTAAGAACCAGGAAAACCTGCACAATTTAATTGATAATGTTCCAGCTGGAATTGGAATTTATGAAATTACCGGTCATAAGATTGTTCAGAGTTATATTAATACGGCATTTTATGAAATGCTTGGTACCACCAGAGAACGAAGAAGCTACTATTTTGGGGAAAACACTATGAATGCTGTTCATCCCCAGGATGCGCCTGCGATTCAAGAGGCAGTAGACCGGCTTTTTGCCGGCGCCAATATGACAGAAATCACGTATCGGATTAAGATGGAGGATGAACAATGGTTCTGGGTACATCTTGCGGTTACCGTGGTGGAACGTCGAACCGATTATTTGAGGATTTATGCCGCCTTTTCCAATTATAATGAAATCATTCAGGCACAGCAGGAGCTAGAAAACAATCGAAATATGCTTCGAACAGCATTACAGACTGCAAAAGTATTCTCATGGAGATACGATTATAAGCGCAATATGATTACGGATTCTGGAACCTTAGGAGAAGCGTTCCATCTGCCGAAGGAAGTGCATAATCTGCCGCAGTCCATTCTGGATATGGGATTTGTAGATGCAGAGAGTGAAGAAGCGTTTCGGGAACTATATCGTGGAGCCGCAACAGAGAAATCAGCATCTGTAGATGTGAAATCCACGGTAAAGGGTGAGCATGGCGTAGAATGGTTCCATCAGGTGTATGAACCGGTATTTGATTCTAAGGGCAACTATATTGATTCTGTTGGTATTGCAGTAAATATCACAGAACAAAAGCTACGGGAGCACCATTATGAAGAACAGCTGCGTCTAAATCAAATCGCTACAAAGGATGCATTAAGCAAGGTGAATCTGAATTTGACCCGCAACGAAATTACCGATTTTTACAGCAGAGATGCCCGGTTTGATCCCTATAAGGAATATACAACAGCCAACGGATTGCTGGAAAGCATTTTCCAGGTTCTCACCCAGGAATCAGAGAAACAGGAATTCCTTCAGATTGCTAATACCGACAGCATGATACAGAAGTTCCGGCAGGGAACAAGCCATCTGGCTGTTACCTGTAACTGGCCAAATACCATAGAATGGATTCAGGTTACCTATGATATGATTGAGAATCCATACACAGGGGACATAGAAGCCATTGGAGCTATTCATGATGTAACAGATAACAAGCAGATGGAATTCATTATGAACCGGCTGGTAACCATAGATTACGAATCCGTGTCGCTCATTGACATGAATTGCAGAAGAATTATTCCATTTAAAAATAGTAACTGGAATCAAGATTTAAATCATCTGATTGCAAAGGAATCCCATTGGAGAATGTTGTTGGATGCACTTGAGACGCAGCCATACTTTGAACGTACAGCAACGTTGCAGCAGAATGGACAGACCCGTTACTATCGCATGGTTTATTCTTATCTGGAGCAGAACACCAAAGTGTTGTTGTGTGCAGCACAGGATATTACCGACATTTATCTTCAGGAGATGCAGCAGAAGGAGGAGTTAGAGACAGCACTTAAGGAAGCCCAGGCAGCAAATGAAGCAAAAACAGCATTTTTATCTAGAGTCAGCCATGATATGCGAACACCATTAAATGGTATCTTGGGACTTACTGCATTAATGAAGGATCATTCGGTGGATCAACAGGTGACGAAAGATTTAAATCAGCTGGAATTATCCGGTCAGTACCTTCTAAACTTAATTAACGATACGCTGGATGTGAATCGCATCGAGAGTGGAAAGTTAGAACTTCATCCTACGGTGTGTGACAGCCGGGAAGTATTTAATAATATCTTAAATTTGACCCGGGTTGGAATGGAGGAGAAATCCATTCGTCTGGAAATGATGGCAGAGCATCTTCCGTTTACTCTTTTATATGTTGATGAGGGACGTTTGCAGCAGATTGCACTGAATGTATTGGGAAATGCCATAAAATTCACACCGGATGATGGCGTGATTCGATGCGTAGCAGAAACGCTGTCTAATGAAAATGGAATTGTAACGGATCATTTTGTGATTCAGGATACCGGCTGCGGCATGAGCGAAGATTTTCTGCCTCATATTTTTGAACCATTTTCTCAGGAGGATGGAGCAAGAACCAATTCCAGACAAGGAACAGGTCTTGGTATGGCCATTACCAAGCGTCTGGTGGAAATGATGGATGGAGAGATAAAAGTAAGCAGTAAGCTGGGACAGGGTACTACCTTTGATATTATTCTTCGCCTTCCAGTTGCAACAGATGAGCAAATTGAGACTTGGAATCATAGTCTTTGTGTGAATACGGTTCATTATCATTTGCAGGGAAAACGTATTCTTTTATGCGAAGACCATCCATTAAATACACAGATAGCAACACGTGTGCTTCAGAAGGAAGAAATGCTGGTAGAGCATGCAGCGAATGGTCAGGAAGGTCTGGATATGTTTGCCGACTCTGCGGAAGGTTATTATGATGCGATTCTTATGGATATTCGAATGCCGGTAATGGATGGCTTAGATACTGCCCAGGCAATTCGTAATTTACCTCGCGCAGATGCCAAAAAGGTGCCAATTATAGCAATGACAGCCAATGCATTAGGAGATGATGTGAGAAATACCAGAAAAGTGGGAATGAATGCCCATTTGTCAAAACCCATTGAACCAGAGAGATTATATGGGGTGTTAGAGCACTTTACAAATCTTACTTGATTCTTTTTTGACATTTTCAAAAGAAGGGACTACAATAAAAGCAAGTGTAAGGAAACAAGCCACACACTACCTACTCCCCAATCGAAGCAAGCAGAATATGTGACCGAGAGAACTACACTAATAAGTAGAAGGAGGTCATATTATTATGACTACATTACAAGCAGAAACCAGAGACATGAGCAGAAAGGCTAAGGCCTTAAGAAGAGAGGGATGGGTTCCAGGAATTATCTGTGGACATGAAATGGAATCAACTCCTATCCAGGTAGCTAAGAAGGATGCCGAGAAGTTCATCAAGGAGAATCAGAAGGGCGGCCAGGTACAGGTTGTGATTGGCAAGAAGAAACACAGTGCAATTCTGAAGGATTATACCTTTGATGCTATGAAGAAGCAGGTAGAGGTTATGGACTTTCAGGAGTTAGTGAAAGGTGAGAAGATTCATACTACCGTAGAAATTGTTCTGAAGAATGAAGAACTGGCCGGCGGCTGTGTGAACCAGGAGCTGTCTGAGATTCATTATAAAGCAACCCCAGAGAATTTGTTAGAAACCATCGTATTGGATTTCGAGAAGCTTTCCGGTGTGAAGGAAATGAAGGTTGGCGATATTGAAGAATTAAAGGGTAAGAAGATTGATCTTACTACTTCTAAGGATGCATTAATCTTCGCAATTACAGAAGGAAGTGGAGCTGCAGAAGCAGTAGATGAGGACGAGGATACCCCAGCTGCTCCAGAGGCAGAAGCCTAAGCCTGGATGTAATATATAAACGGGAAAGAAACGGACATATTTTGGATGGTTTTCGGATATATTTTGTTGACTATTCTCATATTCCCTCCTATAATGTGGATATAGACATATTTGTTTATTTTCACATTATGGGAGGGTTTTGTTATGACCATAGAAGAAATGCAGCGTATTAAAATGGAGAAGGGATATTCCTATGCACAGATTGCAGAAGAATCAGGGGTTCCCTTAGGAACGGTTCGAAAGATTTTTACCGGAGAAACAGCACATCCAAGATATGACACACTGCTGGCACTAGAGAAATTCTTTTGTCCGGACAATCTGTTTAGTGAGGCGGTTGCATTATATCACCGCAGTCCGACTAGAAAGGGCATTGGTCCCTATACCATCCATGACTATCAAGGGCTTCCTGAAGAGCAGAGGGCTGAGCTGATTGATGGATATTTCCATGATATGGCAGCTCCCACCACCACCCACCAGAAGATTGCCGGTGAGATTTATCGACAAATTGCCAACTTTATCTATGACCAGGATGGAGCTTGTACACCATTGATTGCACCGGTAGACGTTCAGCTAGACTGTGATGAGAAGACAATGATGCAGCCAGATGTGGCCATTGTGTGTAACAGGGAACAGGATAAGAAGTGGGGAATTTATGGAGCACCTGATTTTGTAGTAGAGATTACTTCCCCTAACTCCAGAAAGCGAGATTATATTACCAAGCTGAATAAATATAGTAATGCAGGGGTGCGGGAATACTGGATTATTGATCCCATAAAAAAGAACCTGTTGGTTTATTTCTTTGAACAGGAGGATGTACCTTATATTGCTGGTTTGGAGCAGGAGGTACCTGTGAATATTTATGAGGGAAGGCTGAAGATTGATTTCTCCCGCATTTCTAAGTGGATTGACGAGAAGTAGCCAATCAGGAGGTGGAGGAATGCATGATATACAGGTGAAGGGAATCCTGTCATCTAACAATGGAATGAATATCTATCGGGGATGCAGCCACGGCTGTATTTACTGCGACAGCAGAAGTACCTGTTATGGTATGGATCATCCATTTGAAGACATTGCGGTGAAGGTAAATGCACCACAGTTATTGGAGCATGCCCTTCGGTCCAAGCGGAAGCGATGCATGATTGGTACGGGGTCTATGTGCGACCCATACATGCATTGTGAAGAGCAGCTGGGTCTTACCCGCAGGTGTTTGGAGCTGATTCATCAATATGAGTATGGAGCAACCATGATTACCAAGTCTGACCGCATTTTGCGGGATCTGGATTTATTAGTTGAAATACAGAAGAAGAGTAAATGTGTGGTTCAGCTTACTATGACTACCTATGATGAGGAACTGTGTCGTATCATTGAACCCAAGGTATGTACCACCAAACGACGTTTTCAGGTGCTGGAAATTATGCGGGAGCATGGAATTTCCACGGTAGTATGGCTGTGCCCAATTCTCCCAATGATAAATGATACTCCGGAAAATATACGGGGGATTCTGGATTATTGCGTGAAGGCCAAGGTAAAGGGTATCCTGTGCTTTGGTATGGGACTGACTTTGCGGGAGGGAAACAGAGCGTATTTCTATCAGGCATTAGATAAATATTTCCCAGGAATGAAGGAACAATACCAGAAGAAATACGGATATGCCTACCAACTCCCCAGTGACCGTCAGGAAGAATTAATGAATATTTTCCAGGATACCTGCAGAAAACATCATATCATGTATCATACCAATGAAATATTCCATTATCTACAGGAATTTCCGGAGAATAAGGGATATCAACAGTTGGATTTGTTTCAGTAATACGTTTGGTCGGATACTTGATATAAATCATTAGAAATATGATATTTTTATCTTAGGATGAAAGGTATTATAGGAAGCAACAGAAATATAAATCATTTTATAGGAGGATAATCAATATGGGATTTCCAGAGAATTTTATGTGGGGAGCAGCCAGCGCAGCACATCAAGTAGAGGGAGCATATGACGAAGATGGTAAGGGACCTGGTATCTGGGATGCTCTTTGTGAAGGGCATGTAAAGCATGGAGAAAATGGTAATGTGGCATGTGATCACTATCATAGATATAAGGAAGATGTAGCCTTAATGAAGCAGATGGGGCTGAAGGCATATCGATTTTCTGTCAGCTGGCCAAGGATTATGCCCAAAGAAGGAGTTGTGAATCAACAGGGAATCGAATTTTATCAGAACCTGGTGCAGGAATTACTTGATGCAGGAATTGAACCTATGGTAACCCTGTTTCACTGGAATCTTCCTATGTGGTTACATGAGATGGGCGGATGGAACTGTGATAAAATCAGCGATTACTTTGAGGAATATACCAAAATTGTTGTGGATGCATTGTCTTCTAAGGTGTCCTATTGGATGACAATCAATGAGCCGTGCTGTTTTATTGGCCTGGGTTATATTGTGGGAATGCATGCACCTTTTGAGGCAGCACTTATGGATATGAATGATCCCAAAGCCATGGAGCAGATGATGAAGCAGCTGGGAACCTTAAGTCGTAATGTATTGCTGGCTCATGGTAAGGCAGTAATGGCAATTCGAGCAAATGCAATTAAGAAACCACAGATTGGTATGGCATTAAATGGAACCTTGTATAGTCCAAGAAGTGAAAGCCCAGAGGATATACAAGAGGCTAAGGAAAGAACTTTCCCAGAAAGAGGTGCTTTTGGTGACGTGAATTTCTGGGCAGATCCTATGATTCTAGGAACGGTTCCCATGTCTCTTGCCGGAGCAATTTCAGAAGAAGATTTGCAGGTGATTCATCAACCTTTGGATTTCTTCGGATTTAACTGCTATCAGAACAGCAATTTTGAGGACAATAATAGAATAAATCCGGATGTAACACCTGGCATGCCACGAACAGCCATGGGATGGAATATTACGCCGGACGCACTTCGTTGGGCGGCAAAAATCTTCTACGACCGTTATCATCTGCCAATTCTGATTACAGAAAATGGCATGGCAAATCTGGATTTTGTTATGAGCGATGGAAAGGTGCATGACCCACAGCGTATCGAATATCTAAGAGGCTACCTGAATGGCTTACAGCAGGCAATTCAGGAAGGGGTACCGGTAATCGGATACATGTATTGGTCGATTATGGATAATTATGAGTGGGCAGAAGGGTATGATAAGCGGTTTGGCCTGATTTATGTGGATTATGTGACGCAGAAGCGTACGCTGAAGGATTCTGCATACTGGTATGCACAGGTAATTGAGAAGAATGAACTTCTTTGATTTTTGAAAGTTATCTTAATAATGTGATATGAATAGCTCCTGGATTTCCCTTATGATATGGGGGAGAACTGGGAGCTATGTGTTTTTGCGTTTGACGCAAGCGGCTTAAATTCGCCATCCATGGCTCAGTTAAGCCTTTCGCAGACATCGTGTCTGCGAATTGCTGGTGGGTGGGGAATGCTAAGAATTGCTAATTTCTTGCTATAGGCTACCCGCATCGCAACGGCATGGTACATCTGCTAACCCTGCGGACGGTACTCGCTGGCAAGAAATACACGCGTAAAGATTAGTTCGTGAAAAAGACTAATTCGTGGAAAAGATTAACAGGTGGAGGTTGAAATGAAAAAGATTAGATGGAATGACGGATGGAATTTAATAGAAGGAAATGGGGAGTGCAGGAAGATTACATTGCCTCATGATGCCATGCAGGAGACAGGGAGAGATGTGCAGGCTCCTTCTGGGAATAGTGGAGCCCATTATTCGGGTGGTCATTATACCTATACCAAGTCTTTTGATGTTTCTAAAGAGGAAATGAATAAAGCATTTATGATTCACTTTGATGGTATCTATAATAAGAGTCAGGTGTATGTAAATGACGTATTGGTTTCTAGCCAGAACTATGGGTATCTGCCTTTTTTCGCGGATGCTACTGGAAAGCTGGTTGAGGGAGTGAATGTTGTTCGAGTGGAAGCAGATAACAGCAATCAGCCCAACAGTCGCTGGTACACCGGGTCTGGTATTTATCGCAGTGTGCAGCTGTGGACAGGAAGTATGAACCATATTATGCCTCAGGGAGTTCGCGTGAAGACGCTGCAGATTGATCCTGCTATTATCCAGATTGATGTAGCATGTGCAGGCGTTGCAGAAGAATTGAAGGTTGAGATTTACCGGGATAACACATTACAATGCCAGACTATGATTACAGATGTGCTGCACCAGGATGGACAGTCTATGGGCAGTGTTCAGCTTGAGATTGAGAATGCCAGATTATGGAGCGATGAAGAGCCACAGTTATATCAGTGCCGCGTACAGCTTTGTAATCAGGGACAAATAGAGGATGAGACCAGTGAAAGCTTTGGCATTCGCAGCCTACACTATGATACTACGGGATTCTATGTCAATGATAAGCGAACCCTGCTTCGTGGTGGGTGTCTGCATCATGATAATGGAATTCTTGGAGCATGCTCCATTTCAGAGGCAGAGGAACGTAGACTTCGTATTATGAAGGATGCTGGATTTAATGCCATTCGTTGTGCCCATTGCCCTGCTTCCACAGAGCTATTAGAGCTTTGCGACCGTCTGGGTATCTATGTTATGGATGAAATGTGGGATATGTGGTATCAGAGAAAGAATAAATACGATTATGGTACAGAATTTTTAGATAACTGGAAGCAGGATGTTGCTGCAGTGGTGGATCGGGACTATTCTCACCCCAGTGTCATTATGTATTCTATTGGAAATGAAGTGACAGAACCTTATCAGGAACAAGGGGTTATCCAGGGAAAAGAGATTATAGAAGAATTCCATCGCCTGGACAATAGCCGTCCTACTACCATTGGTTTAAATATGGCTTTGCTTGCTATGTCTGCCATGGGTATTGGGTTATTTGATCATGTGGATGATGCACCAAAGGTACAGCCAGCGGCAGTAAATTCTACGGTATTTAATGAAACCGTGTCCAGAAACAGTAACCTGCCCCTTGCTTCCTGTAAGCCGGAAGTAGATGCTTTATCTGCCCCTATCTTAGATGCAGTAGATATTGCAGGCTATAACTATGCTGCTCCCAGATATCCCATGGATGCAACAGAGCACCCCAACCGTATTTCTGTTGGCTCGGAAACATTTCCCCATGACCTGGCTTCTACCTGGAAGACCATGGAGGACTGTCCTTATGTCATTGGAGATTTTATGTGGACGGCATGGGATTATATTGGGGAATGTGGAATTGGCACCTGGTCTGCAGAAGAGGATGCACTGGAATTCGATAAGCCTTATCCATGGAAGTTGGCAGATGTAGGAGCCTTCGATTTGATTGGAGACCCAACAGGGGAAGCCTTGTGGACAAAAGCAGTCTGGAAGGGGGCTACCTCGCTGGCAGTTCGTCCTCCTATGCATGCCTGGGAGGATATGGCAAGAGGATCCTGGAGAGGCACCAATGCAATGCCCAGCTGGAGCTGGCAGGGCTGCCAGGGTAAATTGGCTACCGTGGAAGTGTATACTCCGGGAAGTCAGGTGGAGCTGTATGTAAATGATGAGTTAGTTGCAAGCAACGAGGTGACGGATATGAGAGCGGTCTTTACGTTGCCATATGAAGAAGGAACCTTGTTGGCGGTAGCTTATGATGATAGCAAGCAGGAATGTGGACGGGATCAACTGGTTTCTGCCACAGGAAATCTTCATTGGAAAGTGGAAGAAGAAGCTGTGGTATCCTCTAAGAAGGTCCGTTTCTACAACATTTCCCTAAGGGATGATAACCAAACGGTAGAATGTAATCAGGATGAGATGCTGGAGATTCAGGTGACCGGGGGAGAGCTGTTAGGATTTGGCTCTGCTCAGCCTAGAACCCAGGCGGAATTCCTGTCTGGAAGATATCCCAGCAGATATGGAAGAGCGTTGGCAGCAGTACGTGTAACGGAGGAAAAACAACTTCAGGTTACGGTAAGAAGTATATAGGAATATAGAAAAAGAAGAATTCATTGACCTAATGATCAATGAATTCTTCTTTTTTATAGGTGTCCCGATACTGTTTTAAGGTCATTTGCGTGGCTGCTTTAAATTTACTGCCCAGGTGACTTTGGGAGGTGTAGCCTAAATAGTTTGCAATATCAATATAGGAATAATTGGAATAGGTAAGAAGATTCTTCACCAAATCAATTTTCTGCTGTTGAATATATTGATACAGGGACATGCCCTCCTGCTCATGGAACAGGGAGCTAAGATAGTTAGGGTGTACATGAAGATCCTCAGCAATTTCCGTTACCGTCAGCTTATCATGGAGATGCTGGAAGATATATGCTTTGCACTGGTGCACCAGAGGATTTGCAACCCCCTTCATTTGCTCCTGTTGTTTCTTCAGGTCTGCAACCAGCTGGGCAAAATGATGGGTGGATTGATCCACCAGAGGACCAAGCAGTACAGTATCCTTCATCTCTTCCACCTGCTGACAGTAGGAATCAATCAGAGAATAAGCATACTCAGAGGTGATGCCGCCCCGGATGGCCGCCCGACCGCAGACGCAGATGTTATAAATGCACAGGTTTTTGCCATTTCGCACCGGGTCCTTGGAGGTGGTGCCAAGATGACCAGAAGAATCTTCTGCCAGTATTTCATCTAGCTGAACTAGATTTCCTGTCTCGATACAGTGGAGCAGGCGAACCTCCTGCTCATAAGAATTATGAGTTTTGCTGTTCTCCCTGGTAGAGAAGATTTCGTCTACCGCCTGTTTATTTACCTTATCGAACAGTGCAGAGGAATTAAAATTATCATGGATACAGCTAGAGGCCGTCAAATCCTTTTCATGATAGCTGTTAAAAAGAATGAGACATAATTCCAGTGCAAAAGCTGGATAAGATACAGGAATTTTTGAAATATCCATTTCCTGTAATTCGCTGACAGTATATGTGTGCTTGGCATAGGTCTCCCCTACGTCTTCATAAGCCAGGTGCATGGGACCAATGACATAGGTGCCATCACAGGTCTGAAAGTGAACATAATAAATCAGATGATTTACCAGGGTAAACCGGGGCATGCTGCCTGGACTTTGACTTAACAGATGTTGTAACAAAGAGGGACTGTGTGCGAATAATTCTCTGTTATATTTCTGGTTTCGGTAAGCACGCAGTAAATCCTGTTTCTCATTATATAAGAAGATACAGGCATGTAACTGCTCTGCAATGTAATTACAGATTGGTTCGATTCTCATAAAACATGTCCTTTCTAATGTGCTGAAGCTGGGTGGAGACGCGACGACTCCTTCACTGATTTTAAAATCATATTATATCAAATAAGAAATGAAAAAGATATTAGAAATATGATAAATGTATTTGCGTTCTGATATTTGAAAAGAACGGAGGTATCTATAATACAAGTTATAACAAACAATTTCATTAAATGAGGAGGGACTACTATGAAAGGAAGATGGATGAAAAAAGCTGTTGCATTGGGGTGTATTGCAGCCCTTGCAGTAAGCGGTCTGGCAGGCTGTGGCTCTAAGAAATCCGCAGGTGGAAAGGATGATTTTCAGTGGTGGATTTTTACAGATGATTCCCAGGGACGTTTCTATAGCAGCTATGAAGAGAATCCAACAGTACAGTTTATTAACCAGCAGTATTGGGATACCGAGAATGGTGGCATTGGAGATAAGGAGACAGGAACCAAGCTGAACTTCTCCTTTATTACACCGGTTACCGGTTCGGAACAGGATAACTTCAATACTATGATTGGTACAGGCGAGTATCCGGAGATTATTGATATTGCAGTATCACCGGATAATGCAGAGACACTTTATGAAAATGGTGTGTTAATGGATATTACAGAATATGTAGAGAAATATATGCCTAATTATAGAAGCTACATTGAAGCACATCCAGAGGTAAAGCCATTTGTAACGGTTGAGGATGAAGAAGGTAAGTCACATTATTATGCACTGTATGGACTTCGTGCAGGAATGGCAGAGCCTTGGGAAGGCAGCTGTTATCGAAGAGACTGGATTGTAAAATATGCAACACCTACAGAATATGTATGGGATTGGGACAGTGCTTATGTTAAGGAAAATGGACACCCACAGGTGACACCATTATCCAAAGCACAGTCCACTGGAAATCTGGATGGCTGGAAGAAGAATACCGTTACCAGCTTTACCTCCAGTGAAGGAGCAGACCCGGATAACGATTATACAGATAATGTAATCTTCCCCAGTGGAACCAGTGACCCACTTACCATCAGTGACTGGGAATGGATGTTTGAAGCATTTACCAAAGCCATTGAAGCAAGAGGCTGGACTGAGGACAGTAATGCATATTGTACCACAATTACATATGCCGGAGCATTACAGACAGGAGATTTGGTATCTTCCTTTGGAGGAGGTAATGGAAATATTTACAACAAGGATGGTACCGTTACCAATGATGGAACCAGTGAGAATTTCAAAACCTATGTAGAGGCAATGGAAAACTGGTATGAGAAGGGCTGGTTAGATCAGGCGTTTAGCACCAGAAGTGATATCTTCTATGATATTAACAGTGTAGGTGTCAACCAGGGTAAGACAGGCTTGTGGTGTGGATATTCCAGTGTATTGGGCTCAGCACTTCGGGCTACCTGTGCAGACCCGGAGGATGCCAAGGATTACTATGTTATGGGCTGCTCTCTTCCAATCAATGATGTGTATGGGTCAGCAGATCAGATGTATCAAGAGCCGGATACCATGTTCCAGGAAAGCAATATATCTACTGCCACAGGTATTACTACCAAAGCAGAGGACAAGGATTTGGAGGCATTATTTACCTTCCTGGATTGGACCTATAGTGAAGAAGGCGGAGTAACCATGCAGATTGGTTTATCTCCTGAGCAGTACAAGTCAGTAGAGCTAGACCCGGATCTTCTTGCAGAAAACAACTTAAGCAGTGCTTATACCGCATCTACGGATGAGCAGGGAAGAAGGGTATACACCAATACCGTGGCAGGATCAGCACAATTGTGTGGAGCTTTAACAGCTAAAAGAATGGCAACGGCCTTAATGCCGGGAAATACGGATACTACTGTTTTAGATACAGGAAATGCCAAGGTAGTAAAGGAATCCTTTGAAAAATGGTCTGCTTATAAGAATACAGGTTCTGTCAGTGATTATACCAAGCTGTTTAACAGTAAGGAAACATCCACCTATGGTGAATTCAATACTCAGATGACAGACTATATTGCACAGAATCTTCCAGGTGTGATACAAGGAAAAATGAGCTGGGAAGATTATGAAAAGGGCTACAAGGCAATTGATGGTACGGAAGTGATTAAGATTTTCCAGAAATATTTGGATAAAGCAGGTTCTACCAATTAGATGAAATGAAAAGGGAGGGCGATGATACCAGTCACAGTAGTACAGACTGGTGTCGCCCCTTCTTTTTTGCCTAACATTTAGAAAAATACAACAAATATGTCAATTACATTATGAAAAAGTAAAAAACATGATAATAATGTTATGGCAAATACAGTTATAATCATATTAACAAATTACGTGTGTATATTGCATAAATTTAAATGTACAATCGCGAACTGAAAAGTACAATAAATAAAAATGAGATTGTGATATATTCATGTAAGAGGTTACAAGTTTGAGTTCTTACAAAGAAGAGGGCTTTATAAGAATGAATAACGTAATGAAAAGGGAGGATATCATAAAATGACAAAAGCAAAAGCAACAACAAAAGCAGCTACCGTCCCTTATAATCCTAAGAAAACCTGGAGCTATGATTTTAAGAAGAACTGGCCACTGTATGTGATCTTCTTAATTCCATTGATTTATCTCCTGATTTTCAACTATGCCCCAATGTTTGGTATTTTGATGGCATTTGAGGACTATAAGGTATCTTTGGGAATCTTCGGAAGTCCCTGGGTAGGTCTTGGAAAATTCGTTAAGCTGTTTAGTGGAACCCAGTTCCCATTTGCATTTCGAAACACGGTATTTATGGCACTTTTAAATCTGACCCTGGGCTTTATTGCACCGGTTATCTTAGGTCTTTTGATTGGACAGTTAAGAAACCACCGCTTCTCCAGAACGGTTCAGACTATTACCTACATGCCATACTTTGTATCCGCAGTTGTATGCTGTGCCCTGGCAAGTGAGTTCTTAAAGGACACAGGAGCAATTACCCAGTTCTTAAGTCTCTTTGGAGCACCGAAGCAGAACTGGCTGGCTGTAAACAGTCCGGTATTCTGGTTTATTAACTGCTTCCTTGGTATCTGGCAGGGAGCAGGATATGGAGCTATTATCTATATTGCAACCATTGCAGGTATTGATCAGAATCTGTATGAAGCCGCATGTATTGACGGTGCAAGCCGTTGGCAGAGATTATGGAACATTACCTTACCAAGCATTCTGCCGATTATTGTAATGATGTTCACCATGCAGATTGGTCTGGTATTTATGACAGGATTTGATAAGGTACTGTTGTTAT
>CAZYYO010000005.1:0-64547 GCA_964650965.1 uncultured Lachnospiraceae bacterium | reverse complement strand
ACTTGGATACAATATTGACCAAATGGCAATATCTGGTGGTTCAGCAGGTGGCTGTTTGGCATTACTTTATGCCTATCGTGATGCAGACACATCTCCAGTACCTGTAAAAATGGTATTTGAAGCAGTCGGTCCTTCCTGCTTTTATGCGGAAGACTGGGTTAATATAGGTCAAAATCCGAATGAACCCCTTAGTCTTAATGATTCTGATATCAGTGGTATCGCTGCTATTTTTTCTGCAATGTCAGGTACCAAAATCACCTCTGAAATGATTACTTCTGACAATTATTTAGATAAAATGAAGGATATATCCGCAATCGAATGGATTACTGATCAAAGTGTACCAACCGTATCTGCATATGGTTCCTGGGATCGAATGCAGGCTTTTATGGCATCAAAGCGGCTTGACGCTGCTCTATCAGAACATAATATTCCACATGAATACATTGTTTGCGAACATTCCGGACATGGTCTACAAAACGACAACGACAAATATCTTGAATATATGGAAAAGACTGAAGAATATCTAAATACATATATGCCAACCAAATAAATTTAACTGCAACTAATAACTTAATCTCTGCTAGAAATCACAATTTCACTGACGCATTATCTAACCAGAGGCTATTTTCCATCTACTTGCCCTAATTTGACGAATATATAGGGCAAGTAGATAAAAATTCTTCTTCCTTGCCCTTTTCATCATTTTTTACGCTGATTATCTACTGAAAAAGGGCAATATGATTGATTTCTTCTTGTACTTGCCCTTGGCACTTCCCTAATAGGTAGTAAAAAATAGGTAGTAAAAAGGCTTGTGTGCTATCCAAAAGCAAACAAGCTATCCCAATCCATCGGGATAGCTTGCCTTATCATTGACTTATTTAGGAATGCAATCAACTTAAATATTTGGAATCTTACTTAACTGTTCATCCAGCCCGTCTAATACGTCCTGACCTACATTGGCAAAGCCTAGAATATCTCTTAGCTTCATATTCTGTACCATGGCTGCCATGTCGGAATTCTCGGCCATCTGTCTGGACTTATCATCTGTATCCTGTCCCATCATAGACTGCATCTGCCCCATCATCTGTCCTACAATAGGAGCTGCCTGGGGATTGCCCATAATTCTTCCCATGGTACAGTCGATAGATAAGAATGCATCGGTATCGCCAGATACGTGAGGTTTGCACACAGGTGTGGTCATGCATCCGTCACCAAAATCTCCAAACATATCTCTCAGCCAGCCAATGCTGTCACCTACCCAGTTAGGTACCCGTTCACAGATTACCGTATCCATATGCTGCACACTGTGGTCTCCAGTTGCAAAGCCATGAGGACCATAGGCATAGATATGGCTTTCATAAGATACATCTGCATTGGTAAGAGCTTCCATCATCTTAACGGAATTCATAATAGGAACCACACTATCGGTTCTGGTAGCGAAGATAAAGCAGGGACAGGTATCCTTATCCACATAAGGAATCACATCCGGTGCTGTTTTTGAGCAGCCTTTCACATCTGCACTTACTACTGCATATCCTAGGATTGCTGCATTGGGGCGATTCTTGGACATAGCAGCAGCTGCTCCTGCTAAGTGTCCACCTGCAGAGAAGCCAATCACAGCTATCTTATCCTCATACACATGCCACTGCTCTGCGTTGGAACGAATCATCGTCATTGCTTCCTCATAATCCTCTAATGGGGTTGGCCATGTAGCATCTGCCCCTACGGAATAACGAAGGATAAATACCTGGTAGCCTGCCTTTAGATATGGCATGGCAATGGGATCTGCCTCTCTGTCAGAGCAAAACTGATAACCGCCCCCTGGCAGTATCAGAATGGCCGGTCTCTTACTAACATTACGGAATTCTCCTCCTACCTCCTGTAAATAGGTAGTCAGTGTCACATTTCTGTCTTCGTGTAATACAATGGTGTTTGCTTTCATACTTGTAAAACCCTCCTGTCATTGTTCAAGCTATGGTAAGGCAGTTATGCCTTTCCCCCTAATAAATTACATATTTTATATTATAACACTTCCAAAAGATTTGCATAGAGAAAGCCGGCAGATTTTTCTCTACCGGCTTTTTATTACAAGGACTCTTCCAGACTTCTGGCGGCTTCCTCCTCTGCCTCTCGTCTGGCACGCTCAATATCATGCAGATTGACCTTGCCTGCCTTGAGACGATAGAAGCTATAGCCAAACAATCCAACAATCATTGCAAGAATGATATATTGGTCACCCTTCTTTAAGGTGGTAAATAAAGCAATACTGATTAATGCATCACAAAGGATGGCAAATATAATGGTAAGGTTAAACGCCCACTTGGGCATATGGAAGAAGCTCTTCTCCCAGGCTCTGGAATACTTCTTCACAAAAGAGAACATCAACACATTATTAATCAGATTAAGAATCATAACCGGAATCATAATCAGGGAAATCAATGTCTGCAATCCCATATCCACAAAGATTGGAATAATGGCAATCAGGTATAAGGTCAGCATCATAACCCATGGGTAGCCCTTCTTGGTTTTCTTACCAAGAAATGCTGGCAGCCAGCCATCTTCGATAGTAACCAGCATAGGGTGCTGTACCCCTGCAATGGTTCCATATAAGGAGGTGGCAATGGCGAAGCAGGCTCCACCAATAATAAATATCACAAAGACGCCATAAGGGAAGATTTCCTTAGCTACAACCCCCAGGTTGCGATTAGCAACCTCTTCCACTGGAAGTACTCCTGAGCTTACAATACCAATAATTACATATACTACCATAACCACCAGAGATGCCAGAATAATTGCTTTGGGAAGCGTTCTCTTCGGTTCTCTTGCATCTGCAGTCATAGCAATTGGCATGGTTGCACCCTGACAGGCAAAGCTCATCATCGCCACAGCCATGAAGAAACCAACCACACCTCCAGAGAAGTAGCCTTCATTTCCTGGAGAAATAGCTGCCACATCAACCTGAGGCAGGCCTACAATAATATACACCAGAAGGGCAATCATCAAGACTACTACCATAATCATATTGAATCTTCCCATAAATTTACCTCCCAACAGGGTGGTCAAAAAGAACAGGGTAATAATTCCAATAGCAATCACCGTCTTATACGGTAACAGCCCCGGAAATACGGTGGCTGCATATTCCACTACAGCAATACCATACATAGCAAAGGACAAGCTGGAGAAAATATTGGATAGTGCAGATACTCCTACTAAAATCGGCGGCTGCAGTAATGCTGCCTGACTGTAATTTCCTCCTGGAAGGGCGAACATTCCAGAAATTAAGGTCTTATATGCATATGCAAAAAATACTACAATACTGGCAACCACCAGTGCAATAGGAATAGACCTTCCGGTAAATCCAATGCCGCTTCCCATAGATACGAAGATGCCGGAGCCAATACAGTTGCCTATGCCATAGCACATCAGCTCTGCAACTCCCAGCTTTTTTTGTTTGTCTTGTGTTGTTTGTGTCATACGTTCCTCCCGTTATGTATATTTTTATTTTCTTTTATTTACGACGATTCTTCCCCTTAAGAAACATCATAATGTTAGGAATATCTCCAATGGTTTTGGAATAATAAGCATTTCGAACCTTCATATTAGGATACACCAGAACAAAGGCTGACATCTGGTTTCCTCTTGGCTGGACTTCCTTTTCCTCTTCCTGTGGTTTTGCATCCAATGCTCCGCCAATCATATCCACCAGGGGCGAATACAGAATCTTTCCTACATTTTTACCAAGATAGGTCTCAAATAATTTATCCCCTGCCAGCATCTGTACCATGGTATCTGCTTCGAAGATATTGTAATTATCATACAGCCTGCCATAAGGGTCTCCAATCAGTTCAAAGGGATAGTCCTTCTGGTGTGGTGCCAGCTGCTCCACCTTGGTTTGCATAACAAATTTCATATCATAGCCAAGGGAAGAAAGCAGAGGCTGCATTCCCTTCATCATCTTCAATGTGAGCTGCGTCACCGGACAGTCGTAGAATCTGGAGAATACTATTAGAGTAGGTCTTGTAATATTCTGCTTTAAGTCTATGCCTGTCCCATGACAGGAATCATATTGAAAATGTTCTAATATATCGCCGCAAGCTAAGTTCTTGTGATAAGGCTTGCCATGTTCCTTTTGCTCCTGCTGCACCTTCTCAACTGCTGCCGTAAACCTATCCATAGTTACTTCCAATGTACTGCGGGCACAAGCCAGATTTATCCGTTCAAAGCCCCGTCCCTGATGTCCGAATATTTCCCCGTTGTCCAGATAAATTCCGGCTTCCTCCAACATCTGCTTCAGCTCTCGATGATTCATCTCAAGTCCTCGCATATCCAGCCATTGCAGGTAGGTGCCCTCCAATGGATATACCTTAATCTGCGGCCAATGCTGTGCCATATATTCCTCTACATACCTGGCGTTATCAGCAATTACTGTTAACAGCTCCTCTAACCAGGGTTCTCCCTGGCTGTAGGCGGCTTCGCAGGCTCTATGGGCGAAAATATTCATGCCCGACTGCATCTGCATCATATTATAGGCTTTCGCTCTTGCCCGCACACTTTCATTGGGAATAATAATATTAGAGCACTGCACGCCTGCCAGGTTAAAGGTTTTGCTAGGTGCAGTACATACTGCAATATTTTCATGAATTTCATCACTGATATTAGCCATTACCGTATGGTGATATCCTGGCATAATCAGGTCGTGATGAATCTCATCATCAATAATAAATACATTATTCTTACAGCAGATTTCTCCTACCTGTGCCAGCTCCTGGGGCTCCCATACTCTTCCCACGGGATTGTGAGGATTGCAAAACAGCAATGCCTTGGTCTTCTCAGATTTTGCCTTCTTCTCTAAATCCTCGTAGTCAATTTCATACCGGCCGTTACGGATAACCAAGGGACTATATACAATATGTCTGCCTTTGGCTATCACCGCCATATCAAAGGGATAATACACCGGAGTCAGTACAATCACATTATCTGCCGGCTTCGTGGATGCATCTATCAACATGCCCAAAGCATATACCACACCTGGCGTATTCACTACCCATTCCTGCTTTATAGGGAAATCATGTCGGCGTTTCATCCAGTCTGTTAATGCCTGATAATACCCTGGGGTTGGATGGGTATACCCTAGTACTGTTTCATCCACCAGCTTCTTTAAGGCTTCCTTAATCTCCGGAGCCGTTTCAAATTCCATATCTGCCACAGATAATGGCACCTGCTGGACAGATGAATTTCTTGCCTAGTCCCACTTACTGGAACCATCCTTGGAGCGATCTGGGATACTGCTAAAGTCGTATTTCATACTGCACTTCCTCCTATATAGTAAAAAAAGACAAGGTGCGACACCATTGTCTCAAAATTAGTTCTTATGTGCTTCCTGTTCCCTCTCATGATAGCATTGGCATTTGACACTGTCAAACCTTTTTGCTACAGTATTTCATATGGATTTAGAAGGAGAAAATATGGCTGTGATTGCAATCCCGGAAATGGGAACCGATTTATTTCGTAAATATATGAGTGGAAAATTTCAAAAGAATGTGGAGTTGGCTGGCGGAAGGGTGAAGTGGATTCCATTAGAAGACCCTGCCAAGGCCGTGAAGCAAACCTTAGAATGTGATGGTCTTCTAATGCCTGGCGGTCCGGATATCGACCCCACATTATACCATCAGACCATGTCAGATGCCTGCGGCAAGACCAATCCTCTGCGAGATGGATGTGAACCGGCAATTTTGAAAGCATTTCTTGCCACTGGTAAGCCAATTCTTGCTGTGTGTCGCGGAATGCAACTGTTAAATATTGGGCTGGGCGGCACCTTATATCAGGACATTAAAGAGCAGCAACGCTGTAAGCATTCTGACTTTCTAGGTCGTAAGCATGGCGTTCATCCGGTAACCATCACCAGAGATTCCATACTTTATAATATTGTACAAACAGAACAGCTCTTAGTAAACAGCATCCATCATCAGGCAGTGAATCAGGTAGGTGACAACCTACTGGTTACCGCCACCAGTCCGGATGGCTTTGTGGAGGGGATTCAGTTGACTGACCATCCCTTCTGTATTGGCGTACAATGGCATCCGGAGCACATGAGTCCACGGGATGCCAAGCAGCAGAAAATATTTACAGCTTTCTTAGATGCGGTAAATCATACAGCTTAAGCTTCCTGATATTTCTCGAAAAGCAGCCGCACCAGATAGGTGTCTGACATGTCTTCCACACGGCTTTGGGCATGCATGCTTTCCATCATATTGCTGACACTCATAAGACCTATTTTAGAGCTGTCAGCCTTCTCTGTATGGGAAAGCTTCTTATTTTCAAAAGCCAGACCTGCGTAGTAACGGGATTTTTCTGTATAGATCTTCACCGGTACATCCTTACTGGCATATTTTACAATATTAGAGGTAAGATTATCTAAAATCCGCAGAATATAATCCGTATGGATGCAAATTCTGCAATCCTCTTCCCATTCCAACTTCCATTCTACGGTATATCCATTCATTTCCAGGAAAGTTCCCATCTCAGACAATGCATCATAGAACACATTTTTAAATGGCTGAGGTGGTTCTAGCTCCACCTGGGTCTTGCTGGTTACCATGGCATACTCAAAGAGATTATCCGATATGGTCTTAATCTGTTTCGCTTTTTTATCAATAATACTTAAATATTCATCTCTTTGCTGCTCATCCTTATATTTATGCTTCTCTAGAATTTCCGTATAGATTAGAAGGGAGGTAAGGGGTGTACGGATATCATGAGACATTTCTGTTACCAGCTGCTGATGGGTCTGGGTTAAATATGCCTCCTGCCTTAACTGGTCATGGAAGGACTTTCTCATCTCCTCCAGTCCTCCTGCAAGCTCTGTCAATTCATCCCTTCCTCTTATGGTAAAGGGATGCTCCAGCTCTCCCACCTCTACCGCACGTATTTCTCTGCTAAGCAACTTTATATACTTCATTCTTTGATGAATTCCGAAAATTACAATGGTAAGAAAGACAATGGAGCTTAGTACCAGCTCCGCAATAAGAGCTCCCTCATAATATCGATAGGTACGAAAGCCCTGGATGTACACATCGGCCTTGCCATCTGCAAAGGTAACCTGCACCGTGGAACCCCAGCTATAGTAATCCCGAAGAACCGAATACTCTCCTTCCTTGTAGTTAGAAGAATTATACATCAGATTATCTCCAAGAAACACCTCCATTAGGGTCACATCAGAATCCTTCATCCACTTGTCCAAAGCCTCACTGTCCCCACTACTTAAATCATGCTCTGTAATATATTTCTGGAGATTGTTTACCACCTTGGCATTTTTCTTATCAATGAAATCTGTACTGGAAAAATAATCATCAATTCTCTGTTCTCCGTACCTGTTTAATCCAGTATACAATAATGCTGACACAAGAAATGCAAAAATCATAATAACAGATAATTCCAGGTAAATGGATATTTTTCTATTCTTCAAAGCTTTCAAATCGGTATCCCTTTCCCCATACGGTCACAATGTGCTTGGGATTCTGTGGGTCTTCCTCCACCTTCACCCGAAGCTTACGGATATGCACCATAACAGTTCCATTGCAGTTATAGAAATAAGGTTCATCCCATACACTTTCGTAAATGTTCTGGGCAGAGAATATCTTCCCGGGATTTTGCATCAAAAGAAGTAAAATCCGATATTCCAGTTCAGATAAATCAATGGGAACCCCTTTACTGCATACCTCGTTACAATCTAAGCTAATCTGAATACCGGCCCTTTGAATACTGCGATTCTTCTGGCAGCAAATACCTTTTCCCTGATATAGCTGGTAGCGGCGCAGTAATGCCTTCACCCTGCCTAACAGTTCAGAATATGAAAAGGGCTTGGCAAGATAATCATCCCCTCCTGCCATAAGTCCTATCAGCTTATCTGACTCCTGTGCCCTGGCAGTAAGAAATAACACTGGAACAAAGGAAATCTTTCGAATTTCCTCACATGTCTTTAATCCATTCATCCCCGGCATCATTACATCAAGAATCACCAGGTCCGTATCCTCCTGAAGCATCTGAAGTCCTACGGCTCCATTTTCTGCCTCTTCTACGGAATAATCCTCCCCCTCCAGAAGAATCCTTACCCCTTCTCGGATATCCCTGTCATCTTCAATGATTAATACATTTGCCAGACTCATTGTCTCATCCTCCCACATGTTCAATTGCTCCAACCTTCTCATGAATCATACTGACATATTTCTCCTGCAGCTTATTCCAGGAAGCATATTCCACCTCCTGGCGATGATCTGTCAGTTCATACTGTTCCTTTAAATATCCAGCCATATATTCGGACACCTTCTTAGTGCCTGCTATGTTCAGGTGATCTCCCCGGTCCACCGTTTCCCTTGCCCAGTCAATGGGAATCTGCTGTGATAACAGGTTCATGTCCAGATAAGAAATGCCCTGCTCCTTAGCATATGCGGTCAGTGCATTATGTTTTCGATATGTGTAATTCTTAGGGGAAGGAGCACTATATAACAGAATCTGTATGTTTTTTTCCCTGCATAGCTCTATGATTTTATCCATATATTCTAAGGTATATGGAGACAATTCCTTACGTTTATCCGTCTCTCTCATATAGGCTCCGCCATCATAGCCGGCCACCTGATCTCGAATATAGTATCCCTTAAAATACATCATGTCAGGGCTTTTTCGATTCACCATATTCTTCCACATATTATGATAACGTATTAGGGAGAAATAATACATCCCCATATCATTAAAAATTGCCTGAATTTTACTAATTCCCTTGGGCTTTCGAAAGAGCATATTTGTCTCAATCATAAGCACCTTGGGACTTTGTCTCTCCAGTATCTGCTTTAAATTATAATAGCTTTCAGACAGCTGCTGTCCCGGCTGTCCACATACATAGCCGGCAATTCCCTCCTCCTGCCACAGTGTCATGGGGGAAATGGAGGTGTAGCTTAAAGAATCTCCAATGGTTAATGCATCTATGGTATTCTCCGGTTCCTTCTGTAATTCTACCAGACTTAAATATTTTCCCGGCAGTGTTGTTCCATAGAATTTATAAATCTCGTTGGACGCTTTGGACAATAATAATAGAAGCACTACAAAAACTGCCCCGAAAGCCACCGCTCGTTTTGTTCTCATTTCCTTATATTTCCTCCTGTTATGCCAATTCTTCCTTAAAATCCAGCATATATTAAATCGATGGGCTGATATCCATCTCCATAAGCTCCAAAAATTAAAACAGCAAAAATCATGGCATAATAGATAGCCCAGCGAACAGGAAGGCGCAGCTTCATCATATTTCCAATAATGTCCACCTGCTTCTCTCGAAGCACGCCTACAATGAACACAATGACCAGGCCAACCACTGCTGCCAGATAGTCCATGGCATCAATTCCCAGGGTAAGCAAGGTTCCATCCCATAGTGTAGAAATGTGAAAATCACGGAAAATACTCAGAAACATATAGATTCCTGTACGCAGTCCATTGCTGCGGAAGAATAATTCTCCTGTAAATATAATCACAAGCATTTTCAAGGTCTGAGGAATGCGATAGTACCATGCATTTACATTTAAATGAAGCGTTGTTACCAGTTTGTCTCGCAGAGGCTCCACTAATAATCCCAGTATAATCAAAGTAAAATAATACATGCCATAGAAGATATAGCTCCATTTAGCTCCATGCCAGATTCCATTGCTAAGCCACACCGGGAAAAGTGCCATCCCGCTGGTTACCAGTCCTGTAATGAATTTACCAAAATGCTTCTTGCCATATTTGTTCCATTTCTTCACCACATGAGACAGGGAAACCGGGAAGAATATATATTCCTTAAACCATACTCCCAGCGTAATGTGCCATCTTCTCCAGAAATCTGTAACGGTTCTGGCAAAGAAGGGCTGACGAAAATTCTCCGGAAGCCCAATGCCAAACATCCTGCCACAGCCAATCACAATGTCCATTACCCCGGAGAATTCCATATACAGCTGCATGGTATAACATACTGCACCAAAAAGGACTATAAAACCGGAATAATTAAAATAGAAATCAAAGACAGTTGCTACTGCAATGGCCAGTCGGTCTGCAATTACCATTTTCTTAAATAATCCCCACAAAATTCTAAGTGCACCTGAGGTCAGGTTGTCCCAGTCCAGATTCTCATAGGAAAACATGGTAGCTTCCACATCCTTATATCTGCAAATTGGTCCTTCCATTATGGTGGGAAAGAAGCTTAAAAACAGTGCCGTCTTCTGAAAGCTTCTTCCCTGGGGAATCCGTCCCCAGTAGGCATCTGCCATATATCCCACGGCTTCTAAGGTATAGAAGGAGATTCCAATAGGAAGCATCCATTTTACCATATGATAATCCATCTGTAGGGAAAATGCTGCTGCCAGAAGGCTTATATTTTTCATAAAGAAATTATGATATTTTAAAATACCCAAGATACCAAGTAGAATTCCAATTCCAACAACAAGAACCCGCTTTTGATCCCTTTTGCATTTTTTCTTCTGTACCTTATCCTCCGCCTGGCTCTCTTCTAACCGCAATGCATTCAGCCACAATGTAATATGATGCACCAGAAAGGTGGTACCAATAAGATACACAAGCATCATGTTACTAAAGGACCAGAAGAACAGGTAGCTGAAAAATATCAGCACCACGCCACGATACCGCTTCGGAGCCAGCTGATAACAGATAAGAACCGCCGGCAGAAATAGAAATAGAAAAAATGATGAATTATATGACACGTCTAGTTCTCCTCTTGTAGTCTCTGTACCATATTCCACATAGCCTGTACACTGTTAAAGTTCTCCGGAACCATATTTGCTGCATCAATCTCGATATCAAATGCATCCTCTAACTCAGATACCAATGTGATAATGGCCAGTGATTCTAAAATATGGTCATCTATGAGATGTGCCTGATTTCTATAATCCACTCCGTCGTCTATATCATTTAAGATTTCCAGTATTTCGTCCATTTTTATTACCTCGTCTCTTTCTTTTTTATTTGGTAGAGGATAATCCTCTAGTTCCAGTTAATGTCTTGTTGGCAATTCCAGGAATAGGTCTCCTGGTGCTTTCTTAGACAGGTCCATTTCTCACCTGTTTCACAGGTATATACGGCAGGAAGCTCATGACTGAGAAATAATGCCATGCCCTCAGTTACTCCATAAGCCCCTGCTCTTGCAAATGCCAGATAGTCTCCCATATGAAGCGGACCTGGGCGGTTCTGGCACAGCACATCATTTACCGTACATAAGGAGCCGCATATATTCCAGACTTCCTTTGTATCTTCTGCCACTGTGGAAAGATTTACGATTTCCGGTTGATACATTCCGCGAATCTGTCCATCATACTGCAGCTGATGTATTCCCCCATCTACGATAGCGTAGTGCCTGCCCTGACTTTCCTTTACATCCTGCACCTGGGTAACATAATATCCACAGGTGGCTGCAAATCCTCTTCCCATTTCAATAGTAATATCACAATGCTTTGGAAATTTACACAATTCATGGGAGATGGTCCGAAGCATCTCTTGGGAGCTCCCCGTTACCTTCTTATCTGGAAAATAGTCTATCTTTAGACCTGGGCCAAATTCCATATGGCAAATCCTGTAGTTGTATGTACGTTCAACTTGTTCTATAAATTTTCTTAACGCCTGGATTTCCTTAATGGTTCGCCCCTCTTGCTTCTGTGTTCCCGAAAAATAATGCAGGCCATAAATGACCGGTCTAAAACCACTTGTTTTCTTACTTTCCCGTGCTATCAGCTGTTGGATGGTATCTTCATCCATGCCAAACTGATTGCCGCTGGTAAGTCGAAGCAGCACACGTACTGATTGATGGGAATAGCTACACCATCTACTGATGATTTCATACTGCTGCAAAGATTCTATGGTATATACGGACTTATCCTGGCAGATATCCAAAATTTCTTCCAGTTCTTTCGGCTTTTTCAGAACGCCGGATATTACCATTTTCTCTGGTGGAATCTTCATTTGCCTGCAAATCAGATACTCTCCGTAGGAACACACCTCCACTGCTTCCACCATCGGCTCTGCCTTATGCACCAGAAAGGGATTGGCCTTCATGGCATAGCATAGACTGATTCTAGAATCCAGTGTCTGCCTTACTTCTGTAATCTCCTGTCGGAACAAATCCAGGTCAAAGAGATAATAGGGAGTACTCTTTTGTAACATTTCCTGTATGAATTGTTCTTCTATCATGTCACTTACTCCTGTTTTCTTCTATTGTCCCGTTGATACATGAGTTCATTAAGATATGTCTTATCCAGCTTGCCATTCTTGTTCATAGGAAGCTGTTCCATCTGAATCATCTTGTTCGGCATCATATAAGCCGGAAGCTTTGTTTTCAGCATTTGCTTTAATACACGCTTCTCCACGGAGCCCTGGTAAAAGGCATAGATTGCATTCTTCTCCTTATGGAAGCAACAGCAGCTATTTTCAACTACCCGCATGCCATTTAATACATTTTCTATTTCTTCCAGCTCAATACGATGTCCCATTCGCTTAATCTGGGAATCCTTCCGTCCTGCAAAATACAGCTTGCGATCTATACCAAAGCTGGCCAAATCCCCTGTTCGATATACCCGAACAGATCCCCTTTTAGGATCTGTAATGGAGATAAACCGATTCTGGGTCTCCTGGGGATTATGATAATAGCCTTCCCCCAGAGATTCTCCTGCCACGCATATTTCTCCCTGTGCTCCCGGCAATGTTACCAGTTGCAGCTTCTCGTCCAGCAGATAAATGCGCCTTCCTGGAAATGCTTCCCCAATTGGCAGTTTCTGGGCATCCTGGTAATTCTCTCTTACAATGTGGTATGTACAGTTACAGGTAATTTCCGTAGGTCCATACAGATTCACGTAGGTTGCATCTGGCAATGCTTTCTGCCATTTTCTAAGCTGTGCCACCGGCATGGCCTGTCCACTAAACAATACCTTGTTCACATGGGTGGGAATCCGATAATCAAATCCCTTCATTGAGGAAATGATACACAAGGCCGGCACCGCCCAGATTAATGTTGTAATCTCCTGCTGGCACAGATAATCCACCAGCCTGGGTGGTATAGAAAACAGGTCTCTTGGAATAATGCTTAAGGTAGCTCCGCTGGCAATGGCTCCATAAATATCCTTTACAGATACATCAAAATCAAATGGTGCCTGATTGCCGATAATATCCTTACTGGTAATGTGAAACAGCTGTACAAAATGTGCAATAAAGTTCTCCACGGAGCGGTGACTTACCATCACTCCCTTAGGCACCCCGGTAGAGCCTGAGGTATACATCACATATAACAGGTCGTCACAGCTGCATTCCTTTCGAATGCGATGAAGCATCACATCCTCTATCGGCTGTTCCATCATCTCTTGAAAGGACACCACCTCTCCAGCAAATGGAATGTCAGCCATTTTCTCTCTGTCTTCCTCCATACACACAACCAGGGATGCTTCTGAGGTTGTTAATATTTTCTCAATTCGCTCTGAGGGCTGCTGCAGTGATACAGGAATATAAAAGCAGCCTGCATACACAATGCCAAACATTGCAGCCAGCATATGTGCACTTTTGTCCATTAACAATACGACCGGCTGCTTGGGGCTGGTATGATATGCAATCCCACAGCCCACCTTCTTGGACATAGCAAGTATCTCCTGGTAGGAATACTGTTCCCCCTGATCTGCCACCAGACATTTGTCTGGATACTTCCTACAGCTTCGCTCTAAAAGCTCCACAATGGAGGTACTTGGCTGCGGATAATGGCTCTGTACTGCATGTCCCGCAATGGTTTGATATCTGTGTCTTAGATTCGCTTCCTCTTTTGTTGTCTGTGTACTGGTTTGATTACTCATAATGACTCACCTTTCCTTATACTGGATATCATTATGAAGGGTAATTCTTAAATTTGTAGGGTGTTACTTCTTAAATATTCTTAAGATGGTATCTTTAAGCTTATCTGCCCTGGGGCGTTCAGAAGATTACGGCGGTATGGCGGTATGACATTCTAGGAACCTACCTGCTCTGGGGTTACTAGGAAAATAAAGGCGAAAATCCCCCAAACTCCTGCTGGAACTGCTGGTATTTGCTTGCTGGATTCTGTGCTTTGGGGGATATGTAACGGATACGGATGCGTGGCTCCAAGAAGCTTATACACCCTGGAGTGGTCAGAAGAATAAAGTCGAAAATCCCCCAAACTCCTGCAGGGAGTGCTGGTATTTACTTGCTGGATTCTATTCTTTGGGGGATATGTAACGGATACGGATGCGTGGCTCCAAGAAGCTTATACACTCTGGAGTTGTCAAGAAAATAAAGTCAAAAATCCCCCAAAGCACATGTCTGCAGGTTGAAGATCACTTGCAGATATCCGTGTTTTGGGGGATATATAACGGATACGGATGCGTGGCTCCAAGAAGCTTATACACCCTGGAGCAGCCAGAAGAATAACGTCGAAAATCCCCCAAAGCACATGTCTGCAGGTTGAAAATCACTTGCAGATATCCGTGTTTTGGGGGATTTCTAATGAATATTAATGTGTAGCTCCAAGAAGTTAGTGGCAGCAGCTTCCCGGTGTTCCGCAGCTTCCTGCACTGCCGCAGCAGCTCTTGCCATCCTCGTGACAATTACAATTTGCGGACTGGGAGTACTCTAAGGCTCCCTGGATAAACTTATCCACTGCCTGATCTGCATTCCCTGTTACGCCTGCACAAACAGCAATCTGGTTATCTGCCAGTCCATTTTTTGCACTGTCGCCAATGCCTCCACAGATAAGCAGTTCAACGGAATAGTCCAACAAATACGCTACCATAGCATCATGCCCCATTCCAATTGGCTTAACTACAGCGGAATCCATAATTCGGCCATCATCCTCTACTTCATAAAGCTTAAACCACTGTGCATGTCCAAAATGTTCTCCAACATTTCCTGTTTCCTTATCATAAGTTACTGCGATTACCATAAATTAATACCCCTCTTTCCCTGATACTGATAGAACCCAATCTAGTCTTTATCAATAAACCAACCAGATAGGGATTCCTATTAATTGTGTTTAACCAAACGCTTCTTAGTGCTTTGGCTCTAATTTCGTCATACCACCCATGTATGGTTGAAGTGCTACAGGTACATTTACAGAACCATCTGCATTCAGGTTGTTCTCTAAGAATGCAATTAACATTCTAGGTGGTGCAACTACGGTGTTGTTCAGTGTGTGGGCAAAATATTTACCATCCTGTCCCTTTACGCGGATTTTCAGACGTCGTGCCTGTGCATCTCCCAGATTAGAACAGCTTCCCACTTCGAAATATTTCTTCTGGCGAGGTGACCATGCTTCCACATCACAGGATTTCACCTTAAGATCTGCCAGGTCTCCAGAACAACATTCCAGTGTTCTTACTGGAATATCCAGGCTGCGGAATAAATCCACGGTGTTCTGCCACAGCTTGTCATACCATTCCTTAGACTCTTCTGGCTTGCATACTACAATCATTTCCTGCTTCTCAAACTGATGAATACGATATACCCCACGTTCCTCTATTCCGTGAGCCCCCTTTTCTTTGCGGAAACATGGAGAATAGCTGGTAAGAGTATATGGAAGCTTTTCTTCTTCATTTAAGGTATCAATGAACTTACCAATCATGGAATGTTCGCTGGTTCCAATTAAGTATAAGTCTTCTCCTTCAATCTTATACATCATGGCATCCATTTCATCAAAGCTCATAACACCAGTAACTACGTTGGAGCGAATCATATAAGGAGGAATACAATAGGTAAAGCCTCTGTTAATCATGAAATCTCTTGCATAGGAAATCACTGCAGAATGAAGTCTTGCAATATCTCCCATAAGATAATAGAAACCATTTCCTGCAACCTTGGCTGCAGCTTCCAAATCGATTCCGTCAAAGCGTTCCATAATATCGGTATGATATGGCACTTCAAATTCCGGAACTACCGGGTCACCATATTTCTCAATTTCCACATTGCAGCTGTCATCTGCACCAATAGGAACGGATGGGTCAATAATATTAGGAATCACCATCATAATCTTGGTAATCTTCTCCTGTAATTCCCGCTCTGCCTCTTCTAATTCAGCAAGTCGTGCGGCATTCTTACTTACTTCTGCCTTTACTGCCTCAGCTTCTTCCTTCTTTCCCTGAGCCATTAGTGCTCCAATCTGCTTGGAAATTTTATTACGGTTAGCACGCAGGTCGTCTGCTTCCTGCTGAGTTGCACGTGCCTTGGCATCCAGTTCAATTACTTCATCTACCATGGGAAGCTTTTTCTCCTGGAATTTGTTTCTGATGTTCTGTTTTACTACCTCTGGATTCTCTCTTACAAATCTGATATCTAACATGTTTTCCTCCTGTGAACTTATGATATTGTTTTTGTATGAATGTATGTCATATACGGCAGTGACCAAATGATGCTATTATCTGGTATTAAAAAATCCTTCCGTCCTAAACATCGTCAGTAATCTGGCGATATTTGGGACGAAAGGATATACTTCCGCGTTGCCACCCAAATTGTCGATGAAGTTATGTCCAGCACATAAGATGTGTGCGGCACAGTGATCAGCGACCTCTTGCTTGTCTGATAAGGGAGACTTCCCTGGACTTTCGCCCTGACTCAGAAAGTGGAAGGATTTGGTCTCGTACCGATTCGCACCAACCATCGGTTCTCTGTAACGAGGCTTTCATCGTAGCTTTCGTCAACGTCTGTAATACCTAGTTATTATACACACATGTCCTGGAAAATACAAGCCTATTTTGCTGTGTTCTTCTTCCAGAATTCCACCGCCCGGCTGGTCCAACCTGCTACATCAGTGGCACTGCCATCTCCAAATCCATGTCCACCGTGCTCTCCCATTTCCAGAACATTGGGGATGTTTCTCTTACTCAGTTCTTCACTAAGGCGAATGGACTGGGTTGGAGGTACCGTATCGTCATCCTTGCAGGCTACAATATAACAGGGTGGAAAGCTGTCCATATGTAGAAAGTCATCATACTCATCATATTTCTCTCGAGAGAAGCCCTTACCTAAAATGGTGTTATGTATAATATCCTTCTCCTCCGGTCCAATCAGTTCCTCTCCTCCTACCACCGGATAAACAGGGAACATCACCTCTGGTTTGGGCAGATTGTATGCCAGATAGCCATGATTTTCAGTCCCCCAATTACAGCACAGATTACCCCCGGCAGAGAAGCCACATACGCCGTAGCGTTCCTTATCCACACACAATTCCTGGGAGTGATTTCTTATGTAGGTAATGGCTGCAGCTAAATCATCCATAGGTTTTGGAAACAATCCGTCGCCGCCAATCCGATAATTAAGAAGAAAGCAGTTAATGCCCAGGGCATTCAGTCTGGCTGCGGTGGAGAAGCCCTCTGCTGCTGCGCACACACAGGTATAGCCTCCACCAGGAATAATTACCATAAATGGTCCCGCTTCTTTTGCCGGGAAATGCATAAGTACCACATTTTTCTTCTGCTTGTCATCCTTGCACTCTTCTTTTCTATAGATATGGTGAACTACCTGTGTATCTGCCAGTTCTCCCAGCCTTTTCAAGCCATAGGTCATTCCTTCTACGCCCCATGTTGGACTATGCTTGTGAAAGCCTTCTGGTGATTGTCCAGCCGGTGCTCCCTGTCCTATTGGAAGGTTTAGATACATTACATAGTTTCGAACCTCTTTTAAATTTTTTCCCGTCAATACCTGACTGAACTTGGTTTTTTCATTGATTTCCATGATACATTTCCCCCTAATTCTGTGATTCATATGATATATAAAGCCAGTATCGCACCCAGCTATACGTAAGGCTGTGTATTAGATATTACTCGGTGATAATATCATACTTCCAGGTGATAATACCGCCAAATTCCTGAATATTAGTATATCCCAGGTCCGCCAGCTTTTGTGCTGCCGCTGCACTCCTAGAACCACTTCTGCAATAGACCAAAATCAGTTGTTCCTTATCTGGTAATTCCTCTGGCGGTTCGGTTCCGATACTCTCGTTGGGAACGCATATTGCCCCTGGAATATGCCCCTGATTATATTCGTCCTGTGTTCTTACATCAAGAATGATTTCATCCTCCTGTGTGTCCATTAATTCCTTTGCATCTTTTTGACTAATATGCTTATAATCCATATCTTGTACCTCATTGGTTTCTTTTTTTCCGCAACCGGTCATCATTAGTGTAATGATCAGCAGAAGCGACATGATATATTTTGTTCTTTTACATGATAATGTATACATGGAATCAACTCCTTCTGATTATTCTGATATTTAAATATACATCTATTATGTTACTTATTCTTGCACAAATGTTTTATTTTTTATATTTTTATATGAACATTTCTCCAGCTTCCCATGAACGAATGTCACCCAGTCACCCACATTGATATTCTGTTCATATAATACTGCATCTTTCTCTTGCATCACCTGCATATTGCCGCAATCTTGCTTAAGGATAACCCGATCTAGTGGCTCATAACCCTCTGGTCGTCCTTCACAACCGAAGTCCGGCTCCTGAATTTCAACAACCATATATGGCACTGCTTCTTCTCTGTTCATCTTATTCTCCGATTTTAGTTTCCCATTTCAAAAGTATCTTCATTATATACCATTACATTCCCTCCATACAATGCACTTTATTATTTCACCATTTGGTCATTTACAATCTTAGGATATTCTCTCATTTCATCTGGCGTATGCAGTGGATTCCATACCTGTGCAAAGAAGGGATCCCGCTTAGCCCGCTCTCCATAATTCCAGCTCTTATTCTCACATTCCGGGCACCAGTGTCCTCCTTCTAATACCAGTCTTGGACTAGCCTGGAAGGTATGACCGAATGCACACTGAAAGGTAAGCTTCTTGTGCCAGTTTCCTGTCTCCATATCCTGGGACATCAGCTTGCCACCACGAAACTGTGCTGCCTGCTGCATATCCTGCCAAGATAATTCTGATTCCGGTTTGCTTTCATCATATCCGTGATCCAGGCGGATTTCTTTCTCCCAATTAGTAAAATGCTTCATCTCGCTAAGCTTTTGTGGAATTTCCTCCCAGCCCTTTTTGCTGCCCCAATAAGCATCAATATGATCTTCTACATTATCTCGAATAAAATGCACCGTACCATGTTCTGTCAATGCCTGTTTTAAAAAGACACGCTTCATAATCTGTCCCATGAGACGCTGTCCACCAGGCATTTTACAGATAAATTTGGAGAATCCAACCGTTGCTCCCAGATTCTCTTTATACGCATCATAGAAGTATTCCATACTGTCTGATCGAAAATGCAGATAATTTTCCAGCTTATCTGAATCTGCATAAAACTGACCATGGAAATTTCGTGTGGCATACCACTTAGGGTCAATAACATAATCCAGATTGGTAAAGCCAATATCACCATACAGCTTCTGATACATTTCATAGGTGCTGACACGGCAGGATTCACCGCCACCAATATTGTAAATATGACCCCAGAAATCCTCAGACAGCTCTCCCGTTGCAGTATACAGGCACAAATGCTTCATCAGTCTTCCGGAATCCCTGTCTGACACATACTCAAGTACATTATCCAGGCAGTTATGGAACATAATCGCATCTACGATACTTGCCATGGCTTTTCCAATAATTCCTGTTTGTCGAAGGCTTACCAAATAGTTGAGTCCTGATTCAATAACATAGCGTTCTGCTGCAATCTTTGATACTGCATAATAATCAAACATACTAGGCTTAATAGGGTCTCCCACTCTGCCCCAATGAATGGGAGGCATACGGTCTCCTGTCTCAGCAACGGTACCAATATATACCAGACGTACCTGCTGCTGTCTGCCCTGGACTATAATAGCATCCACGATATTCTTGGTGGAGCCCAGATTATTTTCCATTGCCCGCTTAGGATAGTAATCTGCTGCTGGAGAAACAAATGCTGCAATATGAAGAACAATATCTGCTTTTTCTACACAATCATACACATCCTGATAATTCGTAAGGTCTCCCCATTTAATCGTAAGCTGGGGAATATCCATGTAAGGAGCAAGAAGCTGGCGGTTCTTTTGAGAATCTCTTGCCAAGATTATAACATCCTGTTTATCCTTATCTTCTAAAATCTGTTTTAGACTTTCAAAGCCCATTCCTCCGGTTGCTCCGGTGATAAAAACGGTTTGTTTTGCCATAAGAATTACTCTCCCTTCATCCCAAGAACCTGTGTCTTCTTATTCACTACATCCATACACAAGCGAATAGAATCTCCAATAGCTCCTTCAATATCATCTGGCTGCACTCCTAATTTATCGCAACCCAAGGACTTATCAATAAATAAATTGGAGCATTGAAGTTCTGTAAATTTCACCATCTGGAGACCACCTTCAATATTATTCTTCTTTTGCTCCTTCATTAGGCTCTTACTACCCACAGCATACATCCAGTTGGGAATCGTGATAATCTTCTTACCAGGGCAGCCCATAGCTTTATGTACCACAGCCAGAAACTCTTTCCAGGTCATGTTATAGTATCCGATAGGATAACAGTTGCCTCCCCGGTTGTGCTCAATAGCACCTGCGATAGCTTCTCCCACCTGGTGAACTGTAACCATTGCAGAACCACCCTTTGGATACATGGTGAAGCTCTTCATACTCATAATCTGTTCTACAAGAAATACCCATACTGGTTTTCTGCCTGGCTGCGTGCCGAAAATGTAAGGAAGCTCAAGAACCGCTACATCAAAGCTATCATCTGCATAACTCATTGCAGCTTTCTCCTGGTCAATCCGACTGCGGATATAAGGATGCCATTTTGTTAATTCATACTCAGGCATCGTCTTGGCAAAATGGGAAAAATAGGAACCACAAATTGCCACATGCTTGACACCACATTCCTTAGCCAGCTTCAAAAGGCGATAAATGGGATCAATATTGTATTTCTTATACAAATCATATATAGGCGCAGGACCTTCTACTCTCTCGTCAACCCCTGCTGCAAATACAAATCCATCACAGCCTTGAAAATGTGCTTTGATTTCCTCATCTGTCATTTCCAGATAATTGCCATATTCAATCTTCATCTCTGGTGGCAGCTGTGCTCCCTGTGGAAGTGGTGGCAATGCAATCGATGTCACCTCGTGTCCTCTGTTAATTAATTCTTTGGCTGCTTCGCTTCCTAGGAGGCCTGTGCCTCCAATCATAAATACCTTCATACTTTCACCTTGGAGTTATCTCCATTCCTTTCTTACTATAATTGTATTGACTTTCTAATACTTTATATACTAGAATAATATCAACACAGTGTCGTTTTAACAATCCTCAGATGTTTTAGAAATGATTTAAGGACAACATTTTCTTGTCCTATGTTGTTCTTAAATCATCTTTGAACTATTTGAACTAAAAAATGAAAGGATGTACCAATGGCCATAAAAAATAATCGAAGAACACAAATAACGAAAATGCTTCTTAAGACCAGTCTGATTGAGCTGATGCATGAAAAAAATATGAATCAAATTACCATTAAGGAATTATGTGAGCGGGCTGATTTAAATCGTTCTACCTTTTATCTTCATTACACAGACCAATATGCGTTATTGGAGGATATTGAAAATGAAATGATATCCACCACCTTTGCACATCTTCAAAATGTTGGTCCAACCCTGGATACTTTAAGCTATATCGTAGCCTTTCTGGATTATGTCAAGGATAATAAAGATATCTTTCAGACCTTGCTGTGCACACAAAAATATACAGAATTTCAGGAGGTTTTTATTGCCAAAATAATAGAGCAGATTAAGGACAAGCTTCCCTTAAACTGCTCTAGTGAAATGCAAAAATATGTGCATACCTTTCTGCTCCATGGCTCAACCCATATTATTATTGACTGGATTAACAACGATTTTCGCCCTTCCTCTGCAGAAATTGCCCGGCTGATTTATGAGCTATGTGACCGAAGCTGTCGGATGAAATAACAGGCTTGATATGATTTTAGAGTTTCCTACCCCAAATATCTCTGCAGCATCTCATACAATTCCTGCGGACGGATTGGCTTCGCCAAATGAGCATTCATGCCTGCGGCCAGGCAATTTTCAACATCCTCTGCATAGGCGTTGGCTGTCATAGCAATAATTGGAATCGTCGGGGCATCCGGCCGGTCATAGGTACGAATCAGCTGGGTTGCCTCCATTCCATCCATAAGAGGCATACGAATATCCATCAGAACTAAATCGTAATATCCTGGTGATGAGCGGCGAAACATATCTGCACACTCTCTTCCATTCTTAGCCAGTTCAACTAGATAATGCTCTTTCTCTAAAAGTTTTTGTGCAATCTCGGCATTAATGGGATGATCTTCTGCAAGCAGGATGCGATGCTCGCCATGTATGCCTGGTATCTCCTTTTCCTTTTCTATCTGTTCTTCCTGGGCCAGCTGAAAATCCATCCATACCTTTACTTCCGTACCCTGGCCAAGCTGGCTCTCCACCTGAATCTTTGCCCCTAGAAAGTCCACAAGGCTTTTTACAATCGTAGTTCCTAAGCCTGTTCCCGTTGCATTGGTATTATAATCTGTATTTTCCTGCTGAAATGGTTCAAACATATGCTTTTGAAACTCCTTGCTCATACCAATTCCATTATCTTTGACAGAAATCAGATAGTGAACAACGCCATGCTCTTCTCCCAATCGTGTTAAATGAAAGATAACCTCTCCACCAGCTGGTGTAAATTTTACTGCATTTGACAACAGGTTATTAAAGATTTTTGTTATTTTAACCACATCTGCATAGATGGTTGTCTTTTGAAATCCATCCCGCTCCACGGTGAAATGTACACCCTTTTGATCAGCTATAATCTGAGTGGACGCTACAACCTCCATTAACAATTTCTCGGAAGCAATATACTCTGGATGATAAAATAATTTGCCATTTTCAATTCTGCTTACATCCAGGGTGTCATTGATTAATCCCAGGAGCTGCTCTCCTGATGCATTAATCTTTACAATATATTCCTTCAACTCCTCCACCGAATTTAAATCCATTGCCAAATTAGATAATCCAATAATTCCATTCATTGGCGTTCTCATATCATGACTCATTCTTGACAGAAAATCCGATTTGGCTTGGTTTGCCTTCTGTGCATCTTCCACCGCTTTTTGCAGCTGGATTCTCTTCGCCTCTTCCTCCAGAAGGATTTCCGTAACATCAATCTGGGTAAAAAAACAAGCATTTGGCATGGTACGATCCCGTTTATATCGAATCTTTTTTGTTCGCCTTTTTCCTTCATGATTCATTACATGACAAAGGAATTCAAAGCTTTCATTCTTATCTAACTCTTCTTTGACTTTATGAATAAATAGATTGGTTCGATATGCTTCCCGTTCCTCTGGTACAATTGCATCATTTACAAAAGCCTCCAAAGATTTCCTATAATCTTCCACTTGTACCACATGTTCTTCATCCTGTGGCTTCATATAGCTATTCTCACCATACATCATCATGGAGGTTTCATCTGTAAAATCAACATAACCAATCATATCATAGTCTGCATTTACCAAATAGGAGGATAGCCTGGATACTAATTTTGTTTCATTGATATTTCTGCAGGCATAAAATAGCAGGGTATCAATTCCATTTTGTGCAAGCATAATCTGATAATTGCTCTGTACCCACAAAATCTTACCATTGGGCAGTACCCTTTGATATTCCATGCTTTGCTCCACAATGCCTTCTGTCTCACGCTTCAACACGTTTTCTTGAGAGAACATATCAATAAACTGCTCCTTTTGTGTCTCATCCCAAATAACCTGCGCAATATCCATGATAAAGTCCTGGTAATTCATATGAGCTGTCAAAGGTTGTAGCAATCCCCTTCGCACTTCGTCTAGTACTTTATTCTGGGTAAGATTAAAGCCTCCATATGCCAATACCTGGGAATCCCCCATATATCTGGATTTTTCCAATTCATATCTCTGTCTTAATTCCTCTGTTGCCCGATTTTTTTCATCCTCCTGGCGCTTCCGCTGAGTGATATCATAATAAGCAGCATAGATAACAACACCATTGGCATAATCCTCATAGCTTCTTGCCTGCAAGGTAAGCCATACATCTTCATTATTCTTTTGCACATTGGCACGGAAAGTAAGCTCCTTATATACTCCTGGTTTTGTAAGTTCCTTCATTTCCCGCTGAATATACCCACGATGCTCTGGCGCTGTATAACTTAGAATATCTTTGGATGATAATTCACCAGTTTTGGTCTGATCTATTCCAAGCAAATCGCACAGTGCCTGATTGGTATTCAAAACATGAAATTCACCATTTTGAAATTGCATCACTGCTACTCCAATGGTAATATGACTAAGAATTCTTCCCAGCACTGATACATCCTCTGTGTATTCCAGCTTCTTTGTTTCTGATTCTGCATTGTTTTTCTGTTCTTTCACGATGTGGTGCTCCTCCCAAATATTTCTGAGACGTATGACATGTTTTAAAACAATTTATTTCAAATGACTGGCAATTAAACCATACATGGTCTGTGGGTCAATCGGCTTCGCCATATGCGCATTCATACCAGCATTCATACAATCTGTAATGTCACTTTGATATGCATTTGCAGTCATGGCAATAATCGGAATCGACTTGGCATCTTCTCGCTTCAATGCCCGAATCTCTCTGGTGGCTTCATAACCATCCATAACCGGCATACGTATATCCATTAGAATCATGTGATAATAATCTTCTGGTGAATATCTAAATTTATCTACGCACTGCTTTCCATTATTTACAACGTCCACCCGGATTCCTGCTTTTTCCAGTAATTTCTGGGCAATGGCTGCATTTAGTGGATGATCCTCCGCCAATAGAATACGCTTTCCCGAAAGAATTGCGGTTACATCTTCCTCTGACGTTCTATTTGCCTTCTCCTGGGGCTGGTCAGGTACAATTTCAAAGGATAGATGGATAATCACTTTGGTTCCCACATGAAGCTGACTCTCTATCTGTAATGTTCCTCCCATTGCCTCTACCAGATTTTTGGCAATGCTCAGTCCCAGACCAGTTCCCTGCAGGCTGGCAGTCACCTGAGTGTTTTCCTGCTTAAAGGGTTCAAACATCTGCTTCTGAAATTCTTCACTCATACCAATTCCTGTATCCTGAATAATATAATCAGCCGAACCGCGATTTCCTTCCAACTTAAGATTCCTGGTATAGTAGCTGACCGTTCCACCCTCTGGAGTATATTTTACAGCATTAGATAAAATATTAAAGAAGATTTGATTTAATCGCACCTTATCAGCCAAAATTGTTAGTGCAGTTGTTACCTCTTCCAGTTCAAAGTGCAATCCATTCTGCTCACAGAGAGGTGCAAACATCGTCTTCATATTAGAAAGAAAATCCCTATAATAATAAGGCTCATAATGCAGTTCAATCTTACCGCTTTCAATTTTAGACATATCTAGCACATCATTGACCAGGCCCAATAGAAATTCTCCTGAATTTCTAATATTTGAAAGATTATCTTTGATTTCCGGAGTTAACCCAGGTTCATCCAGACTCAGAGCCGTTAATCCCAGAATCGCATTCATTGGAGTACGCATATCATGGCTCATTTGGGATAAGAAATCAGATTTTGCCCTGTTGGCTTCTTCAATCTTCCTGCTCTCCTGTTTCAGTACTCTGGTTCTAGTTAGCAGCACTCCCATCACAACAAGAATAGCAACGATAATGAAAATCATATATGGATTATTTCTGAGCCAGTATTGAATGGTGACTTTTGGCTTTACATTCATAGCATAGCCTAATTCAATATCATTAATATTATCCATAGATATTTGGTTGATTTCCTTATTAACAATACTAGCAAGGAGAGGGGCCTTCTCTCCGTGAAATAAGAACCCTATCCCCAATACTAAGTGTTGTTGCATGAAGTGGAGTTACATTTTGAATATCATTTTCCAAAATAGTAGTGTCAGCAACTGTTTCGCAAAGAAATGCAAAGTCCACCTTTCCATAGGATACATTTTCCAGACATTCTTTTGGATTCCCATATTCCACAATTTGAAAATTAGGATAGGCTGCGGATAAATACTCCGCTGCGCCAGAACGATGCGCCGGAACTGCAATCTTATATGGTTTACTTTCATCATAATCTGTTCCCAGTCTATGGTAGATAGAAAAGTTGTCTTTCAATAAGGCATTCGTATATCCCTCTTCTACAGTTCCGCTGTCTAATACATTATCAACGGATGATATAAAGGTGTGATAATCAATCCGATAGGGGTCCTCCGTCTCATCTCCCATGTTTGCCAATCGGGATTTATATTGAAAATGTAAGCCTGTATTTTCTTCGATTCTACTGCAGATATCCACTAGAATCCCTTCCATTTCACCATCATCATTAATCCATACTAAGGGCTTGGTATTTGCATCAAAATATATGGTGTAGGTATTATTTTCTGCAATGCAATCCATTTCCTCCTTGGTAAGGGGTGTCGTTAGCAGCTCTGGAAGAAATTCTTTTTCCAACTCTGCCAAATAGGGCTTCTCATATAAAGAAATCATGGTAATAGCCTCATCAATGGCATCAGTAAGAGCTTCATTTCCTTTCCATGAGATAAAAAAATACGGTGTATAGCAAAACCTCTCTATCACATTATATTCGTCCAAAATCGTGTGGGAATTGGCTGCGACAATATCTATTTCCCCTGTCTCTAATGCTTGCAAAAGTTCCTTTTGCGTTGGGTAGGTCTTTATTTCAGGAGAAATATTGTGCTGGACAAACATTTCCTGCATCTCTGGCATTCTTACATAATCTGAAGTACATCCTATTACAGACTGTCCAATTGCCTGATAATCCTCAAAAATCATTGGATGATCCGCGAGTGTAGCGAATTCAGCAAAGGTATATCCATATTCCTGGAGACAAAATTCATATTCTTCTTCTCTCTGCCGATTCCATTGTGCTGTTCCCACTAAATCTACCTGATGATTCTGCAGCATTTTCAGCGCATTCGCCCAAGTTCCACAATCTACATATTCAAATTGAAAGTTGGAGTATTGGGAAACCTTGTCCAAATACGCACTGTCGTAGCTGCGAATTTCCCCATCTTCCTTTTTGTAGTAATCGCTTAAATCAAAATATGCAACACGAATGATTTCTTTTTTCGATTCTGCCGCAGCGCATGGTATTCCTGCGGTCAAAACCAGCGATACCATGATAAATAATGATAGCAGAAGTGTATTAATTCGTCTTATTTTCATTCATTTACCCCTTTGTGAAATGAATAGCCTGTAATTTTTTTGTTATTGAAAATGCTCAGCGAGCAAAAAGATGATATATCTTTTTCTTTTTTTCCCCTACTGATCCAGTATATGGGTGTTCCCGCAGAGATAAATTAAAGTGACTACTTCCCTTTAGTATCGTCTGAGGATGGGTAAATTCCCGAAAGCCCCACTCTCCATGGTATGCTCCCATTCCCGAGTGCCCTGTTCCATTAAATGGAACTCCCTTCACCATTAAATGCATTACTACATCATTCACGCATCCTCCGCCAAACTGCATCTGGCTTAGGATATGCTCTCCCCACTTTACATCGGATGTAAACAGGTACAGAGCTAGTCCATGTTCCCGCTGTTCTATCACATCAATCAGCTGACTGACCTCACCATCCTTGTAGGGAACCACTGGAAGTAAAGGGCAAAACAGCTCCTGCTGTACAATTTCCTCCTGAATATCTACCGGATATATGATAGTTGGTGCATATTTCAACGTATCAGGATTGCCTTGCCCACCATAAATAATCCGCTGCTGGTACTGCTGTGCAAGATATTCACATTTCTCATAGGCTGCCTTGGCTATTAATCTGGGATATTCCTGATTCTCATGTGCCTTTTTCCCGATTTGTCTGGTCATTTCCTGCTGCAAAAGTGATAGAAATTCTTCTGCTACTTCCTCCGCAACTGCTACCTGATTAATGTTAATACATACCTGTCCTGCATTTAATATCTTCATAAAGGCAATTTTTCTAGCTGCATCCTTCAGATTGGCATCTGCCCGTACGATACACCAGTTCCCTGTCTCTCCTCCTAACTCCAAGCCTACCGGAGTAAGGTTTCTGGCAGCCATTTCCATAATATGAACCGCTACCCTGGGACTTCCTGTATAGAAAATCTTATCAAACCGCTGCTCTAAGCATAAATCAGCCACATCATGGCCTCCCCCAATCACAGCCACATATTCTTCCGAAAAGGTATCCTGAATTAACTTCTGCAGCACCTGGGTGGATGCCTTGGACTTGGAAGAAGTTTTAATCACTGCTGTATTACCCCCAGCAATAGCTGCCGCTAATACGCCTATCGATAAAAGAAACGGAAAATTAAAAGGAGAAATAATCAGACTAACTCCATAAGGAAGCTTATTTACTCTAGTTGTAATACTGGGGAAGCATAGTAATCCACTAAAATGTTTTTCCGGCTTTGCCCATTTTCTAATTCCACCAATCATCTCGTCAATCTCCAGCAAAATTGGCAGAATGTCACATAAATAAGCCTCGGTATCTGTCCTTCCTAAATCCTCATGCATAGCAGCTTCAATCTCTGCCTCATGATGCATTACCGCCTCCCTTAGCTTTTTCAGCTGAGCAATCCTCCAGCTAACATCTAGCGTTACCCCGGTTCGGAAATACGCTCTCTGTCGGCTAACCAAAGTCCTAATATATTCTTCTGTCCATTCTGTCTTCACATTTTCCGCATTCATGTTACGCCCTCACATATCCCATATTTATTTTACTATAGCATATTTTTACTCCAATTCCTATTATCTGCCTTCGATATTCTTCTCTATTTGACTTAAATATCAGTCAGTTCTCCCATTGTCACTTTGCTATTGCCTTAGTCGCTATTACCCGAGCTTTGTTGGTCGTTGTCGCATATCCATTGTGGGTTGTCGGCTAGAGTTCATAAGACACATTGCCGGGTTCTCTTATAAAAAAATTAGAGATTCTTAGTATTCCGCCGCCAGCCAGCAATTCCCAGACAGGATGTCTGGGAAAGGCTTATCTGAGCCATGGATGGCGAATATAAGCCGGTTGCGTCCACAACCACCTACATATCGCCCGGAATACTTAGAATTTCTTATTTTCGAATATCGAGAACCCGGCAATGTGTCTTATGAACCCATCCCCGGCCTCCAACCTCAATCATACCACCTATCGCATCAACTACTCTCTACGCAACGCCTCAATAGGATTCAGCTTAGCCGCCTGATAGCTGGGAATCATCCCAAATAAAATACCAATTCCCATAGAGAATAAAACAGAAATCAAAATTGCCGGAACACTGATTGCAAATTCCAGGGAAGCCACCATGGAAATCAGCTTGGCCAGTCCAATTCCCAACAGCACTCCAATTACACCTCCAACACTGGTAAGCACTGCTGATTCTGTAAGAAACTGGGCCAGAATGGTTCGTCTCTTGGCTCCTAAGGCTTTCTTTAGACCAATCTCTGAGGTTCTCTCTGTAACCGATACCAGCATAATATTCATAACACCAATACCACCTACCAACAGCGATAGGCTGGCAATGCTAACTAGCATAACCTTAATCGCATTGGTAATGGTTTCCAGCTCCTCAGCAGATTCCTGTGCATTGCTGGCTGCATAAGCTAACGTGTCGCTACTTACATACATATTGAGCATGTTGGCCGCCTGTGTTCCAATTGCAGCCATCTTCTTGGTGTCTGTCACCTTAACGCCAACGGACTGTGGCTCATCAAACTGGTAAATAATTGGCCATGCCTCTGTTGGAATATATACTGCCCCGCTTTGTCCTCCACCATACATATAGTATTCATTTAAGGAATCATATTCTGTATCCTGAGAGGAATTTTCATCCTTTACTACACCTACAATTACAAAGGGCTCTTGTCCAATCTCTAACACCTTTCCAATGGGTGATATACCATCAAACAAAGTCTTGGATGCGCTTTCATCAATGAGTACAACCTTGGCTCCACTACTGTATTCCTCTGAGGTAAAATCTCTTCCATCAGAAACAGAATAATCCATGGTACTTAGATAAGTATCTGTAATCCCAGTAATTTTGCCGTAGCTTAGTCCCCGATTCTGATAATATACACTGTTATAACCATCTCGCTGACGGTAGGCAGTAACTGCTGAGACACCATCTAACTGTGCAATTTCCTCTAATGTTGCGTCCTGCACCACTGGAATACCTGTAGGCAGTGTGCTCATCTCAGCAGGATAATTATCCTGGCACACCTGCACTGCTGTTACATTATTGCCTGAACCTACCAGGCTTTTCTCCAATTTCTGATTGGTTCCCTCTACGATAGAAACAATTGCAATAATAGATGCAATTCCAATGATAACCCCCAGCATAGTCAGGAAGGAACGCATCTTATGTGACCATATTCCCCGAAGGGATAATCGAATATTTTCTAACATTTTCTCTCCCTCCTTAGAATAATGAGAATGGTGCTTCTTCTGTGGTCTGAATTCCTTCTTTTGCCTTACTTCCATATGGATAGGCAATGTAATCCTCCTGGGTCAATCCATCTGTAATCTCAAGATAACCACTAGCAGCGGTGGAGCGAATCTGAACCTCCTGTTTTACCAGTGTGCCTTTCTCACTTTTTTTGTATACAAAGCTCTTTCCCTTTTCCGTCTTCACATAAATTTTATCCAGAATAATTACATTTTCCATATCCTCTACAAAAGGTGTAATGCTTACATTTTCACCAATATAGAATCCATTGGCATCTTCTAGATATGCGCGATATTCATAATAGGACACATTGGGATTGGTCTCCGTATAGGTCTGATAATTTTCTGCCGGATAATCATCAATCTCTGTAATTGTGGCATTGGTTACACTTCCACTTTCCCAAGACTGTACGGTTACCTGATCACCAACCTTAACGGTTTCAAGATCCATTTCACTAATATGTCCAACCAAAGATACCCCCTGTTCGCTAACAATGGATACGAAGGGACTGCCATCTTTCGGTGGATTTGCAGGATCTCCAATGGTCTTTACTACACCTGGAACGGTTGCCCGAACTGTGGCATCTGTAAGCTTCTGTTTGGACTGGTCTGCAGCATTAACTGCCAGCTTGATACTCGTCTCCAGCTTTCTGATTTCTATCTTCTTGTCTGATATCAGTGCGTCCTTTTCTGCTTGGGTATAGGTCTTTTTCTCTTCTGCTACCTGCGGATACCACGGTTCCCTGGTTGCAGCATTCCAATAGGACCCATCTTCTACCGGAAGGAATTGATTTCCATCAATGGTCCAGCTAGACACCAGCGCTCCCTGTGGTATATTACCTTCCCTCATTTCAAGAATCACCAGCTCGCCTGCTGCTATCCATCCATTTATCTGCTCTGCTGTTACAATGGTATTCTCCGTACACAAATAGCAATATGGTGCTGCTGCAGTGCCATCTCCCTGATATGGAGATGGTAGGCACTGCTGGTCAGTCAATGTCACTCCACTTGGCTGGGATTCTGCAACCGGTACAATCTTCTCATACCCCGAAAGCTGCTGCTTTGCCGTATTCAACTGATTGGTTTGAGATTCCACCTGAATATTCTTTGCCTCCACATCCAATTCCAGCTGTCTGGTATCATATTCAAATAGTGGATCCCCAACAGCCACCTGGGCTCCCTGGGTTACATATACCTTCTGAACCAAATCGGTCTGTTCTAGATATACATTTTGCGTTGCTGCATCTGAAATATTCCCATCCTGTGAACTGTTTTGGAGTACCCAGCTGGAATTAATGTCCATAATTGACTGAACATATGCTTTACTGTGATTTCTTCGATATAACAGCGCAGCACTGATCATTCCAACAAGAAGTACCAGAATAACTACAACAAGAATGATTTTCTTCTTTTTGCTCATAGTACTTCCTCCTTATGTTCCTTATGCTCCTCAATTTCTCCATCAATAATATGCAGGATTTGATTGGCATGGCTGGCAATATTACTGTCATGGGTAATCATTACAATGGTAACCCCTTCATGATTCAATTTGGAAAACAGCTCCATCACCTGTGCCCCAGACTTGGAATCCAAAGCTCCCGTAGGCTCATCTGCCAGTAATATCTTAGGATTATTTACCATAGCTCTTGCAATGGCTACACGCTGTTTCTGTCCTCCTGACAGCTGTGTTGGCAGGAAATCCACCCGGTCTGCCAGGCCAACTCTCTCCAATGCCTTTCGTGCCATGTCCTTGCGCTCCGACCGTTTCACACCTGCAAAGGAAAGTGGCAACATCACGTTTTGCAGCGCGCTCTCTCTAGGGAGAAGCTGAAAACTCTGAAACACAAATCCCACCTGACGGCTTCGAATCTCCGACAACGCATTATCGCTTTGCTTTAAAATATCTACTCCATTTAAAATGTAAGAGCCTGCAGTAGGCATGTCCAGGCACCCAATAATATTCATTAAGGTAGACTTACCGGAACCGGAAGGTCCCATAATTGCAAGATATTCTCCTTCTTCAACCTCAAGAGAAATATCCTTCAACACCGGTACCGGCATTTTATCCTGATAATAATCTTTGTATATATGCTGTAATTGTAGAATCATCATCTCACCCCCGGTTTTACATTGGTGGTCACATTGGAATCATCCACGCCTCCATTTTCAGTTCCTGCATCATACACCGGCTCTACATATACATGCTGTCCCAATAGCAGGTCTTCTCCTGTGGTCAGACTTACATAGAAATAATATTTCGAAGCCTGCTGGTCACTGCTTCCCCCATCATAATACATGGACTGATTCTGATCCTGCTGGGCATTTTCCGTATCAATCTTGGTAATGGTACCATCCCAGGTTTTGGTGTCATCTACTCTGGAATGAATCCCTACCGACATTCCTTCACTGATACTTCCTACATTTAACTCATCAATGCTACCCTTCACCTGATATGCTCCTGTAGCAAGAATCGTCATATATACTTCACTGTCACTGCTGGTGGAAATATTCTTCACCACACCATCCATCTTGGAGGTAACTACAGCGTTATCCATACTCTTTTGCAGGGTATCGATTTCTACCTGCTTGGTCTTCTTATTCAGTGCAGATTGCTTCTGACTGGTTTGAAGCTCCTGAATCTGCAGGGTATACTCCAACTGCTGGTCTTCAGCAGCACCGGCTTTCTGGCGATTTAACTCATCAATCTGACTCTGAACATCTGAAATTTCATTTCCAATGCTCTCTAATTCCAGCTTCGCCTGTTGTATCTGCATACTAACATCATCTGTCTTGTATGCAAAAAGCTTCTCTCCGGCAGTAACCTGGTCGCCTTCCTCTACATAAACTTCTGCAATGGAACGATCTGCATCCTTCTTAATCTCCCAGGTCTCCTGGGGTTCAATAATGCCGTTGTAATAATTAGATGCTGTAAACTCCATACCACCTGCATCACCATAATCAACCTCTCCCTCCGTGGTTCCAGCTCCCCGCAGCTTCACCACCAGGATTACAACCACTAGGACAATCACTGCCACTACACCTGCGATAATGAACTTCTTCTTTCCCGGCTTTGCCATAATAGACCTCCCTTGTACATATCATATTATAGAAACATGATATCTGCATAAAAAAACTGATAGCAGACGTTTCCTCTACTATCAGTTTATCATAATTTACACAAATAAAGTTTTAAACTTTCTTAAGCCTGTCCTTCTTATTTCAGTGGGTATTTTGCAGTAATGGTATCTACAATGGCTTTTGCCTTAGGCACCCCTGCTTCTCCCTCTTTAATAATTGTAGCAATTGCCTGTGCCACCTGATCAAAGTCTTCTTCCTTTAATCCTCTGCTGGTTGCTGCCGGTGTTCCAAGGCGGATACCACTGGTAACAAATGGGCTCTTAGGATCATTTGGAATGGTATTCTTATTGGCAGTAATATGGGCATCATCTAACAGCTTCTCAATCGCCTTACCTGTAAGGTCAAAGGAAGTAAGATCTACTAACATCAAATGATTGTCTGTTCCACCGGATACGATTTGAATACCGCGGTTCATCAGTCCCTGTGCCAATGCCTGAGCATTGTCAGCCACCTGCTTCATATAGGTCTTGAATTCAGGCTGAAGTGCTTCCTGGAAGCATACGGCCTTGGCTGCAATCACATGCATTAATGGACCACCCTGAATGCCAGGGAACACAGCTTTGTTAAAGTTGAATTTTTCATTTGCCTCTGCGGTTGCCATAATCATACCGCCACGAGGTCCACGAAGGGTCTTATGAGTTGTGGTTGTAACAATATCTGCGTAAGGCACAGGGCTTTGGTGTAAGCCTGCTGCCACAAGTCCTGCAATATGTGCCATATCCACCATAAGAACAGCACCACATGCATCTGCAATTTCTCTGAATTTCTTAAAATCGATAGCTCTTGCATATGCGGATGCTCCTGCAATAATCATGCGAGGCTTGCATTCCATTGCCAGTGCCATAACATTGTCATAATCGATAACACCATCATCATTTACCCCATAAGGGACAATGTTGAAGTAGGTTCCTGAGAAGTTTACAGGGCTTCCGTGAGTAAGGTGTCCGCCATGATCTAAGTTCATACCCATAATGGTATCTCCCGGCTTACATACAGCGAATTGCACTGCCATATTGGCCTGAGCTCCTGAATGTGGTTGTACATTTACATAATCACAGCCAAACAGCTCCTTAGCACGTTCTCTTGCCAAATCTTCTACCACATCCACACATTGGCATCCGCCATAATATCTTTTTCCCGGATATCCTTCTGCATATTTGTTGGTAAGTACGCTTCCCATTGCAGACATAACTGCCGGGCTTACCCAGTTCTCAGATGCAATCAGCTCAATATGACTAGACTGTCTGTCAAATTCTGCTGTAATCGCATCAGCTACCTGTGGATCTACATTTCTGATGTCCTCTAATGTGTACATAATGCCTCCTTTTTACTTGTCGCTCTTTTTGTGTAAATATACTCTAAATACATACCATAACTCGGTTGCAATACAAATAGATGAATAGGTTCCACAAATCACACCTGCCAATAATGGAAGGGAGAATTCTCGAATGGAAGATACCCCAAGAATTAATAACATTAATACCATGATTGCCGTTGTAATACTAGTACTGATACTTCTAGAAAGCGTCTGGCTGATACTGTCATTTGCCAATACCTTTAAGGTCTCAGGATTCTTCACCTGCAGCTTCTTCTCATTTTCACGAATACGGTCAAATACAACAATGGTATCATTGACGGAATAACCAATAACGGTCAGCATACATGCAATAAATGCACTTCCTACTGAAATTCTCATAACTGCATATAATGCCAAAACAACTAATACGTCATGAACCAATGCAATGATGGCACTGGTTGCAAATCGAATATCTTTAAACCGGAACCAGATATATAACAACATGAAGAAGGTTGCTACTAATACGGCAATTACTGATTCTCTTCTCATCTCTCCGCTGACCGTAGAGCTGATATTTTCAGAAGAGATAGATGACTCATCTACACCAAAATTCTCAGACATTGTAGTGTTCAGGGCTTCACGTTCTTCCAAATTCAGTGTACGGGTCTTGAAAATAACGGAATTTCCTCCATCCACCTTCTGGGACTGAATATCATTATCCCCGGTAACCTGAGAAATAAAAGGCACAATATCAGAATCAATATCTGCAATGGAATATTCCTTGTCAAAGGCTACCGTGGTAGAAGTACCGCCCATAAATTCAAGACTGTAATTTAAGGACTTGTCCCCCTTCATACCATGGATTCCCATAGCAACAAAGCCTGCTGCTATCACTGCCAGAGATACTCCAAAGAACACTGCCTTCTTACCAATGAAGTTTAAGGACTTAAATGCTTTGGCCTTACCATAATACTTAGCATCACGAAGTCCTATTGCATACAGGGCATTCATAAGAATTCTGGTAATTACAAGCGCAGTAAACATGGATAAAACAACACCAATTGCCAGTGTAATTGCAAATCCCTTAACACTTCCGGAACCTAGTACTCCAAGAACTGCCGCTGCAATCAACGTGGTAATATTTCCATCTAAAATAGCGGAAAGTGCCTTCTTATATCCTGTTTCTATAGAAGTAATAACGGTTCTTCCTGCTGCAATTTCCTCACGGATTCTGGCGAAGATGATAACATTTGCATCCACTGCCATACCAATTGACAGGATAATACCTGCAATTCCAGGCAGAGTCAGTGTAATATCAAATAAATAAATAATCGCTACCAGGAGTGTTGTATAGATTGCCAGTGCCACAGATGCTGCCACACCTGACAAAAGATACATCACAATTAAAAATACCATGACAAGTGCAAGACCAATGGCTCCTGCCTTTAAGCTGGTAGATAATGCATCACTTCCCAGCTGTGCTCCTACCACCTCAGACTGTAATTCCTGAAGCTTCAAATCCAGTCCGCCGATACGAATATAGGATGCCAGGTTCTGTGCTTCTTCATAGGAGTCCATTCCTTCGATAATACAATTTCCATCTGTGATGGCTGCATTTACTGTAGGAACACTAACAAATTTTCCATCATAGTAGATTCCAATAGACTGACTTGCTGCAAATGCCTCTGTTGTAGCTGTTGCAAATGCTTCCGTTCCCTTGCTGGTCATTGAAATCTGAACCACTGGCTCCTGAGCCTGTGTCTGCTGATTGGTTTGATATCCTGCACTGGCGGATTTTACATCAGAACCGGATAATACAACGGAACCATTATCAATTAAATCCTCAATATCATAATTTAATGCATAGTTTCCGGTGGTACTGTCATAGGTATAGTTGGTATTTCCTGATGCATCGGTCTGCTTGATAAAATACAGACTTCCCGGAGTTCCCAGTTCCTCTAGCAATGCATTGGCATCTGTCACACCGGGAATTTCCACGGTGATTCGATTGTCTCCAACCTGGTATACATTTGCCTCTGTTGTAGAGCTTTCTTCTCCCAGGTCATTTTCAATACGCTGCTGCAGTTTGTAAATGGTATCGCTCATCTGCTCTGCAGAAGGCGTGTCCCCAACAACCTCATAAGTAATACTTACTCCGCCGGCTAAGTCTAATCCCAGTTTAATATTCTGGTCTTTTCCCTTGCCTGTAGAGCTTATGATCAGGCTGGCATAATAGGATAATCCAACCAGACATGCTAACAGCACTACCAGCCAGGCAATGCCTTTTCCTTTTTTCATGCGTTTCATTTCTTTGCTCTCCTACTCTTCTTGATTATCAGCTAATGCTGCTTTTATCATGATTGCACATTCTACACGCTTCTTCTGTAGCGCACAACCAACATCATAGGCATTATGTATATCACCATGAAAATTATAAGAATTAGCTGCACATCCACCGCTGCAATAAAATCTTGCAAAACAGCTTCTGCACTTCTCTTTGGCATATACATTACAGCCCTTGAATTCATCTCTTAAATCAGTATTTAGAACACCCTCATCAACATTTCCCATGAGGAAATCCTTATTTCCTACAAACTGATGACATGGATATAAGTCTCCGGTAGGTGTTACCGCCAGATATTCTGTACCTGAGCCACAACCTGAAAGACGCTTAGCCACACAGGGACCACCCTCCAAATCAATCATAAAATGAAAGAAATTAAAATCTGCATCTGTACCATGACGTCTTACCATCTCTGCTGCCAATGCATCATATTCTTCATATAACTGTGGCAGGTCTTCTTCTCTTAAAGCATAGCTGTCCGTTTCCTGCGCAACCACTGGCTCCACTGAAATTTGCTTAAATCCCAGGTCTGCCAAATGTAATACATCCTTAGAGAAGTCCAGATTATTTCTGGTAAATGTTCCTCTCACATAATACTTTTCCTGATTTCTGCTCTCTGCAAATTTCTGGAACTTGGGGACAATCAAATCATAACTGCCATCGCCTCTGCGGAAGGGACGCATCAAATCATGAATTTTTTTTCTCCCATCGATACTAAGAACCACATTTACCATCTCTTTATTGGCAAATTCCATAATATCATCATCCAAAAGCACTCCATTGGTAGTTAAGGTAAAACGGAAATTCTTATCATGAAGCTTCTCCTGCTCTCTACCATATGCTACCAGGTCCTTCACAACCTGGAAATTCATTAAAGGCTCTCCGCCAAAGAAATCCACCTCCAGATTTCTTCTACTTCCTGAATTGGCAATAAGAAAATCCAGGGCCTTTCTGCCAACCTCATAAGACATCAGCTCTCGCTTACCATGATACTCTCCTTCTTCTGCAAAGCAATACTTGCAGGCAAGGTTACAGTCATGGGCAATGTGAAGACATAATGCCTTTACTACCGTTGGACGTTTCTTAAAGTCCATCATGTAGTTCTCGTAGGAATCCTTGGTAAACAACACCTCATCCTGAACAAGCTGTTGTATCTCCTCTATGGCCTCTTCCACTTCCTGACTGGTATATCGATCCGATAATCTCTCTGTTATCGTATTAACATCATTCTCTTCATATAATGCAATGACATCATACATTACATCATCAACCTGATGTATTGCACCACTGTTTACATCAAGAACAATATTATATCCATTGTTTTTATACTGATGAACCACTCTATATCTATTCCTTTCCCGTTTTTGTAATTATGTTATCCTTAACAACGCACAAATGACCGAACGCTACCAGCGAACGGTCCTTTGTGAAATATCAGGCTACCCCTGATTGTAATCTATGTTTAGTTCTTGTGCTCACAGCTCTGGTTACCAACGGTACAGGATGTTTTACAAGCTGACTGACATGATGTCTGGCATTCTCCGCATCCACCTTTTTTAACTGTGTTCTGTAATCTCTTTGTATTCAATGTTTTTACATGTTTCATAATATATCTCCTTTTCCTCATCTGACTTACGGACAAGACGCCCGTGATTAGGATTGATTATAACATAAGGATACACAAAGTTAAAGTATTTTTTCCAAGATAAGCTCCTTAAGATAGGATTCCTCCAATACCGCCTCCTGCAACACATATACACATTGCTGTAAGAAAGCGAACCATGTCTGCAGGCAGACCTGCCCCCAGCGCCATCCCAATTGCCAGCGCAATGATAAAATAAACTACTCCGGCAAAAATACCCCAAAGTAGTCTTCTTTGAGCTTTTTGTTTTCCTATTATATAGCCGCCTGCAGCTGTGGAAACAAGGTAGATAACCAATACCCCAATACGGGCTACCACCTCCTCCGCCTCCACCTTACTGGTAATGACTGCAAGAAGAAACAGCAAAATCCCAGTAATGATATACATTGCCGCAGCGACCTTTATGTATAGGCTATAACCCTTTGAAAAACCTGATGATGCCCGTTCCCTCATAGATTTTCCTCCTTCCCTTCCGTATCCACTATTACATTTTATATTATGTAACGAAATGGATAGATATTCCCGCCAGAGTTATTGCTTTTTCAAAAAACAAATGATACAATAAAGAACGATTATTTCTAGGAGGAAAGAGAATGAGCCCACAAATCATTATTTTTATAGTTTTAGTTGCCGTATTACTGGCAAGTGTTATTGGTTTATATTTTGTCGGAAAACGTGCTGAGAAGAAGAAGGCAGAACAGGACGAGCAGGTAGCAATGACTGCACAGACTGTATCCATGCTGATTATCGACAAGAAGAGACTTCGCATGAAGGAATCCGGACTTCCAGAACAGGTTATTGCCCAGACTCCATGGTACGCACGTCGTTCCAAGATTCCAGTAGTAAAGGCTAAGGTTGGTCCTAAAATCATGACCTTAATCTGTGATGCTGAAATTTTTGACATGGTTCCTATTAAAAAGGAAGTAAAAGCAACCGTCAGCGGCTTATACATTACCAATGTAAAAGGGGCTCACGGTAAAATCGAAGTTCCTGAAAAGAAGAAAAAAGGAATCCGTGCATGGGCTATGAGAAAACAACGTGAATTAAAGGAAAGCCAGAAATAGCCATTGCCTTGCAATATAAAACAGTCTGAAGTGTGTGCCTTAACCGGCCACAATCTTCAGACTGTTATTTGATACAAAATTCTCGTTTAACTCCATTTGATATACTACCTGTAATTGGAGCTTACCAAGACTTTCTTCTATTACATAATCTGTTGTCTTAATATCTAGCACCATAACACCTGCCGGCGTAGGGTAATTACATCTGGTTTTTTCCCCTGGAACAAACTCCAGCTTCATTTTATAGGCTCCGTCTCGTGTTACTGTCATCTTCTGTGATGAAATTTTCACTGTAGTGTCAAGACTTCCCACTGTCTCTTCCAGCTGCTCTTGATATTTCAAGAAAATTTTGTCGTGAACATTATATTGCTGTCCCATGACGATACTTTCTGTAATATCTATTTCTCCATCTAATTCCTGCTGCATGGTTACATGAATCTGTACATTTTTTGTCATATGCGTCCTCCAGACCCATATTATATGCCATCCAACAGCTTAAATTCAATCTTTTTCTCAGGGCTTTCTATCAATTTTCTATATTCACTTATGGTGAGAAGTTCTTTTTGCTTTCTCTCTTTTCCTTCATCTATCACCTGATACACACTATCTGCAAAGCAAAGATTGGGATACATGACACACCACCAGTTCTGTCCACACCCAGTTCCTATGACGAGTCGTAGCGCATGATACTTTCCTTTTGGGAATGTATAGTCTCCATATTTCTTTTCTGGGAACTCCACGGTTTCCAGCGATGCTTCGGCACTATAGTTATATCCTCTTTTAACAATTTCATTATATGCAATTTGCTCAATATCATCTAGATGCTGCTTTGTTATTGTCTGACTTTCCTCTAAGGATTGTGCATTCTTCAGTAAATCTCCCATATATATGCCCACTACATCTCGCACCTGCAATTTCAATTGTTGATCCTGTTGGCTGTCACTATTTGCCAATACATGAAATCGAAGGATCTGTTGAGACAATGTCTCCTGATAATAATGCGATTGCACTGTAGTGATAATACATCCCAATGTTACAACTAGTACCAGTAGCATTGCTGTTAAAAGTATTCTATTTTTTAATTTTGGATTTAATTTCTTGTTTTAAAGTTGTGTATTCATCATTTCACTCCACACCTTTCTTCCCCGTTTCTAATATGGAGTATGAAACATTTGTCCGGTTTTATTCAAAATCAGCTGGTTTTATTTTTATTTCATCAATTTTCACCTCCAACTGTAAGGCTACTTCCTTTGTGTATTCTGACATATTTCCTGCATAGTTTTTTAAAAATGCAGGATTTTTCGTCGTCATATAGCAAAAGCTATTTGTTAAATCTATATGCTCAGCATTTTGATATTCCACCACTTCTCTAGCAAATCGCTGCTTCAAATATCCTTCTATGTCCTCTGCTTTCAACGCGTGATTCCCATAAGGAATGTATTTTGCTGATAATATAACCGTGCATTTTGGGTTTTCCTCTATACCGTAGGTATATTTTGTTTTCATATCTTCTAAATGAATCTGCACGCCATGAATAGATAAATCTGTTTCCCTCACTGTCTTTTGAAAGATTCCAAGCCAAAGACTAATATGAGCAGGCAGCTTCCCCATATAGTGACCCTGGGAGAAGATTCCGTAACCATCCTCCACTGGAAGCTCCTGGGCTACGGTTAACCAGGGAATACCTATGGTCTGATTCCGGTTAACAACATTATTCAAAAGACTTTTTAACGTAATCAATCTGCCGCTTCGATAATTATCATTTCCCTCCATTAACTCTTCCAAATATGTCCCCAGCGGTTCTGACATTTGTTCCTGTAAATTGCCAATACGCTCCGTATCCTCTGTAACGAATAACAGAATATTTCCTGACAACAAATCTGATTGGTACAAATAGCTGCAAAAATCATCAAACAATTCTTGATTCTTAAGAAATCCCTCTTCTATAATTAATACTTTCACATGATTTAAGTCAATCACTTTCCCGTTAGCCGCCTTATAATCTGCCACTGCCTGATAAAAGCTGTCCGCCTGAATTCTTTGTTCTTCACTCCCCTGATTTCCCCCTTCCTAAGTGGACATACTGGTAAGATCTTGAAACTTATATTCCAAAACGCATTGTCCATGCTCTTCTCCCACACATACTGCCAATGGAAAGCTTCGATTTTCCAGTTCCTGCACCGAGCATCCCGAGCATAACACTCCGGCAGCCAGAACAAGTACCAGGAACATGCTGCACGTTCTTTTATTTGCCGGTTTCTTTCCCTTTAACAGTAGTAATATAAATGGAAGAATGAGAAAGAACGGGGTTAGATACCAAAATACTTTCCAGACGATTTGCTCCATAGAGCTTTGAAACAGCATACATTGATAAGAAATGAAATAAGCTAGTGCCAGAGAAATCATTAAATACAGGCCATGCCATATCTTTTGCTGCTTTTTTCCTTTGGGCTTCCATAAATGAGACAGACACTGACTTCCATAGAAGATACCACTAGCACCAGCAGCGTACAGTGTAAAAAACCATACTGCCACCATAAAGGAATCCCCGCGCCGCAAAAACCCTCCGGGAATTGTTACTGTACTCATTAAATTGACCGCAGGGAAAGAGAGATGCTGAATTCCCCCCACGCCAAAAACTCCCAATAGAATTTCATATAAGGCAAAAAGCAAAATGCCTGTTAAAAGTACACTCTTTCTACCTGCCTTCAATGATTTGGCAGGTTCAATATAGTTGCTGGTCATTAATAACATCTGTAAAGAAGAAAAAATCAGAAAAACACCATAGCTTCCCTTCGCAATTCCAGCGATAGGGGTGGTTCCACGAAGGGTCATATTTTCCAGTTGCATATCTCCTGCTCCTAGCAGCAGCATAATAAGAAATGGTATTAAAATCAAATAAAACAAAATCTCATAAACGCGGGCTCGGGATTCAATTCCCCGATATATTCCATATACCACCAGCACCAATAACGAGAGGGATATTAACCAGAATTTTTCCTCCTTTAATAATGTTTCCTGTATGAGCTGAGATAAAAGATAGATGCTGTATGCACCAAAAAGCAAATAATATAAGCCATAAACCACACCCAGTACCTTTTCTCCTAAGGTACCTATCACGGTTTTTGAAAAATCCAAGTAATTACCACCAATATGTTTTAACGCTTTAGACAGTGTCCAAAGCCACAGAAGTCCCAAAATCATTCCTATGAAAATACAGGAGGTACCGTCTTCTCCACAGATCTTAGCCAAAAATCCCGGGAGGACCAGAGTGGCAATTCCAATCATGTCGAAAAATAACAATCTCATACACTGCGTTTGAGAGATTTTATCATTATCAGCAAACATTTATTTCCTCCTAAATCGAATTCTCTGGTTCTTTCTTGTATAATATGGTCTCTTTCGCAGCTGAAACAAAGGGAACCGCACCAGGGCATCCTTCTCTTGCTCATGCCCGGTTAAATCTCCAGCAACATAGGGCATAAGATAAGGCATTCCATAGCTTTTCAAACCTGCCAAATGTATTAAAATGGCCATGAGCGACAGAAGGAAGCCAAAGAATCCAAGCCAGGCGCAAAATCCAATCACCAGAAATTTTAGCAAACGAAACGTAGCTGCAAATTCCTCGCTGGGAATGGCAAAAGAGCATAGTGCAGTAAATGCAACTACAATCACCACAATGGGGCTTACAATGTTTGCATCCACTGCTGCTTGGCCTATAATCAGTCCACCTACAATTCCTATGGTATTTCCCATAGCTCCCGGCAAGCGTATTCCTGCCTCTCTAAGCAGTTCAAAGGACAATTCCATAATCAGCACCTCCACAACGGCTGGAAAGGGAACCCCCTGCCTGGCTGCCGCAAAAGATAACAACAGGGAGGTTGGAAGAATCTGTGTATGGAAATTCGTTACTGCAAGATATAATCCCGGCAATGCCATAGCAAGAAATGCTGCCATGTATCGAATCATTCTTCCAAAGCTTGCAATCTGAAATCGGTTATAATAATCATCGCTGGTACGGATAAACAGGTTATAATCCACCGGCATAATCAACGCTGTAGGTGAATTATCCACCATCACAACCACTCTTCCCTCTAACACTGCCATCACCGCACGGTCTGGCCGCTGCGTTGTTTGAATCTGCGGAAATGGGGAATACCAGGTTTTCTCTGTTAATTGTTCAATCATTCCAGAATCCAAAATCCCGTCAATTTCAAAGCCTTCCAGGCGCTGTTTAACCTGAGCAATAAGGGATTCCTTCGCCAAACCATCAACATATACGATATTTAAAAGGGAGCGGCTACGTACACCAATCTCCATCTGTTCTACCTTAAGATCAGGTGTTCTTAACCTTTTTCGCATTAAAGCAGTATTTACCTTAACAGAATCATTGAATCCCTCATTGGAACCACGAATTACCTTCTCAGATTCTACATCCTTAACTCCCTCCTTGGGATATCCCTTATCCGGAATCTTCAATGCCTTATCATAGCCATCTAAAAAAATGACACAGTCTCCAATTAACACCCCGCGCACCGCCTCTTCAATGGTGCGATACAATGTCAAATCCGATAATCCCAGGGCATTTTCGTTAATTGCAGAATAGATATTCTCCTCTGGAAGTTGTGATAATTCGTGAAGAAAATTTCCCATTGCAGTTGTCCGAAACATCACAGAAGACAGGGTTACCTCAATATAGATTAGATAGCAATCAATTTTATGGTCTGCCCCAATTTGCATGGTCTTCATTTTTATGTCAGTACAGTTTTTTAACTGCTTTTCTATCTGTTTCTTATTCTCTGAAAGCTTTAATGTAATTGGTGTATTTGTCATTTTCTGACTCCTGTATGAAATTATTTCCACGAAAAAAAGGATAAGTCACCTTATCCTTTTCTAGTATGTCAGTTTTCTTCTTTCTTTATTCCTGTTCCTGCTCCCGAATAATTGCTTTTACTGCCTCGGCCTGATTATCCAAGTGAATACGCATGGTCTTTCTTACTGCATCCTTATCCTTATTTTTAAGTCCTTCTGTAATTGCCTGATGCTCTGCCACCAGCTGCTGAAAGGCCTGCTGGTCCTTAATATATTCATAACGATAACGATACATTTGCTCCCGAAGATTATTCACTATATTCTCCAGCTTCGGATTATTGGCCGCCTTATAAATCACATTATGAAAGGCTTCGTCTGCTGCAACAATTTTGCGAACATCCCCGGTTAATGTCATCCGCTCAAATTCTTTTCTGGCCTGTTCTAATTCATCAAACGCTTCCGGATACATCTGTTCGCATGCCTTGGTGACAGCAAGCTCGTCTAAGGCATCCCGAATTTCTAAAACATCCTCCATATCCTTCTCTGTCATCCGTGCCACCTGAGCACCCTTGCGTGGTATTGTAACAGCCAAGCCTTCCTGCTCTAACATGCGGATTGCTTCTCTAATAGGTGTTCTGCTCACCCCCAGCTTATTGGCCAGGTGCATCTCCATCAGCCGCTCTCCTGGTTTTAATTCTCCCTTTAAAATAGCATCTCGCAATGTATTAAAAACCACATCTCGCAATGGAAGATACGCATCCATTTTTAATTCTAAATTCTCGCTCACGTTATCCCCTCCTGTTATTATATATCGTTGTGGCAAATGCTCGATAGCACAGCTTCTGACTTTCTAATGCTTTCTTTGCCTTCTTCATTGTCTGTTCATCTTCAAATAATCCGAATACCGTTGGTCCGCTTCCGCTCATCATAGCATTAACAGCTCCATACTCTTTCATGACATTTTTTATTTCCTCTATGACTGGATACTTGGAAATGGTTACCGTCTCCAGAATATTTCCCATATCTTTCCCTATCTGATGTAAATCCCCCTGGGAAATATCTGAAATCAGGGCATCAATATCTGGATGCTTACTGTCAGGACCGAGATTTAAGTGCTCATATACATATTTCGTAGATACGGAAATGGATGGTTTGGCAATTAATACCGGACATTTAACCATTGGAGGCAGTGGCGATAGCTTCTCTCCTATTCCCTCTGCCAAAGCTGTCCCCCGCATAATACAGTAGGGTACGTCAGCTCCAATCTTCACGCCTCGTTCCATAAGCTCCTGTCTGCTTAATCCCAGTTGAAAAATCTGATTCATACCATATAATACAGCTGCTGCATCTGTACTGCCGCCTGCCATTCCTGCTGCAACAGGAATATGCTTCTTTAGGTTCATCCGAATTCCTGTATCAATCTGAAATTCATCCATTAACATTTGTGCTGCCTTAACGCAGAGATTATCCCCATTTACCGGTAAATAATTTAAATTTGTGGTAAGACTGATTCCCGGTTTTTTATCCTTTGCAATTGTTAACAGATCGTAGAGATGCACGGTTTGCATGATCATTCGAACTTCATGGTAGCCGTCTTCTCTCTTTTTTACTACATCCAGTCCAAGATTAATCTTTCCCAATGCCTTTACTGTTAATTTATCCATAAATGCTCCCTTAATGTATAAATTGTATTTATTTATCGTTCATTGTTCATTGTATACAATATGCATTTTACCATGATTTCATCCAATTGGCAATCCGCAAGTACCACTCCCATAGAATCTCATAGAATCACACCATGTCCTGCTCCACCCAGCTCTATGAAGACGGACTTACCGCACATCCATATTGTGTTTCCTTTCTGCTTTCGCTGCTTTGCTAGACAAAATTGGACATTTCTTCCGCCGGAGCTTTGTCTGATGAGCGAGCTAAGTTCGTCCAAGGGTTTGACAGATTTCCGTGGTTGTTCGTCTGGCGCAGCCACCTTATGTACGCTCCGAAATTTCTCTTAGGGGGTGGACGTCGAAATCTCAGGCCGCCTTTCCACTGTTCGAGCGCAGGATGCTACAAGCTTGCTCTGTATATGGTGCGAGTTTGGAAGGGCGGCCTGTAATAAGAATTTCGTAAGGACACCCCCTTAGAGAAATGCGGAGTAGGACATAGGTGGCTGTGCCAGACGGACAACCGCGGAAATCTGTCAAACCCGTGTCCGTACATAGCTATCAGACAAAGCTCCAACGTCGAACTGTAACCAATTTTGTCTAATGCTTCACATCAAAAGCAGAAAGGAAACACAATATTAATATTCCGACAATGTCTTCATAGAGCTGGGTGGAGCAGTACATGGTGTGATTCTATTTTCACCCTAAAGTATTTTGTTATCCTTCCGATATAGTAGGTAAGAGTTACATTATTCATAAGGCAGGTATGGATACCTGTCCACTTAGGTTAACAGCCAATACCAGGGAGGGTAAAATCATGGATGTAAACACTATCAGCAATAATGCTGTATCTAACAATTCTTCAGCCAACTATTATCAGGCTGCAAAATCAGACGAAGCCACAAAAACAAGCGATAAAGATGTTGCTGCTGTATATGAGAAATCAGACAATGCCGTTTCTAACAAAAATTCATCTAGCGACCGCAGTGCCATTGTAGCGCAATTAAAAGCAGATTCCGAACAAAGAATGAGTCAGCTGCTTAATATTGTTCGTCAAACCATGTCTAAACAGGGAAGTGCCATTGGAAAAGCGGATAGCATGTGGCGTTTTCTTGCCGGCGGAAATTTCACTGTAGACCCGGAAACAAAAGCACAGGCACAGGCTGATATTGCAGAAGATGGTTACTGGGGAGTAGAACAGACTTCAGACCGTATTGTAGATTTTGCAAAAGCATTAAGTGGTGGTGATAAGAATAAGGCAAATGAAATGATTTCCGCATTTAAGAAAGGATTCCAACAAGCTACTAAGACCTGGGGTTCGGCACTGCCGGACATCTCACAGCGCACTTATGATGCTGTATTGAAGAAATTCGATCAATGGGTTGCAGGAGATGAAGAATCATAAAATTGCAAGCTGTATACCATAAAATATAGTTCATAAACAAGCCAGCCTATCATAATGATAGACTGGCTTGTTTATTGGTTATATATGCTGATCGGCCTGTGTATAGCTTGGTCCAATCGACGTTTTTTGCTGACTCCAATCTTCATCGGAGAGTTCCTCTGCCCTGGATATCTCCCCAGAGTCTGCATTGTTCTGATTTTCTTCTTCCTTTGCCTTTAAAATTGCTTCATTTAAGGAGAGCATCTTGGCATCCAGCATGGATACGATCTCGGAACACTCTCTTAAATCCTGACTAATATATTTGGGTGCATTTCCTTCAAATTTATAATAAATCTTATGCTCTAAGCTTGCCCAGAAGTCCATGGCTATGGTTCGTATCTGAATCTCTACCTTGGTATTAACCATACGATCCGAAAGGAAGATTGGCAGGGTTACCAACATATGATAACTCTTATAACCGCTTTCCTTAGGGTTCTTAATATAATCCTTAATGGAAATAACGGTAATATCATTCTGTCGTCCAATCATCTCTGCCATGCGATAAATGTCAGAAGTAAAGGAACATACAATTCTCACTCCGGCAATATCATTGCAATACTCTATCATATTAGCGATAGAACTGTCATGACCATATCGTTTTAGCTTTTTAACAATACTCTCCGGTGATTTAATTCTTGTCTTAACATATTCAATGGGATTGTACTGATGTACATGTTGAAATTCATCATTTAAAATCTCAACCTTGGTTCCCATTTCCTTCAATGCTGAATTATATAAAAGCATTACGGTATTCCAGTTGTCGATGCCCTCATCAGCGTATTTGTGATTTTCCACTTTACTAACTCTCCTCTTAGTCCTCTGATGCTTCAGAGAATCCTTCTATCCAAGGAGTATTATATCACACTTCTAATTTCAAGTCATCCTCTTTCACCCAGCCGATTTTGCGAAACAGCATGCCAAACAGTGCACAAAGCACACCTGGTAAAATGAAGCATACCAGAATCATTCCCAGCCAATCCATACCGGTAATTCCAGCCTTGGTTCCAGCGGCAATGTCGTTAATCCAACCGGTATAAAGTCCAATTTGTCCAACCAGACCACAGGTACCCATACCTGAGGAGATTGCTGCACCATTCATTTGCATCTGGAATACACAGGTTGCAATAGGTCCGGTAATGGCTGACGTTAGGATAGGGGCAATCCAAATCTTAGGGTTTTTTACTATATTTCCCATCTGAAGCATACTAGTTCCGATTCCCTGTGCCACCAGGCCACCCCACTTATTTTCCCGGAAGCTCATAACTGCAAAGCCTACCATCTGTGCACAACAGCCTGCTAATGCTGCTCCTCCTGCTAATCCGGTAAGGGACAATGCTGCGCAGATTGCCGCACTGCTAATGGGCAGAGTAAGTGCAATTCCAACTACCACAGATACAATAATGCCCATGAAGAACGGCTGCAGTTCGGTAGCCCACATAATCGCTGCACCTACTGCAGATGCTGCCTTACCAATGGCCGGTGCCCACCAGATAGACAACAGAACGCCTATACCAATGGTTACAATCGGCGTAACGAGAATATCAATCTTGGTTTCTTTCGATACTGCTTTACCAAATTCTGCTGCGAAAACCACAACAACCAGAACTGCCAAAGGTCCACCTGCACCACCTAATTCATTGGCTGCTCCACCAACGGCTGCCAGACAAAATAATACCAGTGCCGGGCTATGTAGGGCATATCCAATGGCAATCGCCATAGCCGGTCCTGTTACCGCCTTAGCATAGCCTCCAATGGTTACCAGAATAGCAATTCCTGTCTGTTCTCCCAGGGTACACAAAATCGTTCCCACCAGTAAGGATGCAAACAATCCCTGTGCCATAGCTCCTAGAGCATCAATCAGGTACCGCTGTACCGATATTTCAATATCTTTCTTTTTCATAAATGCTTTTATTTTTTCCATATTGTCTCCTTGTATTTTACATGTGTCTTGTCACTCAAGTAGACAGTTTAGCACCATACGGTTCAATTTGCAAGAGAAAATCACATTGGTTATTTATGTATTGCTATATCATATTTAAAATAAGAGTGATAAAATATAATTATCAAAGAATTCCCACAATATGGAAGAGGTGATTGTATGACAAAAGAGAATAAGCCACCTTTGTTAAAGAGCTTCGGCTATGCCTTTGAAGGAATCTTCACTTGTATTAAAAAGGAACGAAATATGAAGATTCACTGCGGAATGACCGTTCTTGTGGTGATTGCAGGTATTTTCTTTCACATTTCCCCACTGGAGTGGTGTATCTGCCTGACTTTATTTGGTCTGGTTATGGCCTTAGAGCTGGTAAATACTGCTGTGGAGGCTGTAGTTGACCTTGTCACGCAGGAGCATCGTCTACTGGCTAAAATCGCCAAAGACACTGCCGCCGGTGCTGTGCTTATTGCTGCCATTATGGCTGCCATTGCCGGACTGATAATTTTTCTTCCAAAGGGTATTCTATTTATGGAACAGTATCTATAACATTTTCAAATGGAGAAGGAGGAACTGACTTATGGAAACAATTGGAGAAGGTCTGAAAAAAATTATTCTTGCAGGAATTGGTGGTGTTGCTGTTACTGCAGAAAAATCCAAGGAGCTGTTAGATGAGATGGTGAAAAAGGGGGAACTAACCGTAGAGCAGGGTAAGGTTCTCAACGAAGAGTTAAAGCACAACATCAAACAAACAGTGAAGGACAATGTAAATGTATCGGTAAAACCACAAACCCCGGAAGAGTTAGACGAATTACTAGACAAAATGACGCCGGAACAGTTAGATGCATTAAAAGCAAAGCTAAGTGAGATGGATGCCCATGGAGACAACGAAGAAAAATAAATCAGATGGGACAGGATACGGCTCCCGTCTGAAAGAAATTACCACCGTATTAAAAAAGAATAATATTACCCAGGGGCTCACCCCACAAAGGTTTCGCCAGATCTTAGAGGATCTGGGGCCTACATATATTAAGCTGGGTCAAATTATGTCCTTGCATTCCGATGTGCTGCCTAAAAAATACTGTGATGAGCTGATGCACCTGCGTTCTGAGGTAACTCCCATGTCCTTTGCTCAAGTGGAGGACATGCTGCGAGAATCCTTTGGCTGCCCATGGCAGGAAATATTTGCCCAGATTGACGAGAAGCCTCTAGGCTCTGCTTCCATTGCCCAGGTGCACCGTGCCACATTGATAAATGGTCAACAGGTGGTTATTAAGGTACAGCGAAAAGGAATTTATGACGTTATGTCCCGGGACATTGCACTGCTTCACAAGGCAGTAAAGCTGGTTCCTCCCATTAGCTTAAAGGAAATGGCTGATTTTAACCTTGTGCTAGATGAAATGTGGCGTGTCGCCCAGGAGGAAATGAATTTTCTAACAGAAGCCGCTAACATGGAAGAATTTTCCCGTTATAATCAGGATGTTGCTTTTGTAGCCACGCCCCTTTTGTATCGAGAATATACCACCAGTCGCGTGCTGGTAATGGAGTACATTGAGGGCTGCCAGATTGATGATAAGGAAGCACTGCTATCCAATGGATATGACTTAGAGGAAATCGGAAGTAAGCTGGTGGACAACTTTATTCGTCAGGTTATGGAGGATGGCTTCTTCCATGCAGACCCCCATCCAGGAAATGTGCGTATTCGTGACGGCAAAATCATATGGATTGATATGGGAATGATGGGTCGTCTATCTTCCAGTGACAAAAAGCAGCTAGCCCAGGCGATACAAGGGATTGCTATCAATGATATTGGTATGATTCAGGATGCTGTGATGGCACTGGGACAATTTCGCGGAGAACCGGATCAGGCCAAGCTATACCAGGATATTCAGGCATTGATTCGCCGATATGGAAATATTGATATGGGAAATATTGATATTGCCAGCTTCACACAGGAGCTGATGGATGTAATGAAAGCCAATAAAATTGCCATGCCCCACGGTTTGACCATGCTGGCCCGAGGTCTAACCCAGATGGAAGGTGTTTTGGCAGATATCAGTCCCCAGATTAACATGGTGGAGATTGCCTCAGCTCGTATGAAGGAATATGCCTGGCAGCACTTTGACTGGCAGGCCGAATTAAAAAGCAATGGAAAGCTGCTGTATGAATCTGCCCACAAGGCTATTCGACTGCCTTCTCAGCTTTCTGAAATCTTAAATGGATATATGAAAGGTCAAACCAGAATCAATATGGATCTTCACGCTTCCAAGGAACTGGCACAGCTGCTTCATCGTCTCATTCGAAATATTGTAATGGGCCTATGGGTGATGGCACTGCTGATTAGCTCCAGCATTATCTGTACTACCGATATGAAGCCAAAGCTTCTGGGGATTCCAGCAATTGGTGCCTTAGGATATTGCTTTGCATTTATTATTGTGTTGTATACAATTGTAAAACATTTTCTAAAAAAATAGACTTCAGGGCAATGCCCTGAAGTCTATTTCTTTAATCTTCCTCAATTACATGAATCTCCAGGTAATCGAAATCGATATCATCTATAAAATTATCCTGATAAAATCTGGCCTTCCCATGCCTCTTAAACTCCTGCACTGTCGCGTCTAGCCAGATTGGTTTGCTTAAATCAAATGCAAGACATACCTCATCCAAAGCTTCAAATATCTTGTGGGTTCTTGTATCAACCTGTTCGTTGCTTATGGTAAGGTCCCGCACCATATGATTATCCTTCCATTCCTTAAACCATATTCTCATCTCTTATCTCCTTATATATCGTCCCCGTGATCTCCTGCCCCGGGACTATCTTCTACGCTGACGATTACTTTCATACATAAGTATGCCCGCTGCCATAGCTGCATTCAGGGATTCCAACTGACCTCCCATGGGAATCTTCACATAGGTATCTGCCAAATCAGCCGTCTCCTGGCGTAATCCATTACCTTCATTTCCAATAAGAAATCCTGTTGGCTTTCGGTAATCAAAGGTATCATAGAACTGCTCTCCCTTCAAATGGGCAGCATACAGCAGTACCTGATGCTCCTTCAGCTCACCAATGGTCTGGGTTAAATCTTCTGTAATAAGAAATGGCATGCGGTAAATGCTTCCCATGGTGGAACGAACGGTTTTGGGATTATAAATATCCACCGTATCACGGCTCATAATAATTCCGGTAAGTCCTGCCCCTTCCCCAGTACGAAACATAGTTCCCAGGTTGCCAGGGTCCTGTACTCCCTCTAAAATCAGCAGATTGGTGTTTTTCTGGTCTCCTAGTACATCCTTCATAGAATATTCCGGCATCTGAATCACACCTAAAATGCCCTGAGGAGTTACCGTATCGCTCATGCTCTGAAACACATGCTCACTAACCTCCTCAACAAGCACCTGGAAATTCCACCGCTTCTTCAGCTCCTCCAGCTGCCCCCGGTTCTCCTCCTGCTGTAGAAAAATCTCCGACACATACACTTCCTTCACCAGCTCCACAGGAGCTTCCCAAAGCATCTTCAGCCCTTCCACAACAAATCTTTGCTGCTTTCTCCGCTCCCTGCTCTTCTTCTGCAGTGCCATAATATTCTTCACCTGCTTATTCCCCGTACTGCTGATCATATATTCTTATCTCCTTATTTTCTAAACCTCTGCAAGTCCTATCGCCGTCATCCACCTCGTAGTATCTGCCCCAGTCTTGGATGTATTCCCGGGGGCGGACAGATGAATGGATGAATCCGTGTGTAACTTAGGCCGCAACGCCATGGCTGCCCGCAGACGACCAAAGCGGCCACCCATTGGTGGCCGACGCTTGGTCGGCAAGTGGCAATATCAAGCCATGGAGTTGCAGCCTTAGTTACACTAGGAATCATCTCCTGAATCTGCCCGCCCCCGGGAATACATCCCAGACTGGGGCAGATACGGGACTACCAGACACCATAACTACACCTCTCGACAAAACAGGTGCAGGCCATCACGGTCCTGCACCTGTCCCTCATACACATTTACAATATATCAAAAATTAAGAATTACCTAAAGATTTGCAAATCTCAAACTGATATTCATCAATTCCCTTGCTCATTGCCAGAGCCTCATCAATATCAAAATCAATGAATTCTCCGTGCTTATAACCAACAACACGATTGGTTTTTCCTTCACAAAGCAAATCAACTGCTAACGCACCCATAGTGGAAGCATACACTCTATCCTTACAGGTTGGGCTTCCGCCACGCTGCATATGACCTAGAATCGTAGCTCTGGTCTCAATACCTGTAGCAGCTTCAATTCTCTTAGCCATACTGGAAGAATGTCCGATTCCTTCTGCATTAATGATAATATGATGCTGTTTTCCTTTTTTTCTTCCTTCGATAATATGGTTGACCAATGCCTGCTCGTCGTAATCATAACGCTCCGGCAGAAGGACATCCTCTGCACCGTTGGCAATACCACACCATAATGCAATATATCCGGCTCCACGTCCCATAACCTCGATAATAGAACATCTTTCATGAGAAGTAGAGGTATCTCGAACCTTATCAATAGCTTCCATTGCTGTATTTACAGCTGTATCAAATCCAATGGTATACTCTGTACAGGAAATATCCAAATCAATGGTTCCTGGAAGACCAATGGTATTAATTCCAAGAGCTGCCAGCTTCTGTGCACCCTTAAAAGAACCATCTCCGCCAATAACTACCAATCCATCAATTCCATGCTTCTTACATATATCTGCAGCCTTCTTCTGATACTCAGGGTCTACAAATTCCAAACATCTTGCTGTTTGAAGAATGGTACCACCTCTTTGTATAATCTCAGATACACTATGTGCATCCATGTCAATGATTTCTTCTTCCAGAAGTCCCGCATAACCTCTTTTAATACCTTTTACTTTTTTCCCTCTGGCAATTGTCTGACGTACAACTGCACGAATGGCTGCGTTCATTCCAGGAGCATCTCCACCACTGGTCAGGACACCGATCGTATTAATTTCCTTTGCCATCTTTTTTCCTCCATTTCCTTCTTCATTTCACACGTAATCTATTTTAATATCTTTTTTTACCAAATTCAATATTCTTTTCCACAACTTTAACATTTTCCTGACCAAAAATGTCTATGAGAGCATTTTTTGTGTCCTCATTCGCAGTAATACCCCAGTTATTTCCCAGACGTTTGATTGCTTTAGGATTGGCTATGTAGATAACCACGCTATCATTTCCTTCGTTGCCATGGAGGGTATTAAAAAGTGTCTGCTGATGCTGGTCAAATTCCTCTTTTGTTGCAAATTGAATCCAGATTTCTTTCGGTGCGTCTGTAAAGGAACGAATCTCCTGACAGATTAATTTGGCATCCTTCTCCTCTTCTACGCTGGCTTTTCCATACACAAAGATTTTGGCATCCTCTTCCAAAAGATCCCTGTATTTCTCGTAATCCCTCGGGAAGATAATCACCTCTACCGTTCCCACCAAATCCTCTAACGTAATAAACGCCATGGCCTGATTGTTCTTGGTAAACTTCACTGTCTTATCTGTAATCATTCCCCCAATTACCACCATTTTACCATCTGTAATGGGAGCTTCCTTTATTTCATCATTAACCTGAAAATCCAAAGAGCGGGCTGTGGTGTTCTTTTCCATCATCTGTGCATATTCTTCCAGAGGATGCCCGGAAATATACACACCCAGCACTTCCTTTTCAAAGGTTAGTAGCATTTCCTTAGGGAATTCCTCCACATTTGGCATCTTAATCTCAAAGGCTGACTTCACTTCTTCGTCTGCAATGTCAAATAATGTCATCTGTCCCGCCATGGAATGCTTCTTCTCACTGTTAACGCCATCGAGAATTGCCGGATAGATTAATACCATCTGACGGCGGTTGCCATCTAAACAATCCAGGGCTCCTGCTTTAATCAGATTCTCTATGGTACGCTTATTTACTTCCTTACCATTTACTCTGGTAATAAAGTCCTCTAGTGTCTTAAATGGTCCCCACAGCTGACGTTCCTGGGCAATATAATCTATCACAGGACGACCTACGCTCTTCACCGCATACATTCCGTAGCGAATCTTACCGTCGGACACTGCAAAGGTTCCTCCACCACAATTAATATCTGGGGGAAGGACTTCAATGCCCATACCACGGCACACCTGAATATACTCAGAAACCTTTCCAGAGTTATCAATCACAGAGGTCATAAGTGCCGCCATGAATTCCACCGGATAGTAATATTTTAGAAAAGCTGTCTGATATGCAACCACAGCATATGCGGCTGCATGGCTTTTGTTAAATGCATATTTAGCAAAGTCAATCATATCGTCGTAAATCTTGTGTGCCACCTTCTCGTCAATACCGTTGGCCACACAGCCCTTTACGCCTTCTTCTTCATTTCCATAAACGAAGCTCTGGCGTTCCTTCTCCATCACTGCAGTTTTCTTCTTGGACATTGCTCGACGAACCAAATCGCTTCGTCCCATGGAGTATCCAGCCAAATCACGAACAATTTGCATAACCTGCTCCTGATATACAATACAGCCATAGGTGGGTGCAAGAATCGGTTCCATCTGGGGGCAGTCATAGACAATGGAGCTTTGGTCGTTCTTGCCCTTAATGTAAGCAGGAATAAAGTCCATAGGACCTGGACGATACAGAGAAATTCCTGCAATAACGTCTTCTAAGCTCTCTGGCTTTAGCTCCTTCATAAAGCTCTTCATGCCGGCACTTTCTAATTGGAAGATTCCTTCTGTCCTGCCACTGCTGATAGAGGCAAGTACCTTGGGATCATTATAATCAATCTTATCCACATCAATGGCTACATCATAATCCTTCTTAATCATCTTCACTGCATTATCGATAACAGTAAGGGTACGAAGACCAAGGAAGTCCATTTTCAATAGTCCCAGCTCTTCAATGGTTGTCATGGTAAACTGGGTAGTAATCGTACCGTCAGAGGCTCTGGATAAAGGAACATATTCATCCATGGGCAGCTGGGAAATAACCACGCCTGCCGCATGCATCGAGGTATGTCTGGGCAGTCCCTCCAATCTTCTTGCCATATCAATGAGATGCTTTACCGACTCATCTCCTTCATACATTCTGCGAAGCTCCGGATTCATCTGCATGGCTTTATCAATGGTAATATTCAACTCATTTGGAATACTTTTGGCAATATTGTCTACAAAGGAATAAGGCAGGTCCAATACCCGGCCTACATCCCGAATAACGCCCTTCGCCGCAAGGGTTCCAAAGGTAACAATCTGGGTGACACAATCCTTACCGTATTTCTCAATAACATAATCAATAACCTCGCCTCTTCGTTCGAAGCAGAAATCAATATCAATATCCGGCATAGATACACGCTCCGGATTCAAGAATCGCTCAAACAACAGGTTGTAGCGAATCGGGTCAATATTGGTAATTCCCGTGGTATAGCTTACCAGGGAGCCTGCGGCACTTCCCCTTCCCGGTCCTACCGGAATTCCATGGGTTCTTGCGTAATTAATAAAGTCCCATACAATCAGGAAATAATCCACATAGCCCATAGTCTTAATTACATTTAATTCATAATCCAGCTGGCTGCGAAGTTCTTCTGCTTTGTCCCCATATTGCTGTTTTAAGCCATCATCACATAATTTATTTAGATAGGTCCAGGAATCATACCCCTGGGGCACCTCATAATGTGGCAGCTTGGTTACTCCAAACTCTATCTCCACATGGCAGCGGTCTGCAATCTTCGCTGTATTATCCAATGCCTCCTGAGCATAAGGAAATAAAGCCCGCATTTCTTCCTCGGACTTAACATAATACTGACCGCCTTCATAGCGCATGCGGTTTTCATCTGTTACCTTCTTCCCTGTCTGAAGACATAACAGAAGGTCATGAGGCACGGCATCCTCTGCATTGGTATAATGCACGTCATTGGTAGCTACCAGTTCAATTCCTGTATCCTTAGACATACGAATCAATTGTGGATTCACCTGTTGCTGTTCCGGGATTCCATGGTCCTGCAGCTCCAGGAAGAAATTGCCCTTGCCAAAACATTTTTCATAGCGAAGCGCTACTTCTCTGGCCTCATCATAGAGCCCACGTGCCAGATATCGTTGCACCTCTCCTGCAAGACAGGCACTTAATGCAATGATACCCTGGTGATAGGTTTCTAGCACCTCCATATCTACCCTGGGTTTATAGTAATATCCATCCACAAATCCCTTGGATACAATCTTCATCAGGTTTTGATACCCTTGATTATTTTCGGCTAAAAGTACCAGGTGATAATAACGGTCCTCTCCATGTATTGTCTCCCGGTCAAAGCGGGAATTGGGAGCAACATACACCTCGCATCCAAGAATAGGATTAATCCCCTGGGCAAGAGCTGCCCGGTAGAAATCAATCACTCCATACATTACTCCATGGTCTGTAATGGCTGCGGAAGTCATCCCCAGCTCCTTTACCTTGGCTACATATTCTTTTATTTTATTAGATCCATCCAGCAAACTATATTCTGTATGGACATGTAAATGGGCAAATGCCATTTTATTTCCTCCCTGCCTGCAGCATCTTCGCTGCATAGTCTGTCCCATAATACTCCAGAATGCGGCTGGCATATCTTCGCTGTGGGTATTCCAGCTTCTCTATCTGGTAGTTGATATACGGTTCAATAAGTTCTATTTCATCAACATAGAACTTCTTCATATCTTCTAAAACATCCAAAGCCTGATGAACCAGTGTCTCTGGCGGTTCTAACAGTGCAGCCTGCTTCACATTACAGATTGCCTCATGCTGCAATGCTTCTGTAAATGAAGCTTCCGGACAAAAGGATAAATAAATCATAAATAAATGTAAAAATTCCAAATCTCGATAGTCAATTCCTGTAGGTTCTAGTGGATTTAAATCCACCATACGGTATTCCACATAAGAGATTCCATCCCCCGTCAAGCCTTCTACGCTGTGATCTCCTCCGGACTTTAACCGTACCGGCAGATACAGTTCACTGGCAAGCTGAACATCACCGGCGTCTATATGCTGCTGCACACTGCGAACGTACTTCTCTACAGAGGAGAAATCCAGATACAGCTCCTTCTTGTTCCAATACCCCTGCTGACTGCATCGAACGGATGCGTACCTGGTGCGTATTGTTTCTCCCGGCTTTCCTCCCATGATGGAAGCATCCTGCAGGGGACTGGCCGACATAAGCAGTACGGGAATATACGCATTCTGGTATAAATGTCTCGCCAGGTTTAAATATATTTCATCCCGACACGCTGCCGGAATTAACTCCTTTGGAAATGAAAAATTATAATGGATTCCGGAAAACAACATCTTCTCTCTTCCATATACCTGGGATAAATGATTTCGATATTGGCTCTTCCAGGCTAATTCTCCGGTAAATCTTGCAATGGGAATCTCTCCATCCACAATTCCAGGGTTACTGCTAGGCCATAGATATTCTGCCGGCTTCTGATTCCCTAACACCTGTACTGCCTGTCCACGCATAGCTTCCATGGTTTCATACAATTCTCTGGTAGAGTGACACACCGGCGTAACCATTTCCAGCTGGCATTCTGCAAAATCTCTGCTAAAAGCCTCCTCAGTAAAGGGATGTAAGGTCTGTGCCAGCCGACCCTGTCCATCCACTCTCAGCATCTCCATCTCCAGTCCAAATTCTCCCTGAAACATCTGTGACCGAAACTTGGGGCATCTGCAATCTACGGTCTTATTATCTTCTGCCTGTTTCTTCATATATCCGCTCCATTTCTGGCTTTGTTGACATTTTCAAGTATATCAATTAACATCAAATGTAGTCGGTTTCCTGGAGCTTCCAGGAACAGACTTTATTTCCTATCATTCTAACATGTTTTATGTTTTTTTCCAAGAAAGGATATTGCAAATGGACCAATACACCAGTTATTTTATAGACGAGATTAAGAAGCATCCTGCCAGAGCCAAAGCCTGCCAGGACAATATTAACAATTATATCAAGGGTTCCAGTGCCGGAGGCGGCACTGGCTGTCACACCATTCATTCTATGATTATTCCCAAAATTTTCTCTCAGGATACTATTTTGGATTTTCAGCAGATTGTTGCACAGACCTATGGCATTTTCGCTAAAATCATTGATGCCTACCAGAAGGATGCCAAGCTTCGTGAAGCTTTTCATTTTACCCCTCAGTGTGAGGAATTAATTCTGGCCGACAGAGGCTACCATTGTCAGCTTCCAATAGCACGTTTTGATTTCTTCTATCAAGAGGACACCAGAGCCTTTAAGTTCTGCGAGATCAATACGGATGGAACCAGTGCCATGAATGAAAACCGGGAATTGATTCTGTCTCTGGAACACAACGATATTTACCAGGATTATAAGAGCCAGCTGGCTTCTCAGGGAAAAGAAATTAGAAATTTCGAATACTTTGACAGCTGGGTGAAGGCCTTCTTGGAAATCTATCAGGACTTCCCAAATAAAGTAGAAATGCCTCATGTTGCCATTGTGGATTTTCTGGAAAATGCTTATATGGAGGACTTTATTGAATTTCAGAAGCATTTTCAGCAGGCTGGAATCAGCTGTGAGATTTGCGATATCCGAAATCTGGCCTATCACGATGGTGTGCTGTATTCTCCGGAAGGAACCGTAATTCACGCCATCTACCGAAGAGCTGTAACCAGTGATATTCTTTCCCACCTAGACGAGGTTTCTGCTTTTATCCAAGCCTATAAGGATCAGAAGGTATGTCTCATTGGAAGCTTTGCCACACAGATCATACACAATAAGCAGTTATTCATTGTGCTTCATCAGCCTGTTGCGCAACAGTATCTTACTGCCCAGGAGATTCAATTTGTACAAGAACACGTTCCCTACACAGCCTCTCTTACCAAAGAAAATGCTATCAGAGATCTGGTAATAGATACAAGAGAACGATGGATTCTTAAGCCGTTGGATTCCTATGCTGCCAGTGGCATCTACCTGGGATATGACTATTCTCAGGATGAATGGAAAGAAATTGTAGAAAAGTGCCAGGAAAACGGACATTATCTGTATCAGGAATTCTATCTTCCCTATCAGACCATGAACATGGATTACAGTCAGGTAGAGGATGGTGAACTGGCAATGTTTCACCACATGACCGGCATTTATGTATATAACGGCAAAATGACCGGCATTTACTCCCGCTGCTGCCGAAATAAATTAATTGCCGGTCAATTTGGTGGGAAAGAGCTTCCTAGTCTCTACATTGCCAGGTCTACGTGCTGAATGGTAGATGCCTGACCATTTTCCTTTAGGAATACTCCTGTTTCCCGAATCATGCCATTGGTTTGATTGTTTACATCATTCATTGCAAATTGAGAATTTACATGATAAAGACAGATGGCTCCTACGCCGCTGTCTTTTAATGTATACAGCTGACTTTTGCCCTGGGCATCTGGAGACCAGATGCGTAATTCATTGAAAATAGGGTCCGCTTCATCAATCCATCCATTGCCATCTGAATCATACTGGGATAAATCATAGAACCCATCACCACTTTTTACACCAAACAACTCACTTCCGTCATTAATCTCTCCGTCCTGATTCTTATCTAATGCAAGGAATCCGCTTCCCTGCCCCAGGGTAGAAATATACTCCTTGGTTCCATCACAATCCAAATCAAAATAGAATTTCTGATCTGTAACCTGAGCTGCCGGCACATCCATATTAATCACCAGTGGGTCACACAGGTCTGCCTGTGCCTGATTGAAATACATGGCATTCTCCTGATAAAAGCTGCGGCTCATATTCACATCTACCTGAAAGGAGATTTCTCTTCCATCGGATGTCACCACCTGTCCTGTAGTTGAAAAAGAGGTGGTTTCATGCTCTTCCATACTGGAATACGCTCCCAGTGTTACTCCCTGGGACAAATTATTACTGCCTCCAAAAATGGCACTCAGCTGCTGCTGTGTGGTATCTCCATCCATGCCTGCCCGCTTTCGAAACAACATTTCCAGAAGATAATGCAGGGTCTGAAATTTCAGGCGAAGGATTTTGCCTCCATTGGTTTCCTCTGGACTGGCAATCTCCTCTGTTTTCTTGGCTGAATCCAGCTGATAATTTAATGTCCCTACAAAATCCTGCTGCTGGCTGGACTCCTGCTGCACTGAGAATATCCCAGTGGTATAACTGCTTTCTGCCTTATTGGCAGATGCTGCGGCAAATCCTACCGCGGAACTGGTGTACCTTCTTGAACTATTCATGGAAAGCTCACCGGATTGAATGATCATTTTCATTCCCCCTACCGAAAAGGAACCCTTTGCACTAGAAAACTCCCTTTTTCTATAAACAAAAGGACGACATACCTTTGGAATATCCATTTTCCAAAAATATACCGTCCCTGGTTCATTTTCAAATTAGTCAGAATAGAAATGGCCTTTTTCTATGCTGCACTATTTGTATCGGCAGGATTTGCTGTTTTATTTACCCTTTTAGCCAATGCCTTAAGAATCAGCTCTAAGCCTGCGTAGCTTGCCAGCAATGCAACCAATAGGCACAGGAAGAAGGTAATTGCTGTATTTCCCATATACAGATAATTCCCCAGAATCAGTCCTACGAAATTAAACAGCACATGGATAATAATGGTCAGAAGAATATTTCCTGATTTATACAGTACATATCCTAATACCAGGCCAATCAGGAAGGTATAGGTTCCCTGAAGCATGTTCATATGAAGGAATGCAAATAAAAATGCCTGCAGCACATTTGCTGCCCAAAATGGAAGTGCCCGGTTGGCAAATCCCAGGGTCAATCCACGGAAGGTTAATTCCTCACAAATTGGACCAATGAGAATGGCATACAACAGTAGTAAAACGGAATAATTATCCCCTGTCATGCCCATTCCTTCTGTTAGCTGCTGATAGGTTGCCAGCCAGCTGGGGAATACCATAGCCAGTGCATTCATTAGATAAACGCACACGTACTGCATTCCTACCGTTAGAAGAATCGCTCCAGGTATCATCATGGGATGATACTGGGTTACGGAACGCACCAGACTAACACGCTTGCCCTCTCGCTTGGGAATAAATTCCTTGGCATACCAGAAGGCAAAAATCAAGCCGCAAATTACTGCGTACATTAATGAAATCGCCACTGAAAAATTGGCATCCGTCATCACATTCATACATTGCTCTATAAATTCATAATAACTGCTTCCATGGAACTGGCTTGCCTCCCAGCACATCATAAATTGTGCTGCCATAATGGAAACTGCAATTTGTACTACAAATACCACTGCAAATGGTATCAAACTAAGAAAAACGTTTTTTGATTTATTCTCCATCGAAATATCCTCTATTTTCTGTTTTTTCATTTCATACTGTTTTAGTATAGCTACAAAGTATGATAAATAAGTGAACGGTTACCGGATTTCCAGAAATGCCTTCACTTTATCAGTTGTTGCCTGTCCATCTTCCATTCCCTCATCATACAGCTTCTGCATAATCACAGGGTCGGTAGTGTAGGTTCCAATTTTCAAATTTCCAGAAGGTGCGTAAATCAGTGCACGTCCCTCCTGCTCTAATTGGTACATAATCTGCAGGGACTCATTGTAATTCTCGTGGCGATGGTTAAGTGCATCTACCGTCTTAGGGTACTGCTTCAATCTATGGGTATAAATACGCCGATATCCCTCCGGCTTCTTAACAAATCCTCTGGGCTTGGACAAAACAAACACAATCTTATCGCAGCCATCTGCCAGTGCATGTCTGATAGGAATAGAGTCTCCTACTCCACCATCATAGTAATAGTGATTTTCATATTGTATTGGTTTACATAATGCCGGCAAGGCACAGCTTGCCATAATGGGCTCGTATTGATTTCTTACCAGTTCCTTTTTATTAAAATATCGCACCTGTCCGGTCTGTGCATCTGTGGCAGGAAAGCACATTTCACATGGGTTTGCCATCAACGCATCATAGTCTAGTGCATCCCCTCCACCTTCATTGGTAAGATCCCCATATATGTAGTACAGTCCAAATAAAGAACCTGTACGTATAAAATTGCCAAGACTGATATACCTGGGGTCCTTCACATGTTCACAATAGAATCTACGGTTACGATCCCGCTGTCCTGCCAAAAAGGATGCAACATTGGCAGCTCCTGCCGATACGCCCATGGCATAATCAAAGGAAATCTGTTCATCCAGAAAATGGTCTAAAACACCTGCACTATATGCACATTTCATACCGCCGCCCTCAACGATCAGTGCTGTTTTATGTGATTTTGGGGCTTGCTGCTCCATGAATGGTCACCTTCTATTTCTCATATTACTGCCCTGCCTTGCTGCAAAGCTATTGGTTATTTTAACATATGTTGGAAATGGGTACAAGTTTTGTTCCAGAACACGAAAACCAAAAAAGGGAGCCTTTCGGCTCCCCCCTGGATTAACTCTTATAATTCGAGCAATGCTGTTTCGATTTTTGCCAGTACCTCATCATTCAACTGTCCTTTTGTAAATTTCACAATTTCCGGCAAGGTGTATGGTAACTTCTTTACCATAGGATTGTCAATAATTCCAGGCGCTATTGCATTAATTGCGTTTACTGCCTCTGGGTCTGCTGCTAAAACTTTAATTTTTGTTTCTAATGAATACTTTGCCATTTTTGTTTCTCCTCTCATAATGACTGTTTGTAAAAACCTTATATGTTTTAAATAATTAAAACCTTATTTATTAGATCTTCCACTGCATAACATCTGTATTTGATTGATATTCCTTCC
>CAZYYO010000004.1:4303-71269 GCA_964650965.1 uncultured Lachnospiraceae bacterium | reverse complement strand
GTAGAGCACCTCCTTGCCAAGGAGGAAGTCGCGAGTTCGAGTCTCGTCTATCGCTTTTACAAGGAAGTTCATCCTAGGGGTGAGCTTCTTTTCGGAGTATGGCGTAGCTTGGTAGCGCGCTCGGCTGGGGGCCGAGAGGTCGCAGGTTCAAATCCTGTTACTCCGACGAATAAAACCTTTGTATAAACAGAGGTTTTATTTTTTTTGCATCATTGAAGAATTCCCAGGAATGCACTAGAATATATTAGAGACAGAAGAACCAGTACAGGGGAACTTCAATGAAAGAAAAGAAGCAGCACCAGGAAAGGAGATTGAAATGAAAGTATTAATATTAAATGGAAGTCCAAGAGTCAATGGAAATACAAGTATTGCCATCCGAGAAATGGAGGAAATCTTTGCTAAGGAAGGAATCCAGGTGGAAACTGTCCAGGTAGGAAATAAAGCAGTACGGGGATGCATTGCATGCAACAAATGTTCCGAGACAGGAAAATGCGTCTTTGATGATGTAGTAAATGAAATCGCACCAAAATTTGAAGAGGCAGATGGACTGGTCATTGCCAGCCCGGTATACTATGCATCTGCAAATGCCACCTTAATCGCATGCCTGGATCGATTGTTCTACAGTACCCATTTTGATAAGACAATGAAGGTTGGAGCAAGCGTGGTATGTGCGCGCCGTGGCGGATGCTCAGCAACCTACGACGAACTGAACAAATACTTCACCATCAGTAATATGCCTGTAGCACCAAGCCAGTACTGGAACAGTATCCATGGCAGAGGCCCGGGAGAAGCCCAGCAAGACGAAGAAGGCAGACAGACCATGCGTGTCCTTGCCCGCAACATGACCTTCCTGATGAAGAGTATCGCCCTAGGCAAGACCCAGTACGGCCTCCCCGAAACCGAAGAACACCAATGGACCCATTTCATCCAGCCATAAGAAGCAGATGCACGAATCTATAACCGAACCAAAGAGTCCGCAAAAATCGTCAGCCCATTCATGTGGCTGACGATTTTGGTATACAGCAAAATAACGATGACTTACCCCCCTCCGAGTATTTCTTGCAGTAAACGAAAGCGAGTTGCACCACCCCTGGTTTTCTTTGCCTGATGCCGGAAATTAGGTATTCTTAGAATTCCTCTCTCCTCCCAGCAATTCGCAGACAGGACGTCTGCGAAAGGCTTAACTGAGCCATGGATGGCGAATTTAAGCCGCTTGCGTCTCCCCCTTCCCCACCTACCGCGAGGAATCCTTAGAATACCTTATTTCCCAATCCAACAAAGGAAACCAGGGGCGGTGCAGCCCGCTGCCGTCCACTCCCAAAAAACTCCCCCTTGACACCAATCCCGAAACATGATACATTTACTACGACAGACGTACCAACGACAGACATACTACGTCTGACCCAGTAAAAAAGCATCACACCGATGCCCACGGAAAAGAGGTAAATGATATGACCAGTATCAGCAGTGATGTAATCCGCGGATACAATGACACCATGATACTTTTCCTGCTGTTAGACAGTCCATCCTACGGGTATGAGATATCCAAACAGATTAAGACCATGTCTGACGAGAAATATGTCATAAAGGAGACAACGCTGTATTCTGCATTTACCAGAATGGAGAAGAACGGCTATATCCAATCCTTTTATGATGAAGACTTATCTGCAGGAAAACGCAGAACCTATTATCGGATTACAGAAGAAGGAAGAGAATATTACAAGCTAAAATGTGAAGAATGGCATTTGACCAACGAAGTAGTTGGCCGATTTATTGATGTAAGACAGGAGGAAAAATAAAATGGATGCAATTAGAAATTATTTGGAGAGTATGTTTCAGAATCTTCCCAATACCCAGGAGGTGCAAAAGGCAAAATATGAGCTGGGACAAATGATGGAGGATAAATACACAGAGCTTCGAAATAGTGGAAAGAGTGAGAATGAAGCGGTAGGAACTATCATCGCAGAATTTGGAAATCTAGATGAGCTGGCAGACGAGCTGGGCATTGGAGGCTATATGAAGCGAGATGCAGGATATAATGTAAGAAAGCTGTCCTTTCAGGAAGTTAAGGATGCCATCAGCGATAATAACCATTATGCAGTAAGAATCGCCTTGGGTGTGCTGCTTTGCATTATCAGTCCCATATTTCCCATTTGGATGGATGGACTGTTTCAAATGAATGACAGTCTTGCACGTGGAGGAGATGCCATAGGAATTGTACTGATGTTTGTAACCATCGCTATTGCAGTAGGACTGTTCGTGTTCTCGGGGATGCAAATCGGAAAGTGGAATTTCTTAAAGGAACAGGCCTGCGCCATCGATTTTGCCTCTGCAGAATTTGTTCATAATCAGAGAGAAAATTATCGTACTCTGTATGCAGTTCTTACTACCGTAGGTATTATGTTATGTGTTGTATGTTTTATCCCGGCAGTCGTCGTAGACAGCCTGGGATTTGCCGGAAATTTTATGGAGGCTATCGGAGGCTTATCCTTGCTTATTATCGTAGCAATTGGTGTATATATGCTAGTTGCGGCCAATATTAAGATGAGCGGATACCAGAAGCTGTTATCTATAAATGGTAGTGGAACCATGGGGGGAGATTTTGTGCCATCCCAGAAGGAACAGACCCATTATAATAATAAAACGGCAGAAGTAATCATATCAGTATATTGGCCTACCATTACCTGCATTTATCTATGCTGGAGCTTCTTAAGCTTTGACTGGCATATTACCTGGATTATCTGGCCGATTTCAGGAGTGATTCATACCCTGTTAAAAAATATTTTTGGGAATCAATAGGAGGACAATATGAAGAAAAATATATATTTAACCGTTTTGTCGGTAATTACCATCATTTGTATGATTGTCGGTTGCCTTCGTATTATTGGAAAGCTGGGATCTAACTGGTTCCATTGGGACTCTTATTCTGGCAGTACAGATGACCAGGAATTGGGAACAGATGCAAATGCCCAGGAGCTGGAAGCATTTACCAATATTGATTTGGATGTCAATGTACTGGATGTTACCATTGTATATGGAGACCAATATACAATTGCCTATGATTGTGATAAGAGATATATTCCACAGTATCAGGTAAAGGATGATACGTTATATGTAAAACAGTCCTCTAGTACCAATTGGAATCTCTTTTCCCTAGACAATGCCAAGTGTGAAATGACAATAACATTGCCTAAGGACACGCAGCTGGATAATTTAAATATGCAGGTAGATGTTGGAGATGTGAAAATCAACGGGATCAAAGCAACGTCTACTACCATGGATGCAGATGTAGGAGATGTTGATATTGATAATGCCAATATGGGAGATGCAGATTTTTCCATGTCTACTGGTGATATAAGCTTAGACCAGGTTACCTTTACCAATTTGAAAATTAATGCTTCGGTAGGAGATGTGGAGATCAGTACCACAACAAGTCTTGCAGGCTATCGTATGGACTTATCCACCAGCGTGGGAGAGATAGAAATAAATGGTCAGGATTATGATGATGATTATGAGAATGCAGGAACGGGAGCGGGAGATGTAACCGTGAATAACAGTACCGGTGATATTGAAGTGAAATATCCCATTTCTTAAAAACCTTTTGACAGTTCTGGAAAATGTAGTACACTATAAGACATATTTACCAGAAAAAGCAGGACAGATATCCACTTCTGGGTATTTGTCCTGTTTATTAATATAAGGATGAGAAGAATATGGGAAAAGAAAACCTGTCTCAGCGAACAGCGGACGCATTAAAGAAATGTATTTTAGAAGAGAAGAAATATGGATTTGGGGAGAAACTTCCCAACGAAAATGAATTGTCAGAACAGCTGGGAATCAGCAGAACGACCCTGAGAGAGGCGATTCGTATCTTAACAGCAGAAGGAATTCTAACGGTTAAGAGAGGAACGGGAACCTTTGTCACAGAACATATGCAGCAATACGCAAGAGGACCCATTGATCTTCATGATTTTTCTCAAATGAAAATTACCTTAAGAGATTTGTATGAAGCCCGTATGATTTTCGAGCCGGAGGCGGCAGCACTGGCATGTCGAAGAGCCAGTGATGAAGAAATTGCTCAGATTATGAAGCTGGGAGAGGAATGTCAGCATCAGCTGAAGGTAAATCCCAAGGGAGAGCTGCGAATTCATTCAGAGAATGCCTTTCATACAGCAATTATTCAGGCATCCCATAATGATTTCCTCAGTCAATTTATGCCTACGGTAACAGAAACGATAGAGCGAACCTTATCTCTGGATTATAATCTGGATATGATTGCAGAGGACGCCTATAAGGATCACATTATGATTATGAAGTGTCTGGAGCGACGGGATGCAGAAGCCATTAAGAGCGCCATTACCATACATTTGCACCATGCTATCTGGCACGAGGAGCTACCCTGGGAGGAGCACTAGGAACGGATAAAATACAGAAATGGCTAAAATAAATAAATTAGGGATTGACAAATTGCAATCCCGGGCTATAATAGTTGTATGACAAGTTGTTGAAGAAGTCATACAACTATTATTTTATTAGGAGGATTAGAAAATGTCACAGGAAGCAAGAATGTTTTACAAAGAAGATTGTAATTTATCACTGTTAGAAGGAAAGACCATCGCTGTTATCGGTTATGGCAGCCAGGGTCATGCACATGCATTAAATGCAAAAGAGTCTGGATGCGATGTTATCATCGGTCTGTATGAAGGAAGCAAATCATGGGCAAAGGCAGAGAAACAGGGATTTAAAGTATATACTGCAGCAGAAGCAGCTAAAAAGGCTGATATCATCATGATCTTAATCAATGATGAATTACAGGCTGATATGTACAAGAAGGATATTGAGCCTAACTTAGAGGCAGGCAATATGTTAATGTTCGCTCATGGATTTAACATTCACTTTGGATGTATTAAGCCACCAGCAGATGTTGATGTTACCATGATTGCTCCTAAGGGACCTGGACATACTGTTCGTTCTGAATATCAGGCTGGCAAGGGTGTTCCTTGTTTAGTAGCTGTTGAGCAGGATGCAACTGGTAAGGCATTAGATATGGCATTAGCTTATGCACTGGCAATCGGTGGAGCAAGAGCCGGCGTATTAGAGACTACCTTCAGAACAGAGACAGAGACAGACTTATTTGGTGAGCAGGCAGTACTTTGCGGTGGTGTTTGTGCATTAATGCAGGCAGGCTTTGAGACACTGTGCGAAGCAGGCTATGATCCAAGAAATGCATACTTTGAATGCATTCATGAAATGAAGCTGATTGTAGATTTAATCTATCAGTCAGGATTCGCTGGAATGAGATATTCCATTTCTAATACAGCTGAGTATGGCGATTATGTAACTGGACCTAAGCTGATTACAGAAGATACCAAGAAGGAAATGAAGAAAATCTTATCCGACATTCAGGATGGAACCTTTGCAAAAGAATTCTTATTAGATATGTCACCAGCAGGACGTCAGGTACATTTCCAGGCTATGAGAAAATTAGCTGCTGAGCACTCATCTGAGAAGGTTGGAGCAGAAGTTCGTAAATTGTACAGCTGGAATAACGAAGACGAGAAATTTATTAATAACTAAGCAGAAATGCGGTTGTTATAAAGAGCACATAGGATAGATGATAGAGCCCAGGTATTGCACCTGGGCTTTTGTGCGTCTATGAAGGAAGCTATACGCAAGAGGAGATATTTATGGTACAATGAGTGGAAAAGTAAAATGAATTTAAAACGAGGAATCAATGATGATAAAAGTAGAAAATATGTCTTTTTCTTTTCCAGATAAAGACCTGTATAACAAAGTAAGCTTTCATATAAGAAAGGATGCACATTGTGCATTGATTGGAAGCAACGGAACAGGGAAAAGCACCTTTGTAAAGATGCTGCTTGACCCGGAAAATTACATGTATGATGGGAAAATTAAAATTACAAATCCAAAAGAAATCGGATATGTCAGCCAGTTTTCTGTCTTGGATTCCAAGGAATCTGAGACCGTCTATGAGTATATCAGTGAGGAATTTGTTCGTCAGCAGCAGGAAATTGAGGCATTGTGCACAACCATGGAAACGGCAGAAAACATGGAGCTGGCATTTGAGCAATACCAGCAGGCACTGGATACCTTTACTGCCATTGATGGAGACTTCTATGACAGCAATATTAAGAAGCAGTTAAAGCTGGCTGGACTGGAAAAAATAGAAAAACAGACCATTACCAGCATTAGCAATGGGGAATTTAAGCTGGTGCAGATTATTCGTCAGATGCTGCTAAGTCCGGGAATGCTGATTTTAGATGAACCAGATGTATTTCTTGATTTTGAACACTTAAATGCTCTGGTGGATTTAATCAATGCACATCATGGTACATTGCTGGTCATTACCCATAACAGATATTTGTTGAATCACTGCTTCAACCAGATTCTTCATATGGAAAATACTGCAGTATATGAATATGATGGTGATTATGCACATTATCATTATGAATTGTTAGAAACCAAGATTGCCATGCAGGAGCAGCATGTAAAGGATGCAGCGGAGATTGAACGAAATGCAGCATTAGTTGCCAAGCTTCGAGCAAAAGCCACCGCAATGGATAATGCATCTCTAGGAAGAAGTGTTCATGCAAGACAGACTATTTTAGATCGGTTAATTGCAGGACAGACCCAGGAACCTTTTGTGGACGTGTTTATGCCAGAGATACATTTTCATACCACAAGAGAAGAGGAAGATGTTACCAGGGAACTTTCCCCAAAAAAAGAGATTGCAGACCTGGAGAAAACACAGGATTCTCCGGTGATTCTTCATCTACAGGACTACTCTGCCGCCTTTGGTGAGCAGCTGTTAGAGCATATTAATCTGGAGATTCATGCTGGCGACAAGGTTGCCATTATTGGTGGAAATGGAACAGGAAAGACTACGCTGCTAAGGGATGTGATGGAGCAGAAGAAAGCTTCTGTTATTCTTGATACACAGGCGAAGCTGGCCATGTTTACCCAGGATGTACGGGAAGCAGCGGATGAGAAAAATACACGCTCTGGAGGAGAACGGGATTTGGCGCAGTTGGATAAAATTGCATCTCAGCCAGTGGACCTTTTGCTGTTAGATGAGCCTAGTGCCCATCTGGATTTAAATGCCCAGCAGGCTTTAGAACAAGCATTAGAGGAGTATCAGGGGACGGTGCTTATGGTATCCCATGATTTTTATATGGTGGCCAATGCTATGGATTATGTACTTCTAGTGGAGGATAAGGGGATTCGCACCATGAGCATCCGCAGATTCCGCCAGATGATTTATGCCAATCATTTCGATAAGGAGTATCTGATTTTGGAACAGCAGAAGAAGGAAGTGGAGAAACGAATCAATGCACTTTTGGCAAAGAAGGATTATGAACATGCAAGTCAGCAGTTAGAAAAATTAAAGTCGATTATTGATGCTATGTAATCAGATGATGTTTGTGCTATGATAAAGAAGACGTATAACAATGAAATAGTGGTAAGGAGCGTATATTATGAAGAAAGACAACATATTTTGGGGATTATTATTTATTCTGGCAGCAGTGCTGATTATTATTAATGCCATGGGTATTGGAATAGATTTGAATATCTGGAATATTATATTTACAGTAGTGCTGATTGCCTGTCTGGTTCGCAGCATTGTTGCAAGAAGTATTTCAGGTGTTATTTTTGCGGTGGCATTTTTACTGATCATCTATGATGATGTCCTGGGCATTGAGAGATTGACACCATGGCCGGTATTAGGTGCAGCAGTACTGGCAAGTATTGGATGCTCTATGATTTTTGGAAATGGTCATGCCCACCAGCATTTTAGTCAGGAACCTTATGACACTGCAGCAGAGAATATCTCCCAGTCCGATATGGATTTTAATACCAGCTTTACTTCTACAGTGAAAAATGTGAACAGTGATGATTTTAAATATCTTAAGGCAGGCTGTACCTTTGGTGCTATGAAAATCTATTTTCAAAATGCAATGATTCAGGGGGAAAGTGCACAGTTGAACCTTCATGTCTCTTTTGCCGGGGCTGAATTGTATATTCCTAAGGAATGGACAGTGGTGAATCAGGTGGATGCCAGTTTTGGTGGAATTGATGAGAAGAATCCCCATTTATGTCCTACAGGAGGCAAGAAGCTGATTATGACAGGAAATGTATCCTTTGGAGGGGTAGAAATCTATTATGTCTAGTAGACAGGAAGTAGGAAAAAAGCTGTCTTGACGAGAAGCAGGAGATTGATTACAATAGAAAAAGGTTAGCAAAGGCGCGACGTATGATACGTTTGCGTCTTTTTGTATTAATAATAAGGGAGGATATGGGATTGGACACATTCGCAGGAATATTAGAACAGGTAGATGCATTTGTTTGGGGACCGGTAATGCTGGTGCTGCTAGTAGGTACCGGAATTATTCTTACCATACGTACCAGAGCCATGGCATGGCGGAATCTTGGGTATGCAATTAAACGAACCTTAAGCAAGGAAGCCAGAACGAAAGGGCACGGAGAAGGGGATATCTCACCATTTTCCGCATTGACTACTGCATTGGCAGCCACCATTGGAACCGGAAATATTGTAGGGGTAGCTACTGCAATGGTTTCCGGAGGACCAGGAGCTTTGGTGTGGATGTGGATATCTGCAGCGTTTGGACTAACCAGCAAGTTCAGCGAGTGTATGCTGGCAATTAAATATCGAGAGACCAATGAACAAAACGAAATGACAGGCGGTCCCATGTATGTAATGAAGCACGCACTGAAACATAAGGGCTTTGGTACAGTGTTAGGCTGGCTGTTTGCTTTTTTTGCAGTGATTGCAAGCTTTGGTATCGGTAACCTGACTCAGGCAAATTCCATTTCCTCATCTTTGCAGCAGACCTTTGCAATTCCTGCCTGGGCCACAGGATTGGTGGTTACCATATTGGCGCTGGTTATTATTGTAGGTGGGATTAAGACAATTTCCAAGGTAAGCAGTGTGGTAGTGCCTCTTATGGCAATTTTTTATATTGTCGCAGGACTTATTGTGATTATAGGAAATATTGAAAATGTACCCACCGGACTGGTTCTGATTTTTAAAATGGCATTTTCTCCACAATCGGTAGCAGGTGGTGTTGCCGGTACTATGACAGCATCTATGATGAATGCTATGCGATATGGTGTTGCACGTGGGGTATTTTCCAACGAAGCAGGTATGGGAAGTGCAGCTATTACTGCCTCTGCTGCTAAAACCAATTCGCCGGTAGGGCAGGGCTATATTAATATGACAGGAACCTTTTGGGATACGATTGTAGTGTGTTCTATTACAGGATTGTGCATTGCCAGCTCTGGTGTATTAGGCAGTGTAGATGCATCTGGTGAGCTGGTAACGGGAGCGGCATTGACCATTATGGCGTTTCAGACGGTACTAGGACCGGTAGGCGCAATCCTGGTGTCTGTTGCAATTGCATTGTTTGCATTTTCCACCATTTTAGGATGGGAATATCATGGAGAGAAGGCCTTTGAGTATTTATTCCATGGACCGAAGTATAATATGATTTATCGCATTGCATTTTCACTTATTGCCTATGTGGGGGCAACAACATCTTTAAAAATCGTATGGGATTTCTCGGATATTGCCAATGCATTAATGGCAATCCCAAATCTTATCTGTCTCCTATTGTTAAGTGGAGAAATTGCAAAGGATATGAAGGAATATCAGGCAGTGATTGCTGCAGAGAAGAAGTAAGACAGTTGTAGACCCGTTGGGTTCTGTGCTAGAATTGGAAGCAGAAAATAAAGAAGGAGAGAAATATTATGGATTCACGCTGGGTACGAAGCAGCCTGCTTTTAGGAGAGGAAGCCATCAATCAGTTGGAGAAAAAGCACATTGCCATTTTTGGTGTAGGCGGAGTAGGCGGTTATGCGGTGGAAGCTCTGGCACGTACAGGGATTGGCGAATTTACATTGATTGATAATGACGTGGTGGATATTAGTAATTTGAATCGTCAGATTATTGCTACTACGAATCATATTGGGGAGTCTAAGACCAAGGTGTGTATGGAACGAATCCAAAGCATCAATCCCCAGGCAGTGGTTCATCCCATAGAAGCTTTTTTTCTCCCGGAGAATAGTGATGAGATAGACTTTTCTCAATTTGATTATGTGATTGATGCAGTAGACACCATTACTGCTAAAATTGAAATTATTCGTAAGGCAAAGGAAGGGGGAATTCCTGTCATTAGCTCTATGGGAGCAGGCAATAAATTAGACCCTACAGCTTTTGAAGTGGCAGATATATCCAAGACCTCGGTATGTCCGTTGGCGAAGGTTATGCGAAGAGAACTGAAGCAAAGAGGAATTACTGGGGTCAAGGTAGTATATTCCAAAGAAATTGCAAGGAAACCACTGAATATAAAGGAAACTTCGGGTGAGATACAGACAGAAGCTCTACAGAAGGCGGGAAGAAAGCAAACGCCTGGAAGCCTGTCCTTTGTACCCTCGGTAGCAGGACTGATTTTGGCTGGTGAGGTGATCAAAGATCTTACTGGAATCAGATAAGTTGCATTTATATTATAGCTGAAGGATTGTAACCAGCTCCGTTACCCTTGCCTTCCAGGTGTGATGCGCTATGGCTTTTTGATATCCATTTTCTGCAATATAAGATTTCTGGTCTTCATCCCCTAGGAGGATTTCTAATTGGGAAGGGATCTGCTCTAGCTGGTCTAGCTGGTAAATCAGCAAATCTTCCCCCGAAATAAACTGCTCTTGTATCAAGGGAGAGGTATCGGTGACACATATGCTGTGATTTAGCATAGCGGAATAAATACGGTCATGGCTTCCGTCCTTGAACTCCGGTAAAATATTAAGGGTGATTTCAGCCTGATTCATTAGTCGGAAGGATTCTTTGAAAGAAACCGAAGGAAGAAGCTGAACATGACGGCAAAGGGTGCTGCTAGCTGTTGCCTGAGAAGTGAGAAAGGCGTCCCAGCCATGCCCACATAACGTTATGGGTAAGCCTGCTTTTATAATGGTTGAAATGAGCTGCTCCCGGCGATAAGCTCGAAGATAAGAATCAGCTAGGAAGAAAGACTGCATATGCAGAGGGAATTCCTCTTGAATAAGTTCATTATCTTTGGCCAGCTTTATGGCACATTCTTCTAGTGTGATGCTGGGGTTTTCGAGCATTTCCTGGATAAAACCCTGCATATATCCCTGCATAAAGTGGGGGCAGTCATAGATTGCGTTCCTTATTTCGTTAGAGGGAGTATAACTGCCGGTAAATAAAAGGGGAATAGCTCTGGTATTGGAAAAATCTGCAGATGCCGCTTCTCCGGTCATGGGGAGAACATGGACAGACTGAATATGGGGATAATTCTCTTGAATATACTTTTTATGATTTCGATCCAGGCAGATAACGTGATAATTCTTCAGGGGAGCCTTCAACATATCATGGTGATACAGTGGATGATCCAGAATAATATCATAGAAGGGAGCCTGAATACTGTTGAGAAAATATTGACCATCCTCTAAAAGTACCTTAGGAAGATCCGAATTAAAATCAATAACAGCATCATATGAGGTGCCTTCAAAGCGGTCGAGGGAAGCGAGGCATTCCCTGCGACCATCAAAGATTTCTACGTGATATCCCATTCTTTGTAGTTGGGTGGCAATGGAATCACAAAAGTAGAAATAAGAGTCATAACATACACTTTTCAGTTTAAACATTAAAATATTTTTCATTGGTTTCATCCCATGTAGAATCATTTGCCCGGTATTCTATTCTTCCGTCTGCCACCCATCGTCGAATGGTAGACAATGGAAGTTGAAAATGCTGGGCAACTTCAAATTCCGTGACAGAATGGTTTTGTATATATTCTTTCACCTGCTTATACAAGGCTTCCTCTTTGCAGGTCCTGCAAAGAGATTCCTTATAGCTTCCGGGTAAAATGTGCCCGCATTTCTCACAAATCCTGGTAGAACTTCGCTGTTGCTGATCCATACGATTACCTCATAATTTGCATATTTTCTTATCCTATATGTTACGCATGCTTTGCATTTCTTTCTCTAGTATAGCACATATTTTCGGTGGTAAGAAAGTTGTATTCCAATATTGAAAATGATAAAATGAAATTGTTTCAATTGTTAATAAAAAAGGAATGAAAAATATGGAATATAATCAACAACCCATTGCTGTATTTGATTCTGGTGTTGGTGGCATCAGTGTTTTGCGGGAAATGGTGAAGCTTATGCCAAATGAAAATTTTATGTATTATGGGGATTCAAAAAATGCTCCCTATGGAACAAAAAGTGTAGAAGAGGTGCGTCGTCTGACCATCGCTCATACACAGGATTTTCTAAAACAAGGGGCAAAGGCAGTAGCCATTGCATGCAATACCGCCACATCTGCAGCAGTGCGTGTCTTAAGAGAAATGTATCCCCAGCTGCCGTTAGTAGGAATTGAACCAGCTCTAAAACCAGCGGTACTTCATAAGGAGCGGGGACGGATTCTGGTTATGGCAACACCCATGACCATTCGTGAAGAGAAGTTTCAGCATTTACTTTCTCAATATGAAGATCGAGCAATCATATATCAGCTGCCGTGCCCGGGATTTATGGAGTTTGTAGAAAATGGAAAGTTAGATTCTCCCGAACTAAACGCATATCTTACGGAAATTTTGGAACCATATCAAGAAGGTAAAATTGATGCTGTTGTATTAGGCTGTACACACTATCCCTTTGCTATTCATACCATTCAGAAGATTTTAGGGGAACAGGTGGAAATCTTTGACGGAGGATATGGTACGGCGAAAGAACTAATGCGTAGAATGGAGGTGGCAGGCGTACGAAATTTGGATAATAATTATATAGGAAATGTAACTTTTTACAACAGTGATATGTCACAAGAAAAACTGGAATTATGTCACAAACTATTGAATTATTAACAAAAAATAAAATCTATTAAGAAAAACAAAAGAATACGGTTGCATTCAAAATATGAAAGAGTTACAATGAGTGCGCTAAAAAAAGAAAGAAAAGGTGATTGTAATGAATTATCAATTTTTGTTATGGATTGGATTAATTCTTATTGCCACAAAGGCATTAGGAATACTATTCAAAAAGATTAATTTGCCAGAAGTAGTTGGAGCATTGATCGCAGGTATTATTTTAGGACCCTCATGCTTAGGGTTAGTGACTTTTACAGGTGAAGCAGGATCATTTTTAGAGTATGCAGCTGAGCTGGGCGTTATCTTCTTAATGTTCGCCGCTGGACTTGACACAGACTTGAGAGAGTTGAAGGAAAATGCTGTTGCTTCGTTTGTAACGGCCATCATTGGTGTTGTGGTACCGTTAATTGGTGGAACCATTTGCTATGCACTGTATTTTAAAGAGGATTTAGGAGATTATAATTCTCTGCTTAAATCCATATTTGTAGGTGTTGTATTAACGGCAACCTCAGTAAGTATTACAGTGCAGACACTTCGAGAGCTGGGAAAATTAAGTGGCAAGGTGGGAACGACCATCTTGGGCGCTGCAGTCATTGATGATGTATTGGGAATCATTGTATTGTCTTTGGTAACCAGTTTAACAGATACTACTGTTAAGCCAGCAACCGTAATGCTTAAGATTGTATTGTATGTGGTTCTGATACTGATCCTCTTCCTCATCGTTACTCGATTAGAGTTTGTTATTGAGAAGGCAGATCATAAGAGACGAGTTGCATTATTTGCTATTGCATTTTGTATGATTCTCTCCTTTGTATCAGAGGAGGTCTTTGGCATCGCAGATATTACAGGTGCATATTTTGCAGGCTTAATGCTGTGTATGTCTAAGGTACGAGGATATATTGATATCAAGATTTCAAATGTATCCAATATGTTTTTCTCAGCAATCTTTTTCGCCAGCATAGGTATTAAGGTAACCTTAGGTGGAATGGGAATGGATATCTGGTTATTTGCAATACTTCTTACAGTGGTTGCCATCTTAACCAAGGTTGTTGGATGTGGCTTAGGTGCAAGATTATGTAAATGTAATAATAAGGAAGCCCTTCAGATTGGTGTAGGAATGATTAGCCGTGGTGAGGTGGCACTGGTTGTTGCCGAGAAGGGACGTCAGTGTGGATTGATTGACAATGATATGTTTGCACCAGTTGTTGTTGTAGTTATTGTTACAACATTAATTACGCCAATTTTACTTAAGGTTGTATTTAAGGAAAAGAATCAGAAGCCTTCAGACCCACAGGTAACTGCTCAGGCAGTATAATTCTTTTTGGAAAATCGTTGTATATAAAAAAGCAGGTGTTATATCCTCCGTAGATTAGGGGGATAGAGCATCTGCTTTTTGCTATATAATTGTGTCTATTCCGGTCCAAGGATTTTGTGTTACAGGAACCATACATCTTCATTTGTAGAGGATATGCAGGAGGCACCTGCCTCTAACAGTGCCATTACATCCTCCTTCTCGCTCACCAGACCTCCGGCAATCACAGGACATTTAGATATTTTACTAATGCGCTCTATTACCTTGGGCATTAATGCTGGAAGAATCTCTATTACATCTGGACGAGTATTCTTTAACTGCTTCTCAATACTGGCATAGGCCATAGAATCAATCATGAAGAATCGCATGACGGTATATAGTCCTAGTTCCTTGGCTCGTTGAATGAGAGGCGCTTTGGTGGATATGATTCCGTCTGCCTGGGTGTATTTGTGGATAAAGTCTACTGCAATTTCTCTGGAGTGTAATCCATTGATTAAGTCAATATGAACCATGGCAATTTTCCCAGAGGATTTTACTTTTTCGACAATGTCCGGGATGGTGATGATATCTCCGTATAGAATGAATATAATTTGACTGTCGCAGTCCAGGCAGCGTTGCAAGCCTTCTGGACTCTTGATGGCAGCGATAATTGGGGAGCATTCTAATGCGTTGTGGAATTCTTGCTTCATGTTGTGTACTCCTTATGAACGGTGGGTGATAAATTAACGTGGGGAGGATTTGTGCAGTTGGTATTGATTCTTCGCCTTATATAAGGAATTAGATATTCTTAGTATTCCTTTCAGCAACCAGCAATTCACAGACACGATGTCTGTGAAAGGCTTAACTGAGCCATGGATGGCGAATTTAAGCCGCTTGCGTCACACTATGCATAATGAAACCAGGAATACTTAGAATATCTTATTTCTGGTATCCAAGAAGAAGCAATATTAACTGCACAAATCCTCAATTTACGTAGCATTTAAAGAATCGCGTTTGTTGTCGCCAAAGGTGAGCAAGCTCACCATGGCTTTCTTGCACTCATTATATCATAAAAGGTCCCCTGCAATATGGTTTCTTCCAGGATTTCCCCAAATCCTGGTACCATAGTTACAGGAGACCTTACCCCTTTTCGAAGATGGAATCCATCTTCTTCCCTCAAAAAAGCTTTATCTTGCGGCTACATTTTTAGTAGCCACAATGTCTACACCTGTATTACATACATTTGACAGTAATACGTCTCCAATGTTAACAGGAGCATTTACATCCACTGCCTCTAGGGCGTGTACAACATCAAAGATTTTACCCTTTGGGATATCCTCTTTGGTTTTACAGCTCACCATATTTAAGGTGCCACCGTGGACTCTCACCGAGGAGGTTACAATACGTGTGGGATTAGTGACTTCCTTTCTGGCATACACATCTCCTCGTTTACAGGTATTGCCGGTTACGTCTGTAACCTGATTTCCTTCCATTGTTACAACAAGGCTGCATCCCATAGGACAGCCAATGCAGGTTAATTCTCTTGTTTCCATCCCTATGCCTCCTCAATCCTAATGGTTATTTCTTTCGTATCCGGATATTTTGTAAACAGCTCTTTGGTAAGTTTGACTTCTTCCATTTCCCCAGGTGCCATTACCTGACGTTTTCTCTTGGAAATCAGCTGATCTCCGAAATAAGTAGCGATGGCACATCCTTGATACACCTGACCTACACGAAACCGAACGGTTAGATTCTCGTCCATCATTTCCGGTCGGATATATTTGGGAACGGTATAGCGAACTCCGTCCACAGGTTTTATTTCAATAGGTCTTGCTTTCTGAGATTTTTCGTCATATCCATTTTCATTTTGAATATATCGGGCAGCATTTCTTCCGGCATTGGAAGCTTCCTGAGATACAAAATCAACCAAATCATGTACATGCAGTACATTCCCACAAGCAAATACTCCTGGAATATTTGTCTCTAATGCATCATTTACAATAGGACCGGATGTAATAGGACTAAGTTCCACACCCGAGTTGGCAGACAATTCATTCTCTGGAATTAGACCGCAGGACAGAAGTAAGGTGTCACAATCGTAGTGAATTTCCGTTCCGGGGATTGGCTTCCGGTCGTTGCCTACCTGCGCAATCGTAATTCCTTCTACCCGCTCCTTGCCCTGAATATCAATAACTGTATGAGACAGGTATAATGGAATGTCAAAATCATTTAGGCATTGCACGATGTTACGCTTGAGACCACCGGAGTAAGGCATAAGTTCAGCAACAGCCAGAACCTTGGCACCTTCTAAGGTCATTCGTCTTGCCATAATCAGTCCAATATCACCGGAGCCTAAGATGACAACACGTTTTCCTGGCATATAACCTTCCATATTTACTAATCGCTGTGCAGTACCGGCTGAGAAAATACCCGCTGGTCGGTAACCGGGAATGTTAAGAGCACCTCTGGAGCGTTCCCGACAGCCCATAGCCAGAATGATGGCTTTGGCACAAATAGTGAACATGCCATCTACACTATTCATAGCAGTAACTGTCTTTGTATTGGAAATATCCATTACCATGGTGTTTAGCTTGTATGCAATATTTCGCTGCTGAACCTGTTGAATAAAGCGGGCAGCATATTCCGGACCAGTCAGCTCTTCCTTAAAGGTATGAAGACCAAATCCATTGTGAATACACTGGTTTAAAATACCACCCAGTTCCTTATCCCGTTCCAGAATCAATATACTTTGGACACCGTTATCTCTTGCCGCAATGGCAGCTGCCAGACCGGCAGGACCTCCACCAATAATTACCAAATCATAATCTTTCATGTTCTGCCTCCTGTATTTGCTTGTTATATCCATAGACAATCCTGGATGCACCTCCGGACTTGGTGATGTCAAAGACGCTCATAGGAATCTCCCGCTCCAGAATCTCCATGGTACGTGGAGAACAGAAGCCTGCCTGACACCTTCCCATTCCGGCGCGAGTTCTTCGTTTTACACCATCCAGGGAACGGGCGCCTAAAGTACGGTGGATGGCATCTAGAATTTCACCCTCGGATATCATTTCGCAGCGACAGATAATGTTGCCATAGGCGGGCTGCTTTTTAATCAGTTGGTTTCGCTCTTCTAGTGACAGCTTTTCAGGGTTCAGAATTCCCTTCCGCTGACCATTGAAATCAGGATTAGGATCCAGTGAAAGGATGCTTTGTACCAGCTGTGCCACCATTTCTCCAATCGCAGGAGCGGAGGACAGGCCGGGAGATTCGATTCCTGCGGCGTTAATAAATCCAGGGGCATCTGCAGCCTCCCCTATCACAAAGTCACCATTTACTTCATGAGCTCGTAATCCGGCAAAGCTGGTAATGACCTGTCGCATTGGAAGATTTTTAACGCTTTCAGAAGCTCTTGGTGCCAAGGAATCAAGACCTTGGCTTGTGGTGTTTACTCCATCGCGATTGTCAATATCCTCAGCGGTGGGACCAACCAGCAGATTCCCGTGAACCGTTGGCGTAACCAGAACGCCCTTACCCATTTTACTGGGAAGCTGGAAGATGGTATGGCTGACATGAGTGCCGGCAGATTTGTCCAACAGACAGTACTGTCCACGTCTTGGAATGATGGTGAGCTTATGCTCACTTACCATATTATTAAAGAGATCTGCATAGACGCCGGCAGCATTTACTACAACCTTGGTCTCAATCACATCCTTATTTGTATGAAGCAGATAGGAGCGATTTTGCTTTTCAATGTTAGTAACACTGGTATTTAAGAAGAAGTCTACCCCGTTGTCACAGGCATTTTCAGCCAGAGCCATGGTTAGATGGAAGGGACATACGATAGCACCAGTTGGAGCGAATAATGCATGGCTTACATCATCTGCCAGATTAGGCTCCATTTGAAGCAGCTCCTCCCGCTGCAGGATTCGAAGACCCTTTACCCCATTGGCAATGCCCTTGCGTAACAGTTCTTCTAAAAGTGCAGGATCCTGTTGGCGGGTACATACCACCAGGGAACCATTTCTATGAAATGGAACATCCAGCTCCTTAGACAGCTGATCCATCATCTCGTTTCCCCGTACATTTAATTTGGCCTTTAATGTGCCGGGTGTGGCATCGAATCCGGCGTGAATAATGGCACTGTTGGCTTTAGAAGTGCCACAGCATACATCCTCTTCTCTTTCAATGACACATGCCTTCACACGATATTTAGATAATTCTCTTGCGATGGCACTTCCGGTAACACCTGCACCAATAATCGCTACATCATACATGTGAATATCTCCTCTCTTATGGACGCAAAAAAAGCAAGACAAAACAGAACGAATTTCTTCGCCTATTCTTACCTTGCTCACGTCTCTGGTAAAATTATTAATATTTTCTAACAACAATATAGCATGGGAGTGGAGAAAATGCAACGGTAATTTCCGAAAACCTCGTTGCCAAAGCGGAATACAAACGATACAATGATTGTAACAGAGCAAAAAAGGGGAGGGGAACACCTATGGCCAATTCAGGAAATCAGAAATTGAAAATCCTTCGTATCATGGAAATGCTGCATCGAGAAACAGATGAGAATCATGTCCTTACAACCAAGCAAATTATAGAACGCCTGGCAGAGGATGGCATCAAGGCAGAACGAAAGAGCATCTATTCTGACATGGAGATACTGATTCAGTATGGGATGGATATTATGAAATCGGATGATGCCCAGGGAGGGTATTACCTGGCCAGTAAGGAGTTTGAACTTCCTGAGCTAAAGCTTCTGGTAGACGCAGTATCAGCTTCTAAGTTTATCACCGAGAAGAAGTCCAGAGAACTGGTGAAGAAATTAGAGACCCTGTCCAGCAAATATGAAGGCACACAGCTTCAGCGACAGGTGGTAGTTGCAGACCGGGCAAAAACGGAAAACGAGGGAATCTACTATACAATTGATGTTATTTATAGATGCATTGATCATAATCACAGGCTGCAGTTTCAGTATACAGAGTGGACACCAGAGAAGAAGCGGGAATTGAGAAAGGACGGTGCCATGTATCAGGTCAGCCCCAGCTTCCTGCTGTGGGACAATGAGAATTATTACCTGGTGGCATATGACAGTGACGCCCAGTCGATTCGTCATTATCGAGTAGATAAGATGGTAAATGCCAGTGAACTGGACCAGCCACGGGACGGAGGACGAGAGAGAAACCAGATTGACATAGCTTCTTATTCTAAGAAAACCTTTTCCATGTATGCGGGTCAGGAGGAAATAGTGAGCCTGGAATGCAGCACAAGCCTGGCAGGAGTACTGATTGACCGCTTTGGTACAGATGTCACGATGCGGTGTTCACTGGATACAGCGGAGCATATTCTTGTCCGTGTAAATGTAGAGGTGAGTAATCAGTTTTATGGATGGATTACAGGTTTGGGAAGCCAGATACAAATTACAGGACCTAAGCAGGTGGTGGATGGGTATCGTGACTATCTGCAGGAGATTCTGAAGAATTATAGATGAGATGGAGTGCAAAGCTTCAGAATTTAGCTCTTCTATATTGACAAATGATTATCTATATTCTAATATATAGATGAAAAAAGGTGCTACCGATAGACGGTCAGCCCTCAAAATTATTTGATAAAAATAATCGCTTAAGTTTTCAGGCTTGTGGGCGATTATTTTTTATGTGAAATCTTGTAAACAAGACCAACAATAGCTACGATTAACAATCCAAATTGAAACAACTCGGCATAACTAACCATGGCAATCCCTCCTTTCTCACTGTGAAATACAGTGCCTTTGGAGGGCGTACCCTCCATAAGAGGGCTAACCGCCTACCGTGCAAGGTAGCACCACGTATATTCTATCAAAAAAATCTTATAATGGCAACGGCAATGCGTGAAAAATATTTTTGATGAAATTCATGTGATGGGCATCAGTTTGCAATCCCCATCTTTACTTTTCCTCGCGAATATGGTACCTTTTTATCATGTTAGTCAACTAAAGTGCCACAGTAGGCTTACAAAGTGAAAAGACAAACTGTCAGGCACAGAAGAAGACAGAAAATAAAGAGGAAAAGGGAGAAACAAAATGAAGAACATGAAGAAAGTTTTAGCACTGGTTATGGCCGGCTGTATGATGTTTGGCATGGCTGCCTGCGGCAAGAAAGCAAGTGAGGATACCTTTATCGTTGGGTTTGATCAGGACTTCCCACCGTTTGGATATGTGGGAGATGATGGAGAATTCACAGGATTTGATATTGAACTTGCAACAGAATGTGCTAAGAGAATGGGCAAGGAAATTGTGTTACAGCCTATCGATTGGGATGCTAAGGATATGGAATTAGAATCAGGAACCATTGACTGTATCTGGAATGGATTTACCATGAACGGTCGCGAGGATCAGTACACATTTACCGATCCATACATGGATAATTCTCAGGTCGTTGTAGTGAAGAAGAATTCAGGGATTACTGATTTAGCAGGCTTGGCAGGTAAGATTGTAGAAGCACAGAAGGAGTCCTCTGCACAGTCTGCCATTGAAGACAATGAGACCTTATTAAATAGCTTCGCGCAGTTTTTAACAGTTGGCGAATACAATACAGCGCTGATGGATTTAGAATCCGGAGCAGTAGATGCAGTAGCCATGGATATTTTTGTTGCAAAGGATCAGATTGCAGACAAGAATGGGGAACTGGTAATTTTAGATGAGCAGATTTCTACAGAACAGTACGGAGTTGGATTCTATAAGGGCAACACCAAGTTAAGAGATGAAGTACAGTCTACACTTCTTGAGATGGTGAAGGATGGCACCTTTGCAAAAATTTCTGAGAAGTGGTTTGATACAGACGTATGCACCTTACAGCCTTAGGAGGTTATTTTGAGTATTCAGGTTATGTTAAGTCAGTTGGCACAGGGTATGGTGACAACCATACAGATTTTCTTGCTGACACTTTTATTTTCACTTCCGTTGGGACTGATTGTTTCCTTTGGAAGAATGTCAAAGAATGCAATCATAAGAAATATTGTTAAAATATATATTTCAATTATGAGAGGCACACCTTTGATGCTTCAGCTTCTTGTGGTTTATTTTGGACCATATTACATATTTGGTATTTCTATTAACTCATCATACCGTGCCTATGCGGTGGTGATTGCATTTGCATTGAATTATGCAGCATATTTTGCGGAAATATACCGAAGTGGTATTGAATCCATGCCTCAGGGACAGTACGAGGCAGCAAGAGTGCTGGGCTATAGTAGTACCCAGACCTTCTTTAAAATAATTTTACCGCAGGTATTTAAGAGAATTCTGCCATCCGTAACCAATGAAGTGATTACCTTGGTTAAGGATACTTCCTTGGCTTTTTCTATTGCCTATGCAGAAATGTTCACCCAGGCGAAAGCGCTGGCAGCTTCACAGAAAAGTATGGTGCCCTTTATTGCAGCAGCCGTATTCTATTATGTCTTCAACTTCCTGGTTGCGGCCATTATGGAATATTTTGAGAAGCGAATGAACTATTATAATTAGAAGGAGCCAGAGAAATGAATATATTGGAAATGAATCATGTTAAGAAGAGCTTTGGCAGCAATGATGTCTTGAAGGATATTAATCTAACCGTTGCTGAAGGAGAAGTGGTTTCTATCATTGGTCCTTCTGGTTCTGGAAAATCAACACTTCTTCGATGTGCGACCTTTCTAGAGACAATGGATGATGGGGAGATGCTGTATGTGGACAGCAAGGTGGTTTCTTCACAGGCTGGTCATGCTGTGTATGGAACAAAGGCTCAGCAGAGAAAGGCAATGGGATATTTTGGCCTTGTATTTCAGAACTTTAATTTATTCCCACATTACACGGTAATGAAAAATATCGTGGATGCACCATTAAACGTACAGAAAAGAAACAAAGATGAGGTGATTACGGAGGCAAGGGAGCTCTTAAGAAAAATGGGCTTAAGTGATAAAGAGCTTGCATATCCGTGTCAATTATCCGGAGGACAGCAGCAACGAGTATCCATTGCAAGAGCTTTGGCGATGCAACCCAAGATTTTGTTCTTTGATGAACCTACCAGTGCACTGGATCCTGAACTAACCTTGGAAATACTTAAGGTAATTAAGGAACTGGCGCAGGAGAATATGACAATGGTAATTGTTACCCATGAAATGAATTTTGCCAGAGATGTATCAGATCGAATGATTTTTATGGATAAGGGCGTGATTGTAGAAGAGACAACGCCAGAGCAGATGTTTAAATCAGATAATGAAAGAACCCGGGAGTTCCTGGGAAAATACCACGATTTAACATAGCAGAAAAAATGAAAAAAGCGTTACCAGACGGAAGCAAAAAATATTCCGTTTGGTAACGCTTTTTCTATGTATGCTTGCACATAAAATTAAGATTTAAAACGATCAGTGTCTTCCCCATGCTTCTTATTATGCCTCCAGATGAGGTGTGCCTCGTCCATCATCATAGACTGACCAGTGTCCGTCATAAGACGGTACATGTCTACCAAATGAGATTCCTCTGAAGAAAGAGAGCCTGCGGGACTTTCACGTACCGAGGTCATACCCAGAAGATAATCTGTTGAGGTACCAAAATAAGCAGCCACACGCTGTAACGTTTTATAGTCAGGCTGACGGCGGTTTTTTAAATACCCATTCAGGGTAGAAGGCGAAATATTTAATTCTTGTGACAGCTGTTGTTGAGAGATTTGTTCCATCTCCAGCAAGTATGATAATCGAGTGCCGAACTTCACATTGCGTCCTCCATTCATTTGTATGACACAATCATAAAACAAAAAATGGAAATTCATACCAGAATACGCGAAACGCATATGTAATTTGCGAAACGCGAATATTTTGCGTGGGATGGTTACCTTACTGTCATAGATATGCCCCGTCCAGACCGATAATCTGTCCAGTAAGATAGGAAGGACTGTGTATTAAAGAGGTAACAGCCAGTGCAACATCCTCTGGTGTGCCAAAACGTCCCCAGGGTATTTCTTCTATTAATTCGCTTTTCTCATCTACGGATAGCATTTGATTCATTTGCGTATCGATGACGCCACAGGTAATGGCATTTACACGAATATGAGAAGGAGCCAATTCCTTAGCTAAAGCGCGGGTAAATGCATTCATTCCTCCCTTTGCAGCAGAATAGGCAACTTCACAAGATGCACCACAGGTGCCCCACATAGATGAGATATTGATGATGTGTCCAGATTTTTGTTGGATCATTTCTGGCACAAAGGCTTTGGTGGTATAGAAACAGGAGGAAAGGTTCACGTCCATCATGTGATTCCACTGGGCTGTATCCATTTCGGTGATTAGGCCAATATGAGCAATTCCTGCATTGTTCACAACAATGTCCATGTGTCCCCAGTGTTGGATGATATCCAACCCCATTTCCGAGACAAAGGCAGCATCTCCAATATTTCCCGTGTAGGTTAAGACCTGTGTGTGATAGTGTTTTTCAAGATCATTTGCCGTTTCTTCTAATAACTCCCTTGATTTTTCACAACAGATGGCCAGATGATACCCTTCCTTTCCCAAAGCATAAGCAATGGCACGTCCAATTCCTCTGGAAGCACCGGATATAAAAGCAGTTTTCATCGTAACTCCTCCTTCGTTTATAAGATGTCCCCATTTATTGGCGTTCATCCTAGTTTATCTTCTGATATGTATTCCATCATCTTACCACAAATACAGGGGATTCTCATTAAGTTTCTGAAAATATTAAGGAATATGAGGGCTCCTTGTGTACACAATATTAAAAAAAATATAAACTTTTCAGAAAATAATGCAAAAATGCATTGCCCGTAAAAAGGAATATGATATAATAAATACATGATCAGTAACACCTTTCAAAGGCGTTACGAAGTAGTATCAAATACAGGAAAAAGGGGTTGGACATCATGAGAATTACCATCACAGGAAGAAACATTGAACTAACACAGGGACTGAAGGAGGCTGTTGAAGAGAAGCTGAATAAGTTAGGCAAATATTTTGCGGAGGAGACCGAGGCTCACGCAACATTAAGTGTTGAGAAAGAGAGACAGAAAATAGAGGTTACCATTCCTGTTAAGGGTCAGATTATTCGTTCAGAGCAGGTTAGTAATGATATGTATGTATCTATTGATTTGGTTGAGGAAGTCATTGAGCGGCAACTGAAGAAGTATCGTCATAAATTAATAACCAAGCAGCAAAATGCGGCAGCATTTTTTAATGAAGAGTTTATTAACAAAGATGTAGATGATGATGAGGAGATTCGTATTATTCGTTCTAAGAAATTTGGAATGAAACCAATGTATCCAGAGGATGCATGCGTACAAATGGAATTATTAGGACATGATTTCTTTGTATTCCGTAATGCAGAGACCGATGAGGTAAATGTGGTATATAAGAGAAAAGGAAATACATATGGTCTTATTGAACCGGAATTCTAAATAGACCAGTTTGCGTATTGCCAAGATAGAATGCAATTTGCCAATAGATGTATCTTATATCTCGTGCTATGCTTTTTTTGGGAGGAATGAGATATGGAGAAACAATCTATGGGGAATGTGATACGTAGCATTCGCAAAGAGAAGAAAATCACACAGGAGAAACTGGCAGAAGGAATCTGTGCTGTCAGCACTCTGTCAAAAATTGAAAATGGAAGCCAGGTACCATCCAGACACACCTTTGAATTACTTATGGAACGTTTGGGGGAACCTGGTTTTTCTTATTTTTCATTTGCAAATGAACGGGAAATGCAGGTAAAAAAATTACAAAAGGAGCTCCTTGCAGCAATGGAATTTCAGCAGGAGGCTCAGGTGGAAGAGAAACTATGGATTCTGGAACAAATCAAAGATTCCAATCATATCTGGGAACATCAATTTTGCCAGATGGTCCAGATCCTGTGGTATCAGATTAGTGGGGCACACGTTGGGACACAGACAAGGGAACTGATTTCGTTGTTTCAAATGACCCATCCAGATTTTGATGGAATTCATACATCTATGGATATGCGATTGAACCAGATTGAAACATTGTTATTAAATAATATTGGGATTTCTTATTTGGCGGAGGAAAGATATCAGGAAGCGATGGCCATTTTTCTTCAGCTCTATCAGATTTGTCAGAATCATACAAATACATTGTCTCAGGAGAATTTCTATAAGCAAAAGGCAGGCATCTGCGGTAATATCGCGGTATGTGCCAGACATTTAAAAATGTTTGATGAGGCATTGTATTATTGTAATAAAGGAATAGCTCATATTGGAAGGGCGGGAAACTGGAATATTTGTCTTCACCTGTTACATACCAGATCCATGGTGTCAAAAGAGCGGGGCGATATGGATGCTTTTTTCCAAGATATGTTTGCCGCCAAGAATTTATATCAAATTATGCATGGAAATCAAGAAGTAAGCTGGGACCAGGAGGATTATCTTCACTGGGGAGAAGCCAATCGAATTATATGAAACCTATCCATGTACCTTGTTACTTTTCGAAAAAATGGTATACTATATTACATAAAAAAAGCGTAGGTGATTTTTCCTGCAAAAGCATTGTAATAAGGAGATTGGATATGAATATCGTAGTATTAGCCGGAGGATTGAGTACAGAGAGAGATGTATCATTTAAGTCTGGAGATATGGTGGCTCATGCTCTAAGAAATAGGGGACACAAGGTAATTTTGCTGGATGTGTTCATGGGATATGGTGATAAGGAAGTTGCTGTAGATGATATGTTTGACCGAGCGGATGAAATTAGCGTACAGGTTCGAGATATCCCAGCTACGGCACCGGATTTGGCTCAGGTAAAAGCCCAGAGGGCAGATCAAAGTGATTGCTTTTTTGGACCAAATGTAATTGCTCTGTGTCAGAAGGCTGATATTGTTTTTATGGCACTTCATGGAGAAAACGGAGAAAATGGTAAGGTACAGGCGGCCTTTGACCTGTTTGGCATAAAATATACGGGAAATGGATATCTAAGCAGTGCCCTTGCAATGGATAAGGGAATAGCCAAACAATTTCTGAAGGGATACGGGATACCATGTCCAGGTGGCTTCACGCTAAGCAAAGTGGAAGGGTTACCGGTAGATGGTGATAAAAAGCCCTGTTTTCCATGTGTAGTAAAACCGGCATGCGGAGGCTCCTCCATCGGTGTCTCCATTGTGGAAAATGAAGGGGATTACCAAAAGGCATTAGAAGATGCATTTGTATGGGAAGACCAGGTAGTGGTAGAAGATTATATCAAAGGGAGGGAATTTTCGGTTGGTGTCTTAAGTGGAAAAGCACTGCCGGTTATTGAGATTGCCCCCAAGGTTGGTTTCTATGATTATAAGAATAAGTATAAGGCAGGAAGTGCAGTGGAAACCTGTCCAGCCCAGTTAGATGCGTCTATTAGTGAAAAAATGCAGGAATATGCTCAGCAGGTGACAGAAGCATTAGGCCTTGAGACCTATTCCAGAATGGATTTCTTATTAGACGAGAAGGATCAGATGTATTGTCTGGAAGCCAACACATTACCTGGAATGACTCCAACAAGCCTACTTCCACAGGAAGCTCAGGTGGTGGGAATATCCTATGAAGAATTGTGCGAAGAAATTATTCGAATTTCTCTTGCAAAATACAAACAGGACACAAAGTAATCAGGAGAAAATATGCTATGAAAAATATGAGCTTTGAAAATATTGCCCACGCAACCGGTGGGCAGTTGTTTTGTGCAGATGAAAAGAAGGCCATGCAGGAAATTACGGGAGTGGTCATAGATAATCGAAAGGTGCAACCGGGAAACCTATTTATTCCCATTGTGGGACAGAAGGTGGATGGTCATCAATTTATACCGGCAGCATTTGCCGCTGGTGCCGCGCTAACCTTGTCCCAACAGAAAATACAGCAACAAGACATACCCTATATCCTGGTAAAGGATACCCAACAGGCACTAAAGGATTTAGCGTCCTTCTATCGAAGACAGCTTACCATTCCGGTGATTGGAATTATTGGAAGTGTTGGAAAAACCAGTACCAAGGAGATGGTAAGTAATGTATTGGAACAAAAATACCGGGTGTTAAAGACCCAGGGTAATTTAAACAATGAAATCGGAATGCCCCTTACTCTGTGCGAAATAAGAGAAGAGCATCAAGTGGCAGTAATAGAAATGGGAATTTCAGATTTTGAAGAAATGCATCGGCTGGGGGAAATCGCCCGTCCAGATATGGTTATTATGACCAATATAGGAATCTGCCATCTGGAGAATCTAATAGATCGAGATGGCGTGCTAAGAGCAAAGACAGAAGTGCTTGAACATCTGGCGCCGGGAGCCTGCGTTATCATAAATGGAGATGATGATAAGCTGTCTACGATTCAAAGTGCCAATGGTGCAAAAATCCTGCGCTATGGTTGCCATGGTCAGGAGGTGGCAGCTACAGATATTCAAAATCTGGGCTTGGAAGGTATGAGTGCATGCTTTGTAACATCCCTGGGAAAATTTCAGGCAACAATCCCCATACCGGGAAGCCACAATGTATACAATGCATTAGCGGCCGTGGAAGCAGGTTTACAATTAGGACTGACCCTGCCAGAGATAGCCAGAGGAATAGAAACAGCAGCAACCATATCGGGAAGAACTAATTTTATCCATCAAAATGATATTACCATTATTGATGATTGCTACAACGCCAATCCAGTATCTATGCGGGCATCCCTGGAGGTGCTGGGACATGCAGCAGGAAGGACTGTGGCGGTTTTGGGTGATATGGGAGAACTAGGCGAGGACGAAGAAGCGCTTCATTATCAGCTGGGAGAAGCAATCCAGAACAATCACATACAGGTGCTTTACACCGCAGGACCTTTGGCAAGAAAGATAGCAGATTACGTACAGGAACATCAGGTAGATTGTCAGACCTATACCTTTGAAACCAGAGAGGCAATGCTGCCTGAATTATTGGCCAATACCAAAAAAAACGACACGATTTTGGTGAAAGCATCTCACTTTATGGAGTTTCCCCAGATTGTAGACCAGCTTCAGCAACATCATTACCAGTAAAACAAAAGCAAGCGCTGATAGATTTTCATACCATCTATCAGCGCTTGCTTCTATTTGTAGGTTTTATGAAACTACTTACAGCTCTACACGTCCAACAACATCTCCATTGATAACATAATAAGCTGCGAACTCTTCGGGCTTTACATATACCTGAAGTGTCTTCATATCTCCAATCTTCTTTTTCATCTGTTTGGTCCATACTTCTTTTACCATTTTAATAACGGATTCGTTGGTATATTCCCGATCGGCAAACTGAAGATAAATCTCTGTCTTAGGGCCAGCAGCTTTCTTTTTTACAACCTTTTTCACTGTTTTTGCAGCAGCCTTTGCACTATCAGCTTTTTCTTCTGCAGCTTTCGTGATTTTTGTTGTTTCTTCCTTAGCTTTTGCCACAGCCTTTACGGCCTCTTTTTTTGCAGCAGCAGTTGCAGCTTCTGTTTTAGCAGCGGCCTTCACCACTTCATCTCTTACAGCTTTGTTCTTAATCATAATACGTACCTCCTTTAGAAACACATCAGTAATTTTATTTTTGAATATCATCAAAAATCAATTGGTTTTCGTCGAGCATCTCTGAAATGACTTTTTGAGTATAATCCCAAATGTGTTTTTTATCTTCCGTAGAGAGCTGGCTAGGTATAATGGGCTTTCCGTATGTGATGATGACAGATGTCTTCTTCACCCGGGGAAAATGATCCTCTAAAATATCAGAGGTGTTGGTTAATGCAATTGGAATAATTGGACAGTCTGTTTTGGTGGCAATCTTAAAGCTTCCTGCTTTAAAAGGAAGGAGCTTCTCTGTTTTGCTGGTATTTCTGGTTCCCTCTGGAAAAATACAAATGGAAACGCCACGCTTAATATAGTCCATAGCGGTCAGAATGGTTTTCATTCCTTCCCGCGGATTTTCCCGGTCTAGAAGAAGACAATACAGACGATCCATCCAGATTCCTAATACGGGAATCTTGCCCATTTCCTTTTTGGAAATATAGCCCGTTGGCCTAGCGCATCTTACATAAGTGAGAATAATATCAAAATAACTGCGATGATTGCCAATATATAATACAGCCTGGTCTTTGGGAATATTTTCTTCCCCAATCACGGTGACATCCGTGCCACAGATGGTAAGAATCACGTTAAGAGCCCACTGCACGATGCGTAGGGAAGAATAATCTTCTGCTTTTTTGTTAAATTTTCCGATGATCCATTCTATTCCCAAAACGGGTATTCCCAGAATAAGAAATAATATTGCAAATAATAAACTGCCTAATGCACGAAACATAAGAGCCTCCTTCTGATGGTTCTTTCTTGTTTTAATTATAAGCTTTTTACTATATAAAATTCAACTATTATTACAAAGAGCCATAGAATTCTATGAGAAAGCAATCAGATGCATAAGGACAAATTGTAGAAGAATAGGATAGTAGAAATAGAATGGACGGTGAAATGTCAGATGAAGAAAACATTTGTACCTCTTGTTCTGTTGTGTCTGTTTCTTGTGACGGCATGTAGTGTGGACCAGGAAGAAAAGCTACGGGACATAGAGTATACAGTCGCAACCATAGAGCAGCTTCCCCAGGAGGTTCAGGAGGTTATCAAGGAAAAGAAAAAAGAAAATATGCAGTTTACCTACGAAACAGAGGAATATTTATACGTTATTAAGGGATATGGCGCACAGGCCACTAGTGGGTATAGCATCCAGGTAAAGGAGTTTTATCTTACCCAGGATCACATGGTATTTTCTACCATTTTACAGGGACCAAGGGAAGGTCAGCAGGTGAAAGAGAAGGAAACATATCCTGTAATTGTGGTGAAAACAGAAAGTCTGGATAAAAATGTAGTGTTTCAATAAAGCTGACAGTATGTATTTTTATACAAAAATATCCCTGGATTTTTTGACAAAATACACATAAAGTGCTATACTACCAAAGACAAGTTCTAGAGCAACTAGAACGAGCAGTAGGAGGTAATAGAATAATGGAACACTCAGATTTCGATAAAGTTCGTGCGTCAGTACAACAGCAGTGCGGAAGCAAGGTCGTGATTCAGCTTGACAGAGGTCGTAATAAAGTAGATGTGCAGGAGGGAATTATACAGGAAGCCTATCCAAGTGTATTTACCATATTAGTAGAGGATAAGGAAGAAGATAAGCCAGCACAGTTGTTATCTTTTAGCTATACTGACATTATTACGAAAGAAATCCGAATGAAGTTATGTTAATTGAATAGAGTAAGAATAAAGTCCCCAGGTTTGGAATAAGATATTATGAAAAGCAAGCCAAGGGGATTTTTTAGTGGAATTAGAAAAACGTTATATACATAAAAATGAAATAAAGGCCCGAACCTATTATCAGTCGAACCTGGATGATGATTATAACCTGGCGGATTATAAACCTGATATTATGAAAATTATAAAATACCAGGGGAAAATAATAACGGATGAGGTACGCGTCAGCAATCAGTGTATTTTTATTACTGGACGGCTTCAGTTTCAGATTTTGTATCTGGGAGAGTCAGGAAGCAGTAGCATTAGCAGCCTTACCGGAGAGATACCCATGCGGGAGAAAATCAATATGGATCAGATAGAGGAATTAGATCCGGTAGAGGTAACCGCTAAGGTAAATGATATGAATATTACAGTGATTAATTCCAGAAAAATCAATATTAGAGCAATTGTTGATTTTCATGCATTAGCCTATCAAATGACAGATGAACAGATCCCGGTTCATTTAGAAAATGAGGAACAATACCAGATTTTGCGTAGTGAGCGGGAAGCATTGCAGTTGATAGAAAATAAAAAAGATATTGTACGGATTCGACAAGAATTTATGCTTCCTCAGGATAAACCCAATGCAACAGAACTGTTGTGGAGTACTGCCAGCATACAGGGGATTCATACAAATCTGCAGGAACATGAAATGCAGGTGTCAGCAGATGCAGATGTCTGCATACTATATAAATCAACAGAGGAAACACCATTTGAATGGATGGAGATAACCATCCCAGTGCAAGGAAGCATGGAGTGCTCTATGGGCAAGAATGGAGAACATTATCAGACTAGAATCATCAATCTCAATACCCAAATGGAATTGAGGGAGGATGATGACGGAGAATCGCGAAATGTTGCCTTAGACATTTATATGGAAATAGAACTTTCTATCTGGAAGGAAGAGCGGATAAATATGATTGAGGATCTTTATGCGTTGGACAAAGAGATTCACATTCAGAGGAAAAACATTTATCTCCAACAGCTGCTTCAGAAGAATGATGCAAGAATCAAAGTGGCAGGGGAGCTTCCGTTGGATGAATTAGAGCCGGCAATCTATTTGTGTGGGGCGGAAGGAACGGTGTCTATTGATGATACACAGCTGTTGGAGGATGCCCTGCAAGTGACAGGAAGATTATTGGTAGAGGTGCTGTATTTAACATCAGATGACGTAATACCGTTGTCATCGGCTAAAAAAAGCTTTCCAATCGAAGCTCGATTGGAGACGGGACCAATTCATTCACAGGATAGGATCAGTCTGGAGAGTAGTGTGGAGCAGCTGAGAGTATCCCTAGAGGATCCACAGACAGCTTCTGTAAAGGGGGAAATACAACTGAATCTTATGGTGTTTTCCCAAGAAGAGACACCAGTGATTGAGGAAATACAGCTGGAGGAATCCAACGAGGAACAGCTGCAGAAACGTCCTGGAATGACAGGGTATCTGGTGGGACGGGAGGATACACTGTGGCAGATTGCCAGAGAATATAATACAACCGTTGCTGATTTGATGGAAATTAACCAGCTTACAGAAGAAGTGCTGCGCCCTGGACAGAAGCTATTAATTGTTAAGAGGGTAGCAGGATAGAATCCAGACCAAAATCTTCCAGTTAGAAACTCTAATTGGAAGATTTTTTAGGTTGCATTCTGAAGGTTTTTTACCTATTATTATATATAACTAACAAGATTGCGTATTGAGGAGAAATATACCTATGAATATAAGATTAAAAACCAAAATCCGACGAGTTACAGCGCTTGCTCTTGTGCTGACCGCAGTATTTGGACAGACAATGAATTCCCAGGCTGCCAAGTCTGTGTCCCAGATTAAGGAGGACCAGAAAAAGCTGCAGGAGGAAATCAATGATTTAGACTCTGAACTGGTAGGTATTCTGACAGAGATAGATAGCCTGGAATCTGATATTAGCAGTAAGCAGGCAGAGATTGATGAGACAAACCAAAATATAGCAGATGCCCAGGCGCAGATTGATGCTCAATATGCGTCTATGAAGGTTCGTATTCAGTATCTGTATGAGAATAATGATCAGGATCTTTTTACTATTTTACTGGAGTCTGGAAGCATTACGGATTTCCTAAATCGGTTAGAGTATGTGAATCAGGTCTATGCTTATGATAGAAATGTACTGGATACATACGAGAATGCACAACGGGCACTAGAGGATTTAAAGCAGTCTCTCAGTGGAGAAATGAGCGATTTAAAGGCAAGTGAAAACCAGTTGGCAAGTCAGAAGGCTTCTTTAAATAGTATGATTGCCAGCAAGAAGACACAGATGGCAGATTTTGATGCACAGCTAGAGAAAGCAAGACAGCTGGCAGCGCAGCAGGCTGCGGCTCAGTTAGCAGCTCAGCAGGCAGCAAGTAGCACCACTGGAAATACAGGAAGCAGCTCTAGCAGTAATGTAAATGGCAATTTAAATCCAGGCCATACTACCAATGTTAGTGGGTCAGAGGTGGTAGCATATGCCAATCAATTTGTGGGAAATCCTTATGTCTGGGGCGGTACATCATTAACCAACGGGGCAGATTGCTCTGGTTTTATCTGTTCCGTCTATGCTCACTTTGGTATTAATTTTGGAAGACTTACTTCCGGAGACTTCCGAAGTGTGGGACAAGAGGTGAGCTACAGTAATATGCAGCCTGGGGATATTATTTGCTATAGTGGCCATGTTGCAATTTACGCTGGTGGTGGTAAAATTGTAGAGGCGCAAAGTACAAAAGCTGGTATTACCAACAATCGAGCAGCTAACTGCAAAACAATTATTACAATCCGTCGGGTGATATAAAAAATCCCCGTGTTTAAAGGAGGAACAATCAATGGAAATGGAACAGCTACAAAAGGACATGATTCTTGCAATGAAGGCGAAGGATAGACCAAGAAAGGATGCAATTTCTTCCCTGGTTTCTGCAGTAAAGAAGGTGGCAATTGACGAAGGTTGTAGAGACGATATCAAAGCAGACTTAGTAGACCGGGTGATTTTAAAAGAACAGAAAACAGCAAAAGAACAGATAGATACCTGTCCAGCTGGAAGAGAAGATCTTCTGGCAGAGTACCAGCTTCGGTATGACGTGATTTCAGAATATGCCCCCAAGCTAATGTCAGAGGAAGAGGTTGAGGCGTTCTTGAAGGAAAATTGCAGCGAAGTGCTGGCTACAGGAAATAAGGGACAGATTATGAAAACGGTAATGCCCATGTTAAAGGGCGAAGCAGATGGAAAGGTCATCAACCAGATGGTGGCAAAATTGAGTAAGTAAAGTATGAAAATACGAAAAATTGCAATTCTGGCAGTATTAATCATTCTTGTAGGCCTAGGATTCTTTTATCACTATGAAAGCAGGCAGCCGCTGAATTATCAGGAGAATTTAGGTGAGACAGCAGTTACTGTGGATGGAAGGGAGCTTACGCTGCAGGATTTAGCCTTTTACATTGTATATGAGGAAGGGCAGATTGAACAGCAGGCTATGATTTATAATCCAGATAATACAAGAGATTACTGGAATCTGCATGTTAATGGTGTGTTCATTCAGGCAGATGCCAAGAATACGGTAATGAAAATGGCCGTGCATGATGAAATATTCTACCAACTTGCAAGAGAGAAAAAGCTAGAGCTTACTCACCAGGAAGAAGTGCAGGTGGAAAATGCAATTACTGATTTCTGGATGGACCTTTTAGACGAACAGCAGGACTCCATTCCAGTATCGGACGAAGTGATTCATGGTACCATTAAGAAGATTGCTTATGCCCAGAAGTATCAGGAGCAGCTTGCTGACGAGAATGGAGCTGAAAGCGCATCCTATAGTTGGGATGGTTATTATTATGAGCAGCTTCTTGAAAAGGAGCATACCGTTAAGATACATAAGAAAATATGGGATCGGCTTGTGATGGGTGGAATTACTTTAGAACATGGAGCACCCAATTACGTAAATGGTCAGTCAGATCAGAAAGAGGAATAGATAAGAATATGAAAATAGGAAGAAATGACCCTTGCTGGTGCCACAGCGGAAGAAAATATAAACAGTGTCATGAAGCATTTGATAGAAAAATCGAAAAATATGCATTAGAAGGACATATTGTGCCGGACCATGATATCATTAAGACGCCAGAGCAGATTAAAAAAATCAAAGAAAGTGCCAAAATCAATATTGCGGTATTAGACCACATTGAAGCCAATATTAAAGTGGGAATGAATACTAAGGAAATTGATGATATGGTGTATGAATTAACCACTAAGATGGGAGGAATCCCTGCACCATTGAATTATGAAGGGTTCCCCTATAGCGTGTGTACTTCGGTAAATGATCAGGTATGCCATGGATTCCCATCCAAACAGGTAGTACTTGAGGATGGGGACATTATTAATGTAGATGTATCTACTATTTTGGATGGATATTACTCAGACTCCTCTAGAATGTTTTGTATGGGAAATGTAAGCCCTGAGAAACAGAAATTAGTAGACGTTACCAAGGAGTGCGTGGAATTAGGGTTCAAGGAAGTAAAACCCTGGGGCTTTTTAGGTGATGTTGGTCAGGTGATCCATGATCATGCCACGGAGCATGGATACACGGTGGTACGTGAAATTGGTGGACATGGTGTAGGCTTGGAGTTCCATGAGGACCCATGGGTTAGCTATAATACCAAGCGTGGAACAGAGATGCTGATGGTGCCAGGAATGATGTTTACCATAGAACCTATGGTAAATATGGGGACACAGAAGATATACACGGACCAGGAAAATAAATGGGAAGTATACACCTTAGATGGTATGCCGTCAGCCCAATGGGAATATCAGGTATTAGTAACCGAGGATGGTGCAGAGCTGATATCATATTAGCATGCAGCAGGGCAGAGACTTTCATAAAGAAGGAGCACAACACAAGGATGAAGGAAATCTTGATGATACATACCAGAGAACTGTGTTATTTCTCCGGAGGATTTTTTCTGGATCGAATGCAGGAAAGCTTGGAAGGCTTGGGTGCAAAGGTAACCAAGCTGTCATTAGCAGGAGACAAGGAGCATTTTGATATTTTAGAGAACTATGTTGGAAGACACTATGATGGGGTTTTGGATGTTAATTCCAAACTCCCTTATTTGGTGTTAGAGGAAAAAGGTGATTATCTATTAGATAAGATAGATGCACCTTTTTTTAATTACATACTAGATCATCCCTTGTATCATCATCCAGGGCTGCAATTTCCGTTGAAGAATTACCATGCCATTGGTATCGACCAAAAACATTGCGCTTATATGCGTACTTATTATCCTCATTTGCAATCCGTATCATATCTGACCATTGCAGGAACCAGGGCATGGAATCAGAAGAAATTCTCAGAACGCAAATATCCTGTATTATTTAGTGGAACCTATGAGGATGAAAATCGCTTTCTTCCTATGCTACAGCATATGGGAGAAGAAGTGTCCGTTATGGGACAGAAGATAATTCCTATCATGTTGCAGAATGATATTGCTATGGAAGATGCAGTGAGACAAATCATGGGGGACAAGGAGAGCACATATTCCTTTCCAGAATTTATGAACCGCCTGTATCCGGTGGATAAATATGTACGGAATTACCGAAGAAATCAATTACTTCTGACAGTAGCAAAACGGGGGATTCCTCTTACCATTCTGGGAGAGGGCTGGGAGAACAGTGCCTTAGCAGGGTATGCAAATGTTTGTATACTGCCGCCTACAACGATTGCCCGAAGCTTTGAAGTCATTGCAGACAGCAGGATTCTTATTGATATCAATCCCTTCTTTCATCAGGGCATTCATGACCGGGTTACAACAGCAATGGCAAATGGTACACTGTGTATTACCAATGCATCCCCAAAGGCGGATACATTGTTGCAAGATGGAGAAACTATTCGCTATTATACTCAGGGAAATGGAGAACAGTTAGCAGATGCCTTGGAAGAAATGCTGCATATGACGTTGGAGGAGCAGGAAACCATGGCAGAGCGAGCATTTGAATATTATGAGAAAGAATATAGCTGGGAAGCCCATGGAAGAAAATTGTTAAATGTCATTGCAAAGGCAACCTCTCATGTGAAGTGATATAAAAATGCACATGAAAAAGGGGACATGTTCGACTTCGACACATGTCCCCTTTTAAACGATATCATCCAATGGACTATCCTCTCTTTCTTATACCTTTCTTTGTTCCGTATCAATGAATAACTTATCATCTATCTATAACTTACTATCGACAGGTACTTTGGTACTTTTTGGTTATCTGGATGTTCCTTCTTTGAATTCTCAAAATTCATAAATCTTCAAGATTTCCTTAAAAACTTTTCAATCTTATAATAGGTTTAAGGCTTGCATAAAATTCGTGGATTCTGTTATTTCAATGATATACATCCGATAACAATTTCCTTATACTTCTTTACTTCTCTTACGCTTCTGGTGGTCTGTACCTCCTTTTCTTAGATTTCATCGTTCCCTCACTTCCGATTTGAGGGAAAAAACTGTTTTCTTGTTTCTTTGTAACTACATAATATCTCACAAATATAGATTTGTCAATAATAAAATTGAAAATAATTTAAAAAAGTTCAAAATAACTATTTTCGCTTAATATAGTAGTAAATAGTCAGATAATTATACAGGCATTCCATGTTGCATTTTGAAAAATAATAGGATAGAAGCAACAATCACAAACCTCATTGCCTGCATATAATAGAAATATAGATTGTGCAAGAAGATTCAGGAGGCTAGAACTATGGACCAGGGGGAAGGAATCGGGATTATCGCATGCGACATGCGACAGATATATATGACACGGATGCTTAGAGAAAAAGGATACCAGGTAATGCTATGGGACCAGCGGGAGGAAGAAATTGCTGATCAAATTTTCCAGTGCCCACAGCTTATTCTGCCAGTGCCGGTAAGTCGTATGGAGCATATGGATTATTTCCTAGATGGGTTAAAAGGAAGCCGGGTTCGGTGCTGTTATGGTGGTGTTTTTTCCCAGGAGCTCACAGACCGGTTAAAGGCACTTCAGGTAGAAGTTGTTGATGTACTTCAAGATTCTCAGGTTGCAGCAGAAAATGCCATTGCTACAGGAGAGGGCTGCATTGCCACACTGATGAAAATGATGCCGATTAATGTGGAAGGTGCCAGTATCATTCTTTTAGGCTTTGGAAAATGTGGAAAAATAATTGCTGAGAAGCTGTATTGTCTAGGAGCAAGGGTGACAGTGGTAGCCAGAAGGGATGAGGTAAGAAATCTGGCGGGCTTTTTTGGATTTGAAACCTATGATTTTCACGAAGATATTCCCTATGAACAGGCAGATGGGCTCATTAACACAGTGCCGGCTAGGGTAGTAGATAAAGAGGCCATTGATCGGCTAAGCCCAGACGCAGTCATTGTGGATATTGCATCTGCTCCCGGCGGATGTGACGGCGCATATTGCAAAGAAAAAGGAGTCCCATATCAACTGGCGCTGGGACTTCCAGGAAAATATTCTCCCAAGACAAGTGGGGAGATACTGTTGCGTGCAATGCCATTTTAAAAGGAGGATATCATGGATTTTTCGAAGTACACCATTGGATTTGGAATTACAGGATCCTTTTGTACACACGATAAAATCAAGAAAGAACTAAAGCGTCTGGTGGATATGGGCGCAAATATTATACCAATCTTTTCTTATCAGACACTAACCTGCGATACCAGATTTGGTTCGGCGCAGGATTTTATAAATGATGTTACAAATATTACTATGAATGAGGGAATTCGTACCATTGGTCAGGCAGAGCCTATTGGCCCAAATAATTTTCTGGATGTTATGGTGATTGCTCCCTGTACCGGGAATTCTCTGGCAAAGCTTCATGCTGGAATTTCTGATACGCCGGTATTGATGGCTGCTAAGGCACATATGCGAAACGGAGGTCCACTGGTGATTTCAATATCCACCAATGATGCGCTGGGAATTAATTTCCGAAATATTGGTGCATTGCTTCATATGAAAAATATCTATTTTGTTCCCTTTGGACAGGATAATTATAAGGCAAAACCAACCTCTATGATTGCAAGAACAGAATTAATACCAGAGACCATTGAGATGGCAGTGGAAGGAAAACAGATTCAGCCAATTCTTCAGTAATATCAAGCAAAAAATACGTAAATATCCCGGCAGATGATTTTAAATTCACTGCCGGGATATTTTTAAAGCTCTACATGAATATTGTATTTTTTTAACCAGTAGTTAATCTGCAGATAGTATGCCAATAGCTGAGGGCCAGCCATCAACTGTCCAAACCAGGGTTTAGCGTAATCCTTCTTTTGCTCGCAGAAATCAAGAACCTTCCCAGGATCAATGAATTGCAGAATGGGGCTGTTTTTGTCTGCCAGTACACTTTTAAAGCTGCGAATCAATAGCTGCTCGTAGGCAGGATTGTAATTTTTGGGATAAGGGCTTTTCTTCCTTTGAATGATAGTTTCAGGGAGATAGGGCTTTGCAATTTCCCGCAAAAGATGTTTCACCTCTCCGTGCTTCGATTTCATTTCCCAGGGAACGTTATACAAATATTCAATGAGCAAAATATCGGCGAAGGGAAGCCTTGCACAGATGCCACAGTAGGAGGCGGCCCGATCCATTCGCTCTAGCAAAGTCCCCATAAACCAGGTGGTAGTAAGAACAAATAATTGGCGATGCGCCTGCATTTCACTGGATTCCCCGGGAAGCAAGGAAACCTGTTTTAGAGATGCATGATAAGACTCTGATACGTATTCCTCCATTTTTAATTGAGATAGAAAATCTTCCTTTAGCAGCAATCTTCTAGGATGAAGATCGCTGGTCCATGGGAAGGTGCTTAGGCTACTCATAGAGGCTTTGTGATACCATGGATAGCCGCAGAATATCTCATCCGCACATTCTCCGGTAAAAGCCACCTTGCCATAGGCGGCTGTCTTGCCGCAAAAATGTAAAAGGGAGGAGGAAATATCTGCCATACAGGGCAGATCATGAGCATTTACAGATTGATACAGTAAGGCGGTCTGATCTTCACTGGTGCATTCCAGAGATACGTGCTCAGAGGCTAGATGCTCTGCCATGGCAGATACAAAGGGACGGTCTAAGGAAGGCTGAAAATCATTTGCCTGAAAATATTTACGACTGTCAGTAAAATCAAAGGAAATCGTTCGCAGTGGACCGATGCCCTGTGCCTTTAATTCCTCATTTACCATAGCAGAAATAAGGGAGGAATCTAGTCCTCCGGAAAGCATGCAGCAGTTATAGGCCTCAGGGTCAACCTGACGTTTTACAGAGTCCTTGAGAAGAAAAGATAAATGCTCTAGGGTATCTTCATAGGATTCCTGATGAACGCGGCTTTCCAGCTTCCAGAATATTGTGTCCTGATAGCCTTCCTTGGAGTAGGTTAAGATATGGCCTGGCTTTACCTCCAGAATATCCTTATAGACCCCACATCCACAGGTGCGGGCAGGACCAAGAGAAAAGACTTCATTCAATCCGCGCAGGTCTAATCTGGCTGTTACACCTGGATATGCAAAAATTCCTTTTAATTCAGATGCAAATACCATAGTGCCTTCCTTCATATGAAAGAAGAGGGGCTTAATACCCAAAGGATCCCGGAAGAGATACAGTCGATGATGAAATTCGTCCAACAGGCAGATGGCAAAGCTGCCCCGCAGCAACTGCACAAATTTAACACCATATAGATAAAAAAGATAAATTAATATTTCACAGTCATTTAACTCTCGTGCAGAAATATTTCTGGAAAGCAGACGGCTTCTTAACTCTGTCATATTGTAAATGTTACCGTCCATAGCCAGACTAAGGCATTTAAGATTTCCTGGACCGTGCTGGGGCTGTGGAAGCTGGGCCTTGGGAGAAATATCCAAAGATGTATGTAATATAGCACCACAGCTGGTAATCATATGATAAGAATGGTTGGGTCCTCTGCGGGATAAAGCGTCGCACATGGCTTCCGCAACCTGAGTGGTTTTCTTGTGATCTGCAGTAAAATCGAAAAAAGGATGAAAAAAACCCGCAATACTACTCATATAACCTCCTAAAATGTTTTATGAATAAGTATATGTGGGCTTTCGTTATCCTATGACAAAAAGAACCTGCTTAGTTCTGGCTGGCTTCATAAGCCTCTCTGCAGGCTCTTGCTAGCTGATCTCCACAGGAGGTAGGTCTTCCATTACAGGAAATACCACCAATTTTCTCTTCTACCTGTGCAACAGTCATGCCTTCTACCAGCTTAGGAATGGCTTGCAGATTACCATTGCAGCCGCCGGTAAATTTTACATTTCTAACAATATCTCCATCTAACTCCAATTCGATTTTGGTGGAGCAGGTTCCGTGGGTTTTGTATGTGTAGGTCATTTATAGATCCTCCTTAAAAGTATAAAATATAAAGCTCGATTGGATTTCAGAACGTAGTATATCATGAAAGCGGAGTAAGGTGTATATAATTCTTGAACTTTTTTGTTTTACTGCTGATACCAGACTGTATTTTTCGGTAAAGTGGGTGGATTGTCCCTCCGCATCCTGGGCAGGAGCTGAGGGACAATCCACCAGGTTTCCTGGAAATTGGTGGATTCACTTCATAAAAAATTAATAAAATCCTTCTACCTTCCATGTTGTTTCATATGGAAAATAGTGTTAGAATAAACTTTGTGTAACGTGAATAAACAGGGGAAGCTTCCAGTTATAAAATTGAAGATTTAGGGAGCATTATCAACTGTGAAATTAAAAGGAGACCATATGAGTGTTATAACTAAGATTTTTGGAACTCACAGCGAAAGAGAACTGAAAAGAATATATCCAATTGTAGATAAAATCGAAGCACTTCAGCCTGAGATGCAGAAGCTGACCGATGAGGAACTGAAGGACAAGACCACACAATTTAAAGGTCGGTTAGATGCGGGGGAGACCTTGGATGATATCCTTCCGGAGGCATATGCAGTGGTACGGGAGGCTGCCAAGCGTGTGTTGGGTATGGAACATTATAGAGTGCAGTTAATCGGTGGCATTATCCTTCATCAGGGACGAATTGCTGAGATGAAGACTGGAGAAGGAAAGACCCTGGTGTCTACCCTGCCGGCATATTTAAATGCATTAGAAGGGAAGGGTGTACACATTGTAACCGTTAATGATTACCTGGCTAAGCGAGATTCCGAATGGATGGGAGCAGTGCATCAGTTCCTGGGACTTACGGTAGGTGTAGTGCTAAACGATATGGACAAGGATGAACGCCGGGAAGCATACCAGTGTGATATTACCTATATTACCAATAATGAATTGGGATTTGATTACCTGCGAGATAACATGGTGGTATATGAGAAACAGCTGGTTCAGCGTGGACTGCATTATGCCATTGTAGATGAGGTGGATTCTGTATTAATTGATGAGGCAAGAACACCATTGATTATTTCCGGACAAAGCGGTAAGTCTACCAGATTATATGAAGCCTGTGATTTGCTTGCCCAGCAGATGACCCGTGGTGAGGATATGCCGGAATTCTCCAAGATGGATGCCATTATGGGAGTAGAACGGGAAGAGACCGGAGACTTTATTGTAAATGAGAAGGATAAGGTAGTGAACCTGACCCAGCAGGGTGTTGAGAAGGTTGAAAGCTTCTTTAAGATTGAAAATCTGGCAGATCCAGAGAATCTGGAGATTCAGCATAACATTATTCTGGCATTAAGGGCACATAATCTTATGTTCCGTGATCAGGATTATGTGGTAAAAGATGATCAGGTTATGATTGTAGATGAATTTACAGGACGACTGATGCCGGGAAGAAGATATTCCGATGGACTTCATCAGGCAATTGAGGCTAAGGAACATGTGAAGGTAAAGAGAGAAAGTAAGACTTTGGCAACCATCACCTTCCAGAACTTCTTTAATAAATATGAGAAGAAATCAGGTATGACTGGTACTGCCCTTACAGAGGAGCAGGAATTCCGTGATATTTACGGAATGGACGTAGTGGAGATTCCTACAAACCGCCCCATTGCCCGTAAGGATCATGAAGATGCAGTATATAAGACCAAGAAAGAGAAATATCATGCAGTCGTAGAAGAGGTCAAAGCAGCTCATGCCATTGGTCAGCCGGTACTGGTTGGTACTATTACCATTGATATTTCAGAAGAAATCAGTAAGCTGCTTCACCGGGAAGGAATTCAGCATAATGTGTTAAATGCCAAGTTCCATGAAAAGGAAGCAGAAATCGTTGCAGAAGCAGGCCGCCATGGAGCAGTTACCATTGCAACCAACATGGCAGGTCGTGGTACCGATATTAAGCTAGACGAAGAGGCAGTAGCAGCAGGCGGCTTGAAGATTATTGGTACAGAGCGCCATGAGTCTAGACGTATTGACAATCAGCTGCGAGGCCGTGCCGGTCGTCAGGGAGACCCAGGTGAGTCTCAGTTCTTTATTTCCTTAGAGGATGATTTAATGCGCCTCTTCGGTTCGGAGAAGCTGATTTCCATGTTTAATTCCTTAGGTGTTCCTGAGAATGAACAGATTCAGCATAAGATGCTTAGTGATGCCATCGAGAAGGCACAGAAGAAGATTGAAGGAAATAACTTTGGAATTCGTAAGAATCTGTTAGATTATGATCAGGTAATGAATGAGCAGAGAGAAATTATCTATCAGCAGAGACGCCGTGTCCTAGAGGGCGAGGATATGAAGAAGAATATCCTGGAAATGATTACCAGCAAGGTAGATGAAGTGGTAGACATGTGCTTTAATGATGAAGTGGATCCAGCAGATTGGGATTTAAATGAGATTAACCAGGTGCTGCTTCCTGTGATTCCTATGGAGCCGGTGACTGTGAATACCGTTGAGCAGGTGAAGAATACCAGTCAGCTGAAGGATATTCTAGAAGAACGCGCCCTTGCTTTGTATGACAGGAAGGAAGCAGAATTCCCAGAGCCAGAAGCTTTTCGAGAGGTAGAACGTGTGGTATTGCTTCGGGTAATCGACCAGAAGTGGATGGATCAGATTGACGATATGGATCAGCTTCGCCAGGGAATTGGTCTGCAGGCATACGGACAGCGTAATCCATTAGATGAATACAAGGCAGCCAGCTATGATATGCTAGATGCCATGAATGAAGCCATTCGTTCTGATACAGTACAGATGCTTTATCATATTCGTATTGAGAAGAAGGTGGAGAGAGAAGAGGTTGCCAAGGTAACAGGAACCAATAAGGATGATTCGGTAGCCAGTGGTCCTAAGAAGCGTACGGCAGCTAAGATTTACCCTAACTCACCATGTCCTTGTGGAAGTGGACTGAAGTATAAGCAATGCTGTGGTAAGAATAAATAGTACATTTAACATAACTGAAACAAAAGTGAAATAATCCAGAAATAAACCCCTGCTATATTATCATCATCAACAGAAGAGATACCTTGGGTTGATGAGAATATGAAAATAAAATATGCAGATAAGAAAGCGGGGATAAAATCATGAGTAATACAAAATATTTAGTCACAGGAGCAGCAGGATTCTTAGGAGGCACCATTTGCCGTCAATTGGTAGACCAGGGAGAGCAGGTTCGAGCATTTGTTCTTCCCAATGACAAGGCGATGAAATTCGTTCCCAAGGAAGCAGAGATTGTAGAAGGAAATTTATGTGATAAGGCTTCTTTGGAGAAATTCTTTACCGTAGAGGAAGGGTGCGAGACCATTGTTCTTCATATTGCCAGTGTGGTAACCGTCGATCCGGATTATAACAAGCTGGTTATGGATGTAAATGTAGGTGGAACCCAGAATATTGTGGATTTGTGTCTGGCACATAAGGAATGCCAGAAATTAGTGTATTGCAGCAGTACCGGAGCAATTCCAGAGCTTCCTAAGGGACGCAGAATCAAAGAGGTTAAGAAATTTGATGAGACCAAGGTGTTAGGATGCTATAGTCAGTCCAAGGCGTTGGCTACTCAGGTGGTATTAGATGCGGTACACAATCAAGGATTAAATGCCTGTGTGGTTCACCCAAGTGGTATCTTAGGACCAGAGGATTTTGCAGTGGGAGAAACCACCGGAACATTAATTAAGATTATTAACGGAGAAATGCCAGCGGGTATTGATGGCTCCTTTAATCTATGTGATGTACGAGATTTGGCAGATGGAACCATTCGTGCGGCGAAGAAGGGAAAAGCAGGAGAATGCTATATCCTTGGAAATGACGAAGTAACCTTCCGCGCCATGTGCGGTATGCTTCAGAAGGAGTGCAATTGCAAGCCAGTGGGAATGTTCCTGCCACTGAAAATGGCGAATCTTATGGCCAAGGTTATGGAGAAGAAGGCTAAGAAAAAAGGTGAAAAGCCAATGATGACTACTTTTGCAGTATATAATCTGGCTAGAAATAATGCCTTCGATTCCTCTAAGGCACAGAAGGAATTGGGATATCACACACGCTCCTATGAAGAAACCATTCATGATGAAGTGCAGTGGTTAAAGGAGACCGGCAAGATTAACGTGGCATAAAATATAACCTCCATATAAAAATACTAAGTACAGAACAAACATTCGGTTTGCTCTGTACTTTCTTTTTGCGTTTTGCTATAATAATGAGAACAGCCAACGAGCATAATAAAAGCGATGTCTAATAAGATATTACTTGGGAGAACAAGCCTATGGATCATTTTAAATTGCATTCTCCATACGAACCAACAGGAGATCAGCCCCAGGCAATTCAGGAGCTGGTGCAGGGGTTTAAAGAGGGCAACCAGTTTGAGACCCTGCTGGGAGTCACTGGAAGTGGTAAGACCTTTACCATGGCAAATGTAATTGAACAACTGAATAAACCCACATTGATTATTGCGCATAATAAGACACTGGCGGCGCAGCTTTATGGAGAATTCAAGGAATTCTTTCCAGAAAATGCAGTGGAGTATTTTGTGTCCTATTATGACTATTACCAGCCAGAAGCATATGTTCCGTCTTCAGACACCTATATAGCCAAGGACTCAGCAATTAATGATGAGATTGATAAGCTTCGCTTGTCTGCAACGGCAGCATTGGCAGAGCGAAAGGATGTAATTATTATATCATCGGTATCCTGTATCTATGGAATCGGAAGTCCTGAGGACTATCAGAATATGATGGTTTCTTTGCGCCCCCAGGATGAGAAGGATAGGGATGATGTGATTCGGGCGCTCATTGATATGCAGTACATTCGCAATGATATGGATTTTACCCGAGGAACCTTTCGGGTAAGAGGCGATGTGGTGGAGATTTTTCCGGCAAATGCATCAGAATATGCTTACCGTGTAGAATTCTTTGGAGATGAAATAGATCGACTTACTGAGATTGATGTGCTTACAGGCGGGGTAAAGCGGGAGTTGGAGCATGTGGCTATTTTCCCAGCATCGCACTATGTGGTTCCCCAGGAGAAAATCAATGCGGCGTGTAAGACCATTGAAGCAGAGTTAGAGGAACGGGTTCGATACTTTAAGAGCGAGGACAAGCTGATTGAAGCGCAGCGAATTGCAGAACGAACGAACTTTGATATAGAGATGCTCCGGGAAACAGGCTTTTGCAGTGGAATAGAGAATTATTCCAGACATATGACAGGCCAGCAGCCAGGAGAACCACCCCAGACGTTGATGGATTATTTTGGAGATGATTATTTAATCATTATTGATGAGTCTCATATTACATTGCCTCAGGTGCGGGGAATGTATGCAGGTGACCAGTCTAGAAAATCAACATTGGTGGATTATGGCTTCCGCCTGCCCTCTGCCAAGGACAATCGTCCATTGAATTTTGGGGAGTTCGAATCCAAGATAGACCAGATGATGTTTTGTTCTGCCACTCCGGGAGATTATGAAGCAGAACATGAGATGCTACGGGCAGAGCAGGTAATTCGCCCCACAGGCTTGCTGGATCCGGAAATACAGGTTCGCCCTGTGGAGGGACAGATTGATGATTTGATTGGTGAAGTAAATAAGGAAATCCTTGGAAAGCACAAGGTATTAATCACCACCCTGACCAAGCGGATGGCAGAGGATTTGACAGACTATATGGCAGAGCTGGGAATTCGTGTGAAATACCTTCATTCTGATATTGACACCCTGGAGCGGGCAGAGATTATAAGAGACCTTCGCCTGGATGTATTTGATGTTCTGGTAGGAATTAACCTTCTAAGAGAAGGATTGGATATTCCGGAAATTACATTGGTTGCAATTTTAGATGCAGACAAGGAAGGGTTCCTGCGTTCAGAACGTTCACTCATCCAAACCGTCGGCAGGGCTGCAAGAAACAGTGAAGGCCACGTAATTATGTATGCAGATAAGATAACGGATTCCATGAGAATGGCCATCGATGAGACCAAGCGGCGACGAGGTATTCAGGAAGCATATAATAAGGAGCATGGCATAACGCCCACAACCATTCAGAAATCGGTACGAGATTTGATTAGCATATCCAAAGAAATCGCTCAGGAGGAAATGAAGTTCTCTAAGGAACCGGAAGATATGGATCGTCAGGAGCTAGAAGAGATGATTGCCAAGGTGAAGAAGAAGATGGAGAAGGCAGCAGGCGATTTGAACTTTGAAGCAGCGGCAGAATATAGAGATAAGCTAGTGGAGCTGAAGAATATGCTGCGGGAGATAGAGCAGGATTCTTAGTGGCGGGCACAGAGAAGCGACATATAGACTTCCGTAGCGGGAAAGCTACAGGAAAGAAAAGGAAAAGAACATGAAGGATAGTAATAACAGAAAATACATCAAAATCAGGGGTGCCAATGTACACAACCTAAAGAATATCAGTCTGGATATACCAAGAGATGAGTTCGTGGTGTTAACCGGACTTAGTGGCTCAGGTAAATCTTCCCTGGCCTTTGATACCATATTTGCAGAGGGACAGAGAAGATATATGGAGTCTCTGTCTTCCTATGCAAGACAGTTCCTAGGACAGATGGAGAAGCCGGATGTGGAGAAGATTGAAGGATTGCCCCCAGCAATTTCTATCGATCAGAAATCTACCAATCGAAATCCCAGGTCTACTGTGGGAACGGTTACAGAAATCTACGATTATTTCCGGTTGCTGTATGCCCGCATTGGAATTCCTCATTGCCCGGAGTGCGGCAAGGAGATTAAGAAGCAAACGGTGGATCAAATGGTGGATGAAATCATGGCACTTCCAGAGAAGACAAGAATTCAGCTGTTAGCACCGGTGGTGCGGGGAAGAAAGGGTACCCATGAAAAGCTGTTTGAGAAGGCTAAAAGAAGCGGCTATGTTCGTGCAGTTGTAGATGGAAATCAGTTTGAGCTTACCGAGGAAATTGCATTAGATAAGAATAAGAAGCATAATATTGAGATTATCGTAGACCGCCTGGTGGTAAAGCCGGGGATTGAGAAGCGACTTACAGACTCCATTGAAAATGTAATGCATTTGTCTAAGGGGTTAATGGTAGTAGATGTATTCCAGGGAGAACCTATACGGTTTTCAGAAAGCTTTGCCTGTCCGGACTGTGGTGTGACGATTGACGAGATTGAACCAAGAAGCTTTTCCTTTAATAATCCCTTTGGCGCCTGTCCGGAATGCTTTGGACTGGGCTATAAGATGGAATTTGACGAGGAGCTGATGATTCCGGATATGAATCTTAGCTTTAATTCCGGTGCAGTTCAGGTGATGGGCTGGCAGTCTGCATCCGATCCTAAGAGCTATTCCCATGCAATTTTGAAAGCACTGGCTAAGGAATATGGCTTTTCCCTGGACACGCCTTATAAGGACCTGCCTCTTCATGTGCGGCATATGTTCATCTATGGAGCAGATACCAGTGTTAAGGTACATTATAAGGGACAGCGTGGGGAAGGAGTCTACGACGTATTCTTTGAAGGACTGATTAAGAATGTGAATCGGAGATACCGGGAGACCAAGTCCGAGGTTATTAAGCAGGAATATGAAGAGTTTATGCGGGTAACACATTGCCCGGTATGTGATGGACAGCGACTGAAGAAGACCTCCCTGGGTGTAACAGTAGCAGATAAGAATATTTACGAAATCACTGAGATGCCGGTTCGAGATTTGAAGGTGTTTTTGGATGAAATGAAGCTGAGTCAGCAGCAGGAGAAAATTGGTCATCAGGTCATTAAAGAGATTAAGGGACGTGTAGGATTCTTGATGGATGTGGGACTGGATTATCTGTCTCTGGCACGAGCTACCGGTACATTGTCTGGTGGAGAAGCCCAGCGAATTCGGCTGGCAACCCAGATAGGCTCCGGGCTGGTAGGGGTTGCATATATCCTAGATGAACCAAGTATTGGTCTGCACCAGAAGGACAATGATAAATTACTGGCATCTCTCAAGGGATTAAGGGATTTGGGCAACACCCTTCTTGTGGTAGAGCATGATGAGGATACCATGCGGGAAGCAGATTACATTGTGGATATTGGTCCCCTTGCAGGGGAGCATGGTGGAGAAGTGGTAGCAGCCGGAACTGTAGAGGATATTATGGCATGTCCAAAATCCGTTACCGGTGCCTATTTAAGTGGAAGAATGAAGATTCCTGTACCGGCAGAACGAAGAAAACCAACAGGATTTCTTACTATTAAGGGAGCAAGAGAGAATAATCTTCGCAATATAGATGTGGATATTCCACTGGGAATTATGACCTGTATTACCGGAGTCTCAGGCTCGGGAAAATCTTCCCTGATTAATGAAATCCTGTATAAGAGCCTGTCCAAGCAGCTGAATCGTGCAAGACAGATTCCGGGAAAGCATGATGAAATTGAAGGTGTAGACCAGTTAGATAAAATTATCGATATTGACCAATCCCCTATTGGAAGAACCCCCAGATCCAATCCGGCTACCTATACCGGTGTTTTCGACATGATACGGGATTTGTTTGCAGGAACGGCAGATGCTAAGGCAAGAGGCTATGCCAAGGGAAGATTCAGCTTTAATGTGAAGGGCGGCCGTTGTGAAGCCTGCTCAGGAGATGGAATCCTGAAAATTGAAATGCATTTCCTGCCAGACGTATATGTGCCCTGTGAGGTGTGTGGCGGCAAGCGGTATAACCGGGAGACACTGGAAGTGAAGTACAAGGATAAATCCATTTATGATGTATTGGACATGACTGTGGAGGAAGCATTGGGCTTCTTTAAGAATGTCCCCACCATTCATCGTAAGATACAGACATTGTATGATGTTGGACTGTCCTATTTGAAGCTGGGCCAGCCATCTACCACATTATCAGGTGGAGAGGCACAGCGTATTAAGCTGGCTACTGAGTTAAGTAAGAGAAGTACAGGCAGAACCATCTATGTATTGGATGAACCAACCACAGGTCTTCATTTTGCAGATGTGCATAAGCTGGTAGAGATTCTTCGCCAGTTATCTGAGGGAGGCAATACGGTTGTGGTTATTGAGCATAATCTGGATGTGATTAAGACCGCCGATTATATTATCGACATGGGACCGGATGGAGGAGACCGAGGAGGGACGGTAGTTGCCAAGGGCACGCCGGAACAGGTGGCCAGATGCAAAAAGTCCTATACCGGCCAATACATTAAGAAATACTTGAAATAGCAGAAATCGGGAAATTAATTATAAAAAATTGATAAAAAGAGAGGGTAAATGATAATATTTGTCCTCTCTTTATGTTATTATGTATAAGATTCCTTAGGGAAAATAAGAAAGATGCAGTAGAAAGAGGAAATTGTTATGGCAGCAAATGATGAAAATCGCCAATATCATCAAGTGAATTCCGGACCGGGAATGGAAAATCTGGCTAATTCCGGAGCCCCGAGAAAGAAAAAGCCTGGAGATGAGGACGATCATTATGATGCAGAAGAAACAGGCTTAACCGGGTTTATGAATTTAATTAATAAGGCAGCTTTTTTGTTGCTGCTGAATATATTCTGGCTGATTACCTGTGTGCCGATTATTACCATTGGACCGGCCACGATTGCTTTATATACAACCATTCGAAAAGCAATCATTGATGATGAAGGATATCCCTTTTCAACATATTGGAAGCAGCTTAAGAGTAATTTTAAAAGCGGCGTAAAGGTATGGATTCCCATGGCACTTGCTCTGGGCTTGATGGGATATGATATTTATTATCTTAATGGAGTAGCTAAGACAGGAAATGGAAGTGCCCTTGGCTTTATTCTGCTATTGATACCCTTTACCCTGGCAGTGCTTACCCTATATTATTCTTTTGGCTACATGTCACATTTTCAAGACACTACCTGGCGGTGTATCCGTAATTCCTTTTTAATTATGCTGATGCACCCAGGAAGGAATTTTGTGGCCGTTATTATGACCATTATTATGGTGGCATTGATTGCTTTCGTGCCATGGTGTATTCTTATACTTCCGGCAACCTTCTTAATGATGTTTGCCATTCGATTAGAGAAGGTGTTTCAGGCAATGATAGAAGCTGAGGAAGCAAAGCAGCAGGGCAACACATGATAGAGACAATAGACAAGGAAGGATAAGAAGTAAAATGAATAGTAAAGATACCAAGTGGTTAGAAGTATTTGATAAAATCGGAACAATTATTATGGTAAATATCTGCTGTTTGATTGCCTGCATTCCCGTTGTTACTGCTGGAGCAAGTCTTACAGCACTGTATGCTACCATGCATTACTGTATCCTGAATGGAGAAGGACATGCAGTTCGCCGCTTCTGGGCGGAGTTTAAGAAGAATTTTGGACAGGTGACCATTGCCTGGATGATTCTGTTGGTGAATCTGGCAGCATTATTTACCCTTGCCAATATGTTTGCTAAGATGACAGAACAAGGCTATGGAACAGTAACCAACCTTCTTAGAATGGTGTGTGCTATTGCGTTCTTCATCGGGGTTTTGTATGCCCTGCATGTTATAGCCTATATGGCCAGATTCAAACGACCATTAATGAAGACCTTCCGCAGCTCCTGGATTATTATGGTAGGGCATGTGCTGGGAGATTTGCTGATTTTTGGAGCATTGTTTGTGATGGGCTTTATCATTATGATTCAAATATGGACGGTATTATTTTTACCGGGGATTGCTATGTGGGGATTTGCCTGGTTCATGGACAATACCTTCTATCAGCTCATGTCAGATGAGGAACGGCAGCGAGAAGATCCATACTATGAGGTGGATGAAGAATAAACAGCATATTCCCAATAAAAAAACGCCACGAAATGTGGCGTAAATTTTTGGGGAGTGCTCCGGAACCGAAGTCCCGGAGCTGAGTTATGAAAAATTATATTAGCTTATCAGCTAGTACATTAATAATATAACCATAAAATGTGTTGATTGTGTGAAGAAATACAAAAAAAGTACAATTTTTTTTATGAAGAAATTGTGAACGTAAAAATATTGATTGAAAAATGGCAACAATTGTATATAATTAGAAGAGAATGCAAAAACTATTATTAGGTGAATTTTGTCCATTTCAATAGACAGGGAAATGAAAGGAGAAACGTTATGGTTTCAACAGATATCGGAATTGATTTAGGTACGGCCAGTATTCTGGTGTACGTTAAGGGAAAAGGTGTAGTGTTAAAAGAGCCATCTGTGGTAGCTTTTGACAGAGATACCAATAAAATAAAAGCAATTGGTGAAGAAGCAAGATTAATGCTGGGAAGAACACCTGGTAATATTGTGGCAGTAAGACCACTGCGTCAGGGTGTTATTTCTGATTACACCGTTACAGAGAAAATGATTAAATATTTCATCCAGAAGGCAATGGGCAAGAAGAGTTATCGGAAGCCTAGAATCAGTGTCTGTGTGCCTAGTGGTGTAACAGAGGTTGAGAAGAGAGCAGTAGAGGATGCTACTTATGCAGCAGGAGCAAGAGAGGTTGCCATTATTGAAGAACCTATCGCAGCAGCCATCGGTGCCGGAATTGATATTTCCAGACCATGTGGAAATATGATTGTGGATATAGGTGGAGGTACTGCTGATATTGCGGTAATCTCTTTGGGAGGCTCGGTAGTCAGCACATCCATTAAGATTGCCGGTGATGACTTTGATGAAGCTCTGGTTCGTTATATGAGAAAGAAACATAATCTTCTGATTGGCGAAAGAACAGCAGAAGATATTAAGATTAAGATTGGTACATGCTATCCTCTTCCAACGCCGGAGACCATGGATGTAAGAGGAAGAAATCTGGTAACAGGTCTTCCTAAGACGATTCAGGTATCCTCCGAGGAGACAGAAGAAGCATTAAGAGAGGCTACATTGCAGATTGTTGAGGCAATCCACAGTGTATTGGAGAAGACACCACCAGAGCTGGCAGCTGATGTGGCAGAACGTGGAATTGTATTAACCGGTGGAGGCGCACTTCTTCGTGGATTGGAAGAACTGGTAGAAGACCGTACAGGAATTAATACCATGACTGCAGAGGATCCAATGACCTGTGTGGCAATTGGTACTGGAAAATACGTGGAATTCTTATCTGGAGAGAGAGACGACGCATAAGAAATCATAAGAACACTGCCTGAAATAAAAACAGGGAGTGTTCTTTGTTCATTAGGTAAAAAAAGCTAAAGAAGTACATATATATAGCCGATATAAATAGCATGAAGTACACGTATGACTTTACTTCCCTGTAGGGAATGGAAGTACATAGTAGCAAACGGAGGATAGAAAATGGTAAAAGGTCTATATACCGCATACACAGGAATGGTAAATGAACAGCGTAGACTGGATGTATTGTCCAACAATCTTGCCAATTCCAATACAGCAGGGTATAAGAAGGAAGGCACCACCAATCAGTCTTTTGATGCCCAGCTGGCCATTAAAATCAAGGATACCTCCGATGCAGGTCTCCCTCGAAGACTGGGATACATTAACCAGGGAGTTAAAATTGGTGAGACCTATACCAACTATGAACAGGGTGGTTTTCAAGTAACAGACAAAGCATCCGACTTAGGAATTTCCGGAGAAGGATTTTTTGCGATAGCTTTTACGGATAAAGGTGGAAATACATCCATTAAATATACCAGGGATGGTTCTTTTTCCGTTAATGCCCAGGGCTACTTTGTTACCAGTGATGGAGACTATTTGCTGAATAATAACGGAGCCGTGAATTCAGATAGTAATCCCAATAATTACCTGCAGATTAATCCGAATCTGGATTATACCGTGGATGAACAGGGCTACGTATACCAGAACAATGCGATTGTAGGCAGAGTGGGTGTGGTTGATATTGCAGATTATAACTATCTAGAAAAGTATGGAGAAAATCTATACGACCTGGCAGAGGGCGGTCAGGTGATAGCAAGTGACGCACAGGTGGAGCAAGGATGCTTAGAAGCCTCAAACGTGAATGTGGTAGATGAGATGGTTCAAATGATTGCCATAGCCAGAGCTTATGAAGCTGGCCAAAAGGTAATTCAGACAGAGGATTCCACATTAGACAAAGCAGTGAACACGGTAGGACGAGTATAAGCGAAAAAGGAGATGCATCCACATGATGAGATCATTATGGACAGCGGCATCCGGCATGAAGGCGCAGCAGACCAATGTCGATACCATTGCCAATAACTTAGCAAATGTAAATACCACGGGATATAAATCCCAGTCAGTACAGTTTAAATCCCTACTGTATCAGACAATGCAGACGGAAACTACCTCTGCAAATGGAGAAACAAAACCCACCAGTGCACAGGTAGGGTTGGGAACCAGAGTGGCTTCCACCAATACCAGCTATACCCAGGGGGCACAGCTGGCAAGCTCTAATAAGATGGCATTATGTATCAATGGAGATGGATTCTTTGCAGTAACAGGCGAGGATGGGCAGACCTATTATACAAGAAATGGTGATTTTACCTGGAGCTTGGATAATAATGGAAACCGAATTCTTACCAATGCCAATGGAAACCCTGTGTTAGATTCTAATGGCAATCGAATTACAATTCCGGGAACAGCCAGCGCAGATGGGGTGTCATTTGGAACAGATGGCCAGGTGGCTTATAAAGGACCAGATGGAAATTATATTGGAACAGGACAAACGGTGGGATTATATCAATTCCGTAACCCGGCAGGCTTGGAGAAGAATGCTAATAATCTGTTAACCCAGACAGCAGCTTCCGGACTTGCTATGAATGAAGCAACGGATGCAGGGTTGACTAGAAGTACCATATCTCAAGGATTTCTTGAGGGCTCTAACGTAAATGTTGCAGATGAAATGGTAAATCTGATCATTGCGCAAAGAGCCTATGAGATGAATTCCAAGGCAATTACTACATCAGATACCATGCTAGAGCAGGCCAATAACCTGAAACGATAACAGGAGCGGAGGTAACATAGGATGAGTTTATCAATGGATGGAATGTCATCATATTTAGATACAACAATGAATCATGCCAGCAGTACAGCATCCAGCAGTAATGCCAGCAATGCACTGCAGGGACTATCTTCGGAATCTACAGAAGAGGATTTGGTGGAAGCTTGCGAATCCTTCGAATCATATATGCTAGAGCAGGTCATGAAGAATCTGAAGGAAACCATGATTCCAAAGGACGAAGAAGAGGACAGCTCCACGTCCCAGTACACAGATATGTATATGGACTCCACCCTGCAACAGCTTGCAGAAACCATGGTGGATCAATATGGCGGTACGCTAACGGACCAGCTGGTAGACCAGATGAAACGCAATTATGGTATTGATTAACAAATAAAATAGTGAAACTCACGAGACCTGCTTCCGCAGGTCTCTATTTATGATATAATTTGTCCTAAGGAGGGACGCATGGAAGACATACAAGGATACGTAGACCACATCATCTATCGAAACGCAGATAATGGCTATACTGTTTTAAATTTTATAAGCAATGAAGAGGAAATCACCTGTGTGGGAATTTTCCCGGCGGTAAGCGAGGGGGAGAACCTGGCCATGCAGGGGGAATATATCAGCCATCCCACCTATGGAGAACAATTTTCTATGAAGAATTTCCAGGTGAAGGCTCCGGAGGATGAACTTTCTATGGAACGATATCTGGGTTCTGGCGCAGTGAAGGGCGTTGGCGTTGCGCTGGCAGCAAGAATTGTCCGCCGGTTTAAGAAGGATACCTTTCGAATCATAGAAGAAGAACCGGAACGGCTGGCAGAAGTAAAAGGAATCAGTGAGCGGATGGCTATGGATATCTCCAGTCAGATGGTGGAGAAAAAGGACTTAAGGGATGCTATGATCTTTCTTGAGAAATATGGAATCCATACCAATTTGGCAGTGAAGATTTATAACCAATACGGACCGGAAATCTACAAGGTGATTAAGGAGAATCCCTATCGTATGGCAGAGGATATTTCTGGTATAGGATTTAAGATTGCAGATGAAATCGCTAATCGAGTAGGAATCCGAACAGATTCTGATTTCCGTATTCGCAGTGGGATTTTATATGTACTTGCCAATGCAGCAGGAAATGGTCATACCTATCTTCCCATGGAACGTCTCATAGAAGGAAGCTATGAATTGCTGGGAGTGGAAGCAACGCATATCCAAAGTCACATTATGAACCTGGCGATGGATAAAAAATTAGTAGTTAAGGGGGAACAGGTATATGCCCAAAGCTTTTACCGGATGGAGGAGCTCTCTGCAGGAATGCTGCGGGAACTGGATGTAACCTATGATGTGCCCCAAATCGAATTAAATGCTGCGATTGCCCGCATAGAGAAACAAGAGCATATGCAGTTGGACGAGAAACAGGCAGAAGCAGTGAAGCAGGCAGTTACTCATGGACTGTTTATTCTAACGGGAGGCCCTGGTACAGGAAAAACAACTACAATCAAAGCCATGATAAAGTATTTTGAAAATTCTGGCTATGATATTTTTCTGGCAGCACCTACAGGCAGAGCAGCCAAGCGTATGAGTGAAACCACAGGCTACGAAGCAAGGACAATTCACAGAATGCTGGAGGTAAGCGGTGGAATGGAAGAGAAGGATGCTTCCCTTCCACAAAGTGACAAAGGGAGCTTTGAACGAAATGAGAGAAATCCCCTGGAGACAGATGTGATTATAGTGGATGAAATGTCCATGGTAGATATCACACTGTTATATGCGCTGCTAAAAGCAGTAGCAGATGGCACAAGATTGATACTTGTGGGCGATATTAACCAACTCCCTAGTGTGGGACCAGGAAATGTATTAAGAGACATTATCTCATCTAAGAGCTTTTCTGTGGTAAAGCTGGAGAAAATTTTTCGCCAGGCAACCCAGAGTGATATTGTCCTGAATGCACATAGAATCAATGGAGGAGAGCATGTTGCATTAGATAACAAAAGCATGGATTTCTTCTTCTTGAAAAGGTACGATGCAGACCATATTATTCACGTTATGCTTCAGCTGGTTCAACAGAAACTGCCTAAGTTTGTAGATGCTACCAGCTATGACATCCAGGTGCTGACCCCTACCAGAAAGGGACTGCTGGGAGTGGAACGATTAAATACCATTCTACAGCAGTATCTGAATCCACCTTCCAAGGGAAAGGTAGAGAAGCAGTATGGGGAACGTATCTTTCGCGAAGGCGATAAGGTGATGCAGATTAAAAATAATTATCAGCTAGAGTGGGAAATACAAAGTAAGTATGGGATTCCCATAGATAAGGGATTAGGTGTATTTAACGGGGACACAGGGATTTTGAAAGAAATCAATGAATATACCAGTACCATTACGGTAGCCTATGATGAAGGAAGAATGGTAGAATACCCATTTAAAAGTATGGATGAATTGGAGCTGGCATACGCCATTACCATTCATAAGTCTCAGGGAAGTGAATATCCGGCAGTAGTGATACCTTTGCTTCCAGGCCCCCGCATGCTTATGAATCGTAATTTGCTGTATACAGCGGTTACCAGAGCTAGGAAATGTGTGACCCTGGTAGGAGATGAGAATACCTTCTATCAAATGATAGATAATACATCCCAACAGAAGCGATATTCCGGACTGAAAGAACGTATTATAGAATGTGTTATCGATTAATTTGTGGCCGTATCCGAAGATTGGTCAGACTCAATTCTTGTGGTTTGAGAACCAATTTCATAAGTAGATAAATATTCGCTTCGTTCTGCAAAGGATTTAGGAAAGCTCATCTGTAATCTGTCTGCAAAATTCTTATTATATAATTTCTGAAGGGTACCATTGGCAGTATTAATCTTTATGGTGCCCGGATCTTCTTCATTTACCAGAATACGGTATGCAAGCTTTCCGGCAGCATAGCCCATATTATAGGGGTCGTTATAGAGAGAAACCAGGGAATTTTCACCCAATGAGGTATCTCCACCCAGGGTAACGACTCCGGCATTTGTAGCTGTTTCACCAATATAACTCATCTGATCTGTTAGAAGGCTTTCCGCTGGAATATAGAGCGCACTGCTTTGCATACATGCATCTCTTATAATGTCATGGGCGGAGGCATCTTCTCCTAGAATTAATTCTTCACCGCCGGTTTTCGGTCCCATCCATGTGGCAGAGGTTTTAGCTGTTCTTGCACTGGAAGGGGAAATCAATCCACTAATCAAATTGCCTTGTCCAATAGATTCCACATCCATATTACTGCCTTCTTTTGAGGAAGAAGCTACCTGCTTCGAAGGAGCAATAGCAGAACTGGTATCAATTTCCTGCTGGTCTGAAGTATTGTCTTCAGAACTGGGGATTTCGAATTCTCTCCAGGGAATGCCTGCCTGATCCAGATAAGATTCTAAAATCTCATTCTGATAGATAGCATTAGTATCATCTGCACGATATATAATGCCAACCGTTTCCAAGTTAGGCGTTGATTCAATCAAAAGAGACAACTGCTTATCAATGGGCGCTAGAGATGAAATCCCGGTGACATTTGTACCGGATAAGCGGTCCCATTCGGCATCTTGGTCTGAGAAAATGTGCAGTGCACTGTGAAAATCGATCACATCCGTGGCAACCACTGGAATGCTGTCCGTTGCAGCAACGGCTGAATTTAATGCATTCAGACCATTGGTAAATAGTAACTGGGTCTGGCTGGCTACAGCATTCATACAGATGGTGTCTGTGGAAGCATCAGCATTTGCAACCTGCATATCTAGATTTACATGAGCAGAACCAAACAGATCATTTAATGCATCCGTAAATCCCAGAGTAATTTGATTCTCATAGTCATTATTTTCGGCCTGGCACACTGTAATTTGATAGGTTTCTTCATTATCATCAGTAAGCGGTTTGTAGGAAACGGATTTTTTGCCACAACCAATCAAGGAAACGGCCAAAGCACCCATCACTGCAAAGCTTACAAATTTTTTCATTTTAAACATAGTATTCCTCCATGTTGACCTGCAACAAGTTGATTTTATATACATAAGAAGAGAAAGTCAATCCCAATTCATAGAAAGTTCATAACAATTCATGAAAAATTAAGGAGTTTTTACAACAAATTTTCCTGAGAATAAATTATAATGTGAACATATACAGTGTGCCCTGCAAAGCACAATAGGAGAGAGTAGAAAGAGGAAAATGTGGTACAGCAGGAAATTCGGCACATATTATTCCCACCCAGGTGTCCAGGGTGTGATCAGTTGGTTGAAGAAGAAGGCTTTTGTGCCAAATGCAAAAAGGAGATTACCGTTGTTACGGAACCAGTGTGTAAACGCTGTGGAAAGCAGCTGGAGGAAAGCTGGAAGGAATACTGCTATGACTGCCATAGGAAGCATCATTTCTATACCCAGGGAAAAGGGGTGTATCTCTATGAAGGCCCTATGAAGCTGGCAATGTATCGCCTGAAATACAGTAATCGAAGATGCTACAGCAGAGTATTTACAGCTGAACTAATGGAACAATACCAAACATGGATCAAGCAAAAAGGGATTCAGGCAATTATTCCCATACCGATGTACAAAAGCAAGGAAAGAAGGCGGGGGTATAACCAGGCCAAGGTACTGGCAAGGGAGCTGGGGAGGCAGACACAAATCCCTGTGGAAGAACATCTGGTGATGCGAGTAAAGAATACGGTGGCTCAGAAAAACCTTAGCGACATGAAACGGAAGCAGAATCTTAAAAATGCTTTCAAAATAACAGGAAATAGAGTACAATTAGAAAGAGTATTATTAATCGATGATATCTATACGACTGGAAGCACGATGGATGCTGTTTCTCAGGCGCTGCTTCAGGCGGGAGTACAAGAGATATATTTTATATGTATCTGTATTGGTAAGGGATTTTAGGAGGAATTAGAGATATGGATGTACGTAATTGCAGAAACTGTGGAAGATTATTTAATTATCTAAGTGGCCCCAGCATATGCCCAGTATGCAAGGAGGGACTAGAGAAGAAATTTGCCCAGGTAAAAGAGTACGTACGAAATAATCCCGGCGTGGGCATTCAGGTTGTGGCAGAGGATAATGATGTTTCTATTAAGCAGATACGTCAATGGGTTCGGGAAGAGCGTCTGGAATTTGCAGAGGGCTCTGCTGTAGGAATTGAGTGCGAGGTGTGTGGAGCCAATATACGTACAGGACGCTACTGTGATGCTTGTAAGAGCCGGCTTAGAACAGAGCTGGGTGGAGCAATGAGAAATAAGCCGATTGATGAGGAGCAGTATTTCTCCCACATGACAGACAAGGAACGTATGAGATTTCTGAAATAGGTCAGGTGATGGAATGATAAATGAAGAACGAGTAAAACAAATGACCAAAATGGCCATGTTTGAGGAAAAGCAGGGGAGAAAATACCAGATTGCACTTCATTACAGCAAAAAAGACTTTGTTACGCTAAACAGTCTCATTGGTTTGGCAGCAGGCACACTGTTTTTTATGCTGGCATATGGAATATTAACTATGACACTGTTCTCTACGGTAATTAATAACTTAAGCTACGGCGTAGTGGTTATTCTTATTTTGGTAGGGCTGGTGCTGTATACCGGATATATTTATCTGTATCTCAGGGCGATACGGCGATACGCCGGCAAGCAATACAGAGAGAGCAAGGAATTACTGAAATCGATTCAGAAGGATTATCAGAAATTAGAAGAAATGTATGAACTAGAGGAGCATGAGAAAGCTCCGGAGGGTTGGGACTAGATGACAGAATTTGCTGCATTCAGAGATAAAATCAGACGATATATTGTTGGACACGAACGAGATGTAGTTCGTGTGTGGAATTTTGTAGTTGCTTTATGCGGATTACTGATTGTGAATGATAAATTTGGCTATATGATTTCCTTACGCCACTGGTGGCTGGCAGTTATTATTGCTATTGCATGTGCATTTCTGCCTATGAAGGGATTGACAGCAGTGGTAATGGTTTATGGATTTATCCATTTGATGAGCCTGTCTACAGGAGTTGCCCTTACTGCTTTTGCAGGAGTATTAATTATGCTGGCAGCCTGTGGATATTTTCGAGGTAAGAACACATATAATCTTATGACCATTTCTGTGTGCTATCAGCTATCTGTTCCCTTTGCGATTCCGCTAGGTGCAGGGCTTCTGAGAAATATCAATGAACTGGTAACAATCGTTGCCGGCGGTATCCTTTCCTATTATTTAAAGGTGGTAAGTGAGAACGCATCTCTCTTTTTGGATTCTTCTACCCAGATAACCGCGTTAGATTTGATTCGAAGCAAGATGTTAAATGATCAGATGTTTTACTTCTACATGGTTGCCATGGTGGTAATGTTTCTTATGGTATATTCTCTAAGAAACAGAGATATGGATTACGCATGGCTGAAGGCATCGATTGCAGGTGTGGCAGCTGAGTTTGTTATTATGACCACAGGATATCTGGTTACCGGAAATGCAACAAGAATTCCTACCCTGATTATCAGCAATATTGTTTTGCTGGTGGTGGGATATGTGTTTACCTTCTTTATTCTGGATTTGGATTATACCAGAGTGGAGAGAGTACAATTTGAAGATGATGAATATTATTATTATGTTACAGCTGTGCCTAAGGTGAAGGTGGCACAGGATGATATTGAAGTGAAGAAAATCACAGAACAGACACAAAACAGTGCTAACATTCGACGAAGCTTTAGAAGAAAGGAAAGGAAGTGATCTGGTGGATAATTTAATAGGAACAATCAGTGCTTTCTTCAGCGATTATTTTGGACTGGATCTCCCTACCATGCATCCAACGGATGTGGTGGAAATCATCATAATATCGGTGTTTTTGTATCAGCTTCTGGTATGGATTAAGAATACGAGAGCATGGATGCTGTTTCGAGGAATTTTAATTATTATAGGATTCTTTATGATAGCGGCAATTCTTCAGATGCATACCATTCTCTGGCTGGGAGAGAAGATGCTCAGTGCAGGAGTCATTGCACTGATTGTAGTATTTCAGCCTGAGCTTCGCCGGGCTCTGGAGCAGCTGGGAAGAAAGAATTTGTTTAGTATTCTATCCTCCTTTGGATTAATGAAGGGGGCTGTGAAGCGGTTTGACGATAAAACCAAAAATGACATAGTGAAAGCATGCTATGAGATGGGCACTGTGAAAACAGGAGCCCTGATTGTGATTGAGAAGGATGTAAAGCTGTCGGAATATGAAAGAACAGGAATTACCCTGGACTCCTTATTGTCCAGACAGCTGTTAATTAATATATTTGAGAAGAATACCCCCCTTCATGATGGGGCAATTATTGTGCGGGGAGACCGTGTGGTTTCAGCTACCTGCTACCTTCCGTTGTCAGATAATATGGAGCTTAGCAAGGAGCTGGGAACCAGACATAGAGCTGCAGTAGGAATCAGCGAAGTATCAGATGCACTTACCATTGTAGTATCAGAGGAAACGGGAAATGTATCCATTGCCAGAGATGGAATGCTTCAGCGAAATGTAAGCGACAAGCAGCTGGAGGAAGAATTGAATAAGCTTCAGATGCAGGATGAACCGGATACCGATTCCGAGAAGCCGGGAATTTTGAAAAGGAGGGTGCACCATGTGGACGAAAGTTAAAAACATTCTTACAGCCAATGTGGGATTGAAGATACTGGCTGTCTGCTTTGCACTGGGACTTTGGCTTCTGGTGGTTAATATTGATGACCCAAGTCAGACAAAAACATTTACAGCCACAGTACAGGTAATAAATGAACAGGTTCTTACAGATGCCGGCAAGTACTATACCATTGATGATGGTAAAAATACAGTAAGCTTTCGAGTGACAGCTAAGCGTTCCGTGATTGAACGCCTGTCCAATTCGGATTTCATTGCCACTGCAGATATGAACTACCTGGAGGATAATAGCCGCGTACCTATTGATATTTCAGTGAGCAGATTATCCAATTCCATTTCTATTTCTGCCAAGACGCAATATCTTCAGGTAACCATAGGAAATAGAAAGACGCAGAAATTCGTTATTGACGCAGAAACCACAGGCAGTCCGGCAGAGGGCTGTGCTGTTGGAGAAACCAGTGTATCCCCTAATGTTGTTACCATTACAGGACCGGCAGAAATTGTTTCCACTATCAATAAGGTGGTTGCCAGCTGTGATGTAACCGATATGAGCAGTGATATTAGAGAAAATGTTGTGCCCATACTATATGACAGTAAGGGGAAACCGGTGGATACCACAGGCTTAGAGCTTAGTGTAACTACGGTAGAGGTATCGGTTACCATGCTTACAACCAAGACAGTTAAGATTAATGTAGATACGCGAGGAACGCTGGCAGCAGGGCTTCAGCTGGATCGGATTACTACCAGTCCGGAAACCATAGCAATTAAGGGAGACGGAGAGCGAATTAATGAGATTAGCTCCATTACAATTCCCAGCTCGGTAGTTGATTTATCTACAATTACAGAGGATTTTAACACCACTGTAGATATCACCAGCTATCTTCCGGATGATGTAAGTCTGGTAGATTCCACTAAGGCACAGGTAACAGTGAAGGTAAGCCTTGCCAGTAAGGTAAGTAAGACCTACAATGTTCCTACCGCCAATCTGACAGTGAAGAACTTAGACAGCACGCAAAAGGTTACCTTCAGCGACAGCACGGTAGCTGTTACCATAACAGGACTGGAATCAGAACTGGCTAAAATAGAGGAAGCCAACCTTACAGGTTCCATTGATGTAAGCGGCCTTACCATAGACGCAGTGCATCCAGTGACAATTACATGGGATTTAGATGATGCCTTAGAAGCATCAACCACTACAACGAAAATTAAGATTACACAGCACTAAAAACAAAAGAAACCTCCCAGCGGGAGGAAAATGAGGAATGAAAGAGGATAGAAAAATGGGAAGATTGTTTGGCACAGATGGTGTGCGGGGAGTAGCAAGTAAAGAATTAACAATTGAACTGGCAACAAAGCTTGGTCAGGCAGGAGCATATGTGCTGACGAAGGAAACTTCCCACCAGGCCACCATCATTGTTGGATGTGATACAAGAATATCAGGCGGAATGCTGGCAAATGCCTTAATGTCAGGTATCTGTTCCGTTGGTGCAAATGCTATTTATGTAGGAGTGATGCCAACCCCTGCCATTGCATATTTAACCAGAAAGCATAAGGTAGATGCAGGTGTAGTAATATCAGCATCCCACAATCCAATGGAATTCAACGGAATTAAGTTCTTCAATGGCGAAGGCTATAAGCTAAGCGATGCCTTAGAGGATGAGATTGAAGAAATGATTTCCGACAACATGAAGAACATGGATCTTCCAATCGGACCTGGCGTTGGAAAGGTAGAGTACCGATTTGATTTAGAAAGAGAATATGTAAACTTTATGAAGAAATGTGTGCCGGTTGATTTGTCCGGCATGAAGATTGTAATTGACTGTGCGGAAGGAGCATCCTATCAGACCTCTGTGCAGACGCTGACAGAGCTGGGAGCTGATTTGGTAGCAATTCATACCAATCCAGATGGCACCAACATTAATGCCAACTGTGGAAGTACACACATGGAAGAGCTGCAGGCAAGGGTAGTATATGAGAAGGCAGATATCGGTTTGGCCTTTGATGGAGATGCAGATCGTATGCTGGCGGTAGATGAGAATGGCAAGCTGGTAGACGGTGATGAGATTATGGCCATCTGTGCTAATTATATGAAGCAGAAGGGAACCCTGAAGAAGGATACCGTAGTGGTAACGGTTATGAGTAACCTGGGCTTCACTCTCATGGGAAAAGAACAGAATATGCATATTGAGAAAACCAAAGTGGGAGACCGATATGTATTGGAAAATATGAAGGAAAATGGATACAATCTGGGTGGGGAGCAGTCAGGACATGTGATATTCCTAGATGATAACACCACGGGAGATGGGCTGCTCAGTGCACTGCATCTGCTGCAGGTTATGGTAGAAAGCGAGAAGCCACTGTCAGAACTGGCGAAGGTGATGGAAGTCCTGCCCCAGGCACTGGTGAATGCCAAGGTGCCGAACCATAAGAAGGAAAGCTTTATGGAGTATCCGGAAATCGCCAGTGCCATAGCAGAATTGGAAAAGAAGTTCGATGGAGAAGGCAGAGTTCTGATTCGTCCTTCAGGTACAGAACCACTGGTACGTGTTATGATTGAAGGTAAGAATCAGCAGGAAATAGATAAGGATGCCAGAGAGCTGGCAGATTTAATTATTAATACCATGCTGTAATAATCAGGAAGAATTTACAATACACATAACATATTATATATAGGAGGCAGCTGGAAATGGTTAGCAAGAAAGTAACGATCTCCAATCCTACAGGACTGCATCTGCGTCCAGCAGGAGATTTTTGCCAGGAAGCAATGAAATATCAGTCACATATTACATTTGCCTATGGAGAGAACAGCGGTGTTGCCAATGCCAAAAGCGTACTTAGTGTGCTGGGGGCTTGTGTAAAATCGGGAGATGAGATAGAGATTATCTGCGAAGGTGATGATGAGCAGCAGGCACTGCAGGCTCTTGTAGAAATCGTAGGAAATGGATTTGGAGAATAGGAGAAAGGAAGACAGATGTTAAATTATAAGAGATATAAGAAAAATCCAGTAATGGAATATAAGGACAGAACCTGGCCTGATAAGGAAATTGAGAAGGCACCTATCTGGTGCTCTGTAGATCTTCGCGACGGTAATCAGGCATTGATTGAGCCAATGAATGTAGATGAGAAGATGGAGATGTTTGATCTTCTGATTAAGCTGGGCTTTAAGGAGATTGAAATTGGATTTCCGGCAGCATCCCAGATTGAGTACGATTTCTTAAGACAGCTGGTTCGGGAGAATAAGATTCCGGATGATGTGAAGGTGCAGGTGTTAACCCAGTGCCGTGAGGAGCTGATTGATAAGACCTTTGAATCCATACAGGGAATTAAGAACGTTGTGGTGCACATTTACAATTCCACATCCACACTACAAAGAGATGTGGTATTTCATAAAAGCAGAGAAGAAATCATTGATATTGCAGTAGCCGGTACCAATATGGTGAAGGAACGTCTTGCCGGCTTCCCGGGAAATATCCAGCTGGAATATTCACCGGAGAGCTTTACAGGAACAGAGATGGATTTTGCACTGGAGATATGTACAGCAGTACAGAAGGCGTGGGATCATGCCAATGACAATCCCATTATTTTCAATCTCCCTGCAACCGTTGAAATGAATACGCCAAATGTATATGCAGACCAGATTGAATGGATGAACCGTCACTTCCAGGAGCGGGACAACGTCATCTTAAGTGTACATCCTCATAATGACAGGGGAACGGGAATTGCTGCAACAGAGCTGGCATTGCTGGCAGGAGCAGACCGCGTAGAGGGAACACTTCTTGGAAATGGAGAGCGTACAGGGAATATTGATATCTTAACCGTAGCTTATAATATGTTCTCCCAGGGCATTAATCCAGAGCTGGATATTGAAAATATTAGAGAAATCGTAGAAGTATTTGAACGATGCTGCAAGATGGATGTGGATATGCGTCATCCCTATGCAGGCAAGCTGGTATTTACTGCATTTTCAGGTTCCCATCAGGATGCCATCAACAAGGGCGTGCATGCAATGCAGGAGCGTGGCAATGAAATCTGGGAGGTACCATATCTTCCCATTGACCCGGCAGATGTTGGCAGAAAATACGAGCCAGTGGTACGGATTAACAGCCAGTCCGGCAAGGGCGGCGTTGCCTTTGTTATGGACACCGTATACGGCTACAAGCTTCCTAAGAAGATGCAGAGAGAATTTGCAGATGTTATCCAGTACATTTCCGAGAAGGAAGGTGGAGAGGTTGCCCCACAGAAGGTTATGGAAGCCTTCAAGCGGGAATACCTGGAACAGCGTGCTCCATTTGAACTGGTGTATGTAGATATTGATGATAATATGGCAAATGATGAGACACATGTAGCCTTAGACTTTAAATATAACGGAGAAGACATTCATTCTGAAGCAGATGGAAATGGACCAATTGACGCAGTGAAGCTGGCCATTCGTCAGTGCGTTCCTCAGGTTGATTTCACTGTATTGGATTACTCAGAACACTCCCTGGGAGAAGGCTCCCACGCCAAAGCTGCAGCTTATATTGAGATGAGAGATAATCGCTCAGGCAATGTAACCTACGGAGTAGGAGTAAGCTCTAATATTACCAGAGCCTCCATCCGTGGATTGTTCTCAGCCATGAACCGCATTGTAAAATTACAGAATGA